>NZ_JBEXHU010000025.1:0-104331 GCF_040608175.1 Micromonospora sp. NPDC005206
TTGGCCGTCTCGACGATGAACTGTTCCTCGTCAGGACTGATCTGGCGGGGACGGCCACCCGCCCACTGAGGGTCCAGGCTGGCCATCCCCATCTCGTTGAACCGGTGGATG
This sequence comes from Micromonospora sp. NPDC005206, assembly GCF_040608175.1. NCBI lineage: Bacteria > Bacillati > Actinomycetota > Actinomycetes > Micromonosporales > Micromonosporaceae > Micromonospora > Micromonospora sp. NPDC005206. The sequence continues at coordinate 112 of NZ_JBEXHU010000025.1, forward strand.
ACCTGCCGGATCGTGTCCTCGTCGGCCTGAACGAGACGGGCGATCGCCGGCACCGTGTTCCCGCCGGCAGACGCGAGCACGACCATCGCCCGACGTAGTCGGATTGGTGAACCGGTTCCCCGGCGGGTGATTCTGAGCAGCTGCTGACCTTCCTGATCACTCAGCCGCCGCACGCGTACAAGATCTGCCACCGCCACAGCCTGACCGCCGCAACGCCGCCAGACCGACAGGCCGGACGGCGTGTCAACCAACACCGTGAACGTTCGTGGTCACGGCACTAGACGTGACGTCCTCAACGAGCACCGGACGGTCTCCGACATGGCTCCGGGTTACCTGATGGGGTTGGCGGGCCGCGCGTCGGTCAGGATGCTCGATGGTGGCGGCTCGTGTAGCCGTCGTCGTAGCTCGGCGGCGCGGTGGGAGTCGGTCATCATGACGGCGGCGGTGGTGGCTGTCAGGATGGTCAGTGCCCACAGCGGTGGCAGTGGGCTGGTCATCGGCGCGAAGATTGCCACGAGCAGGATTCCGGTGGCCCGGATCCAGCGGATCTCGCGCTGGGTGCGCCACCAGAATGCCTGGTTGGCGAGGAGATAGACGAGCACTCCGGCGAAGAGGGTGGCGTGCCCTAGCGGGGTGCGCGCTGGTCCTGACGGGTCGCTGATCACGTCGAGGGTCTTCCGCAGGCCGAAGGCGAGCAGTATCAGTCCGACGATCATGGGCAGGTGCAGGTAGGTGTAGGCGTCGCGGGCCAGCGCGGCCCGCTGGTTGCCGGTGCGGTCTTGCATGACGCGCTCTCCGACGATCGCGTCCGTGTCGAAGTACGCCCACCAGAGTGTGGCCAGTAGGACCATGCTGGTGGCGATGGCGACGATGACCGACCAGGAGATCGCGCGGCCGAAGACGGCCACCCCTGCCGAGATGATCGATTCGCCCAGTGCGACAAGGATGATCAGGGCGTACCGGTCGGTCCAATGCTTGGTCGAACTCACGCGCCAGAACTGCCGGACGACGAGGTAGCCCCCGGCGAGGTCGACGACGATGGCCATCAGCCAGAGGCTTGCCACGAGCTGGTTCAGCCCTTCGGGGGCATGCGGCCGCGAGGATGCCAGCGAGGCGAGCAACAGCAGGATGAGCGCCGCCACGGTCGCAATGCTCGCCCGCAGCAGTTGGGCCTGTGGTAGCCGGTCCGGGCGGACGACCAGCCGAAGCGTGCTCAGGTGCAGCACGCGCAGCACGATATAGCAGAGCACGACGATCATCGGGCCGGGCAATCCGTCGGGTACCACGTCGAACGCCTGTGGGATGGCGATGCCGATCGTCAGGGTCAGGGCGACGACCAGTAGGACGCTCAACCGCACGGGGATGGACTCGCTGCGAAGGACGTTTCCCACCTGGGTGTAAAGGGACCAGGCGACCCAGAGCAGGGTGAGCACCGCCAGGGCCTGGGCGACCCCGACCCCGGTGGGGTGTCGGGTCATCAACACGGTGACCTGGATGAACGTGTAGACGACCACCAGATCGAGGAACAGTTCCTTTGGTGTGACTCCGGTAGCGGCGGCGCGGACCGACGCCTCCGCCGCCTGCCTGTGCAGCACATGATGCCGCTGGCGGAAGACGGTGAGGTCGGCCAGGACCATGCTGGTGAGAACGGCGGCGAGCAGGCCCACCGCGCCTACCGGCGGTAGGCGGACCGCAACCGGAACCAAGGCGGTCACCAGGACGACCCCCAGCAACGGGCTACGACCCAGCAGGCGGATGGTGCGGTGCTCGAGCGCCACCAGACCGAGTAGGTAGAAGAGGACACCTCCGTAGAGGACGAACGTGCTCAGTTGGTCCCACCGGTACGCGGTGGCGGGCTCGACGGAACTGAACGCGCGTTTGAGCCCCAGCGCGATGAGGACGAGACCGACGATCATGACAACGTGCAGGACGCTATACGCGTCCCGGCCCAGTCGTGATCTGGTGGCTGTCGGCTGGTGCTCCAGCGCCTGCTCCGCGGCGAATCCGGCGATGTCGAAGTAGCGCCACCAAAGCACGGCCACGACGACGAGGCCCAGGGCGGAACCTCCGATGACCGACCAGGTGATCGGAGGGTCGCCGATGAGGCCACGGCTGGTGCCGATCGAGATGATTGTCTCGCCAAGCGCGATGAGCATGATCAGCCGGTGCCGCTCGGCCCAGTGCGGCACGGACGCGATCCGCCAGTTGCCCGCGCCGAGCGCGCGCACGCCGATGAAGTCGACGACGGTGGCGGCGAAGAAGAGGGTCAGTCGGACGGTCCCATCGTCGACGTCCGGCGGCAGGTGGAGAGGGAGCAGCGCACCGCACAGCAGCAGGACGGCGCCGCCGGAGAACGGCAACCATGCGCGTAGAAGGGGTCCTCGAGTCCCGCCTGAAATGGTGTACGTCAAACTCATCAGCGCGCCGAACTGGGCCAGCAGGAACGCGACGACGAAGATCAACGGCCCGAACAGGCCACCTGGCCGATCGGCGAAGATCACCGGCGCGGCAATCCCGATCACCAGGATGGTCGCGGCTGCCCCGAAAATGAGTGGCCGCATGAATCCCCGGTCCAACCTGACGACGTTGCCGAGCAACGTGTAAGAGCTCCAGCACCGCCAAAGCAACAGGACCACCAGCACGCCCTGGAACAGGCCCTCGATTCGGAAGTTCTCCGCCATGAGGTCCGTCACGCTCAGGAACGCGTATACGAACACCAGGTCGAGGAACAGCTCCAACCGGGTCACCCCGACGCCCCCGGTGGAGAGCTGAATGCCTCCGAAGAATCGCGCAGCCACATGCAACGCCGACCGACCCCTGGTCACTCCTCACACTGTGCCATCCGGTCCGAGCCGGAGGACGGGTTTCGTCCGCCGGCTGCAGGTGGCCGGGATCGCATCCGCCAGGTACCTGCACAGACGTGACAACGCTCGCCCCCGCAGACGAGCAACATCAGATCCGACTCGGACGGGAACTCCAGCCCTCGCAGGTCAGGTCCAGCTCTCCCACGTGCAGCTGATTCTTCGACCGTCGCCACGCCGGCCGAGGTCGAGCTGCTCCTCGCCGGGCTGCCCCGGCCAGTCCAGGACCTCGTACCCGATGCTGCGCAAGCAGGCCGAGGCGTCCTTCGCCGCACTCCGCGCCGCCTGAGCGACCATCCCCCACGGCGGGGCGCAGGCCCCGTCCGTCGACGTGAACGAGGAGCAATGACCGACGACATCGGGTTCGTGGTCGGACGACGCCCTGCAGGTGATTCTGGAAGACGACTCGGATCGGGTGCCGTTCGGCGGGGCGTCCATCGTGATGTGTCGGGTCGGTCAAGATCCTGCCCGTCTTAGGGCGATGTGCCCCCGCGGTCTGACAAACCGCCCCTGACCCGGGGATCGCTGCCGGGCTGCTCGCGGTCGAGCAGGGCTCCGACTGGAGGGGCCCCGATGATCGAGTCACTGGGCACCTGGCCCTTCAGGCCTACGCCCGCCGGCCCAAGGGCAGGACGACGATACCGTCGTCGTCACTGTGAACCGCGGCGCCGGGATCGAAGGTGCAGTTTCCGAATGCCACCGGCACGTCCCGCTCGCCGGCCCCGGTCTTGGCGCTCTTGCGCGGGTTGGTGCCGAGTGCCTTGATGCCGATCGGAAGGGCGCGCAGGGCAGCGACATCGCGGACGGCGCCGTTGATCACCACACCCGCCCAGCCGTTCTCCGCCGCCATACCGGCGATCACGTCGCCCATCAGAGCCGTGTGTACGGACCCGCCACCATCCACCACCAGCACCCGCCCCTCACCCGGTGCGGAGACGACCGACTTCAGCAGGGCATTGTCCTCAAAGCACCGCACGGTGACTGCCGGTCCGCGGAAGGCGTGGAAGCCGCCGAACTGGCGCAGCTGCGTGTCGCACGAGCCGAGTTCGTCCATGTACCGGTCATAAAGGTCCGCGGTGGGCGTCCGCATGGTTCGTCCTTCTCTCACTTCGGGTATCGGATTCAGGGGCGGTGAACGGGCGTAGGCCGGTGGCGGCGACGGCCGCTGGTGCGGTTCGAGGCTGGCACGGGGGCACCCGTCCGCTCCGGCTGGTTCGGGAAGGTGCCCCCGTGGACGGCAGGAGACGTCACACCCCGTCGATCTTGACGGCGAGCACCGGGCAGCGGGCGCCGAGCAGGATCTCCTGCGCGGTGGAGCCCATGATCAGCTTGCCCACCGGCGTCCGGTGCCGGATCCCGATCACCACCAGCGACACGTCCTCGGACTCGGCCAACTCGACGATCTCCTCGGCCGCGTCACGGCCCCGCACCAACTGCCGGACGCTGTGCCGCACGCCCAGCCCGGTCAGCTCCCGGCGGACACGCTCGAGGTCGTGGTCCTGAGCGAACCGCGGGTCGACGTACGCGTCCCCCGCGCGAGGTGTTGACCACGAGCACCGGCTCATCGCGGAACCGGGCCTGCTCAACCGCCGCGCACAGGACCGCCTCGCCCAACTCCGACGGCACGTACCCCACCAGCACGGTCATCCGGTCACCAACCTTTCACGAAGCGGTCGTACGAGGAACCGGCCGAGCAGCGGCCAGAGCAGCACCACCAGCACGGTGGCGTAGATCAGCCAGGACACCCAGCCACCGAGCAGACCGGAGAGGTCGCCACCGGCGAGCTGCAGCGCCCGCCGGCCCTGAAGTTCCGCCCGGGGGCCGAGGATCACCCCGACGATCAGCGGCAGGATCGGCAGCCCGAAGCGCCGCATCCCGAACCCGATCAGGCCGAGGGTCAGCAACAGGAACAGGTCGAACGGCTGAGCGTTGACCGCGTACGCGCCCATCGAGGCGAAGAAGATGATCCCGGCGTAGAGGTACGGCCGCGGAACCCGCAGCAGCCGGGCCCAAGCGGGCGCGAGCGGCAGATTGAGCACGAGCAACAGCAGGTTGCCGACGAAGAGGCTGGCGATCAGGGTCCAGACCAGGCCGGACTCCCGCTCGAAGAGCAGCGGACCGGGCTGGATGCCGTACTGCTGAAAGGCAGCCAGCATGACCGCGGCCGTGGCATTGGTCGGCAGGCCGATCGCCAGCATGGGCACCAGCGTCCCGGCGGCGGAGGCATTGTTGGCCGCCTCCGGCCCCGCGACACCCTCAATCGCGCCCTTACCGAACTCCTCCGGGTGCTTCGACAGTTTCTTTTCGGTCGCGTATGACAGGAAGGTCGGGATCTCCGCCCCGCCAGCCGGCAGCGCCCCGAACGGGAACCCATACGCGGTGCCGCGCAGCCAGGGCTTCCAGGACCGCTTCCAGTCCTGCCGGCCCATCCAGGGGCGGCCCACCGGGATCACCTCGGCGGCCTTGCGCCGCAGGTGCGCGGCGATCCAGAGCGCCTCGCCGACGGCGAAGATGCCCACCGCGACCACCACCACGTCGATGCCGTCGGCGAGTTGCGGGATACCGAAGGTGAGCCGCTGCTGGCCGGTCTGGTCGATCCCGATCACGCCGATGGCCAGGCCGATCAGCAGCGAGGCGAAGCCGCGCACCCGGGACGCGCCGAGCACCGCGGTCACCGCCACAAACGAGAGCAGCATCAGCGCGAAGTAGTCCGGCGCGCCGAGACTGATCGCGAATGCCACCACCGGCGGGGTGACCACGACCAGCAGCAGGGTGGCGATGGTGCCGGCGACGAAGGAGCCGATCGCGGCGGTGGCCAGCGCCTGCGCGGCCCGACCCGCCTTCGCCATCTTGTTGCCCTCGATCGCGGTCACCACGGAGGACGACTCGCCGGGGGTGTTCAGCAGGATCGACGTGGTCGAGCCGCCGTACATGCCGCCGTAGAAGATGCCGGCGAACATGATGAACGCCTGCGTCGGCTCCATCCCGTAGGTGACCGGCAGCAGCAGCGCGACCGTCATCGCCGGACCGATGCCCGGCAGCACACCGACGGCGGTGCCGATGGTCACGCCGAGCAGCGCGATCAGCAGGTTCATCGGGGTCAGCACATTGGCGAACCCGTCGAGCAGGTGGCCGAAATTGTCCATCAGAGGATTCCTTGCAGGACGCCGGCGGGCAGGTTGACACCCAGCCCGATGGCGAACGTGTAGAAGGTGATCAGCGACAGGGCGACGGCGATCAGCAGGTTGCGGATGTAGTGCCGGTTGCCCAGCGCGAATGCCGAACCCCAGAACAGCAGGGTGCCGCTGATCACCCAGCCGAGCCGGTCGATCAGCACCGCGTTGACCAGGAAGGCACCGATCAGCAGGAGGACCGTCCGCCAGTCGATCGGGCTGCTCAGGTCGACGTCCTCGCCGGCCTCCGGCTCACCCGCGCCGCCGCGGGCCACGTCCACCGCGTAGATCGCGGCGACCACCAGCAGCAGTGCGCCGAGCAGGATCGGCACCGGCTTCGGCCCGATCGGGTCGGCGCTGCTGATCGCGTGCCCGATCCGGATCGCGTCGACGATGACCAGTGCGCCGACCACGGCGAGGACCGCACAGACGCCGTACTGCGCCCGGTCCGGCTTCGCCGTCCGCGCCGCGCCGTGGAGGGCGTCCGCAACCGGCGGCCGGTCGTCGGCCGCTGACGGCCGCGCCACCGCAGGCAGGTCCGGCGTACGCTCTGCGGTCGTCTCGGCTTCCCTTGCGGGAGACACCGGATCGGCAGCCTCCGCGGTCGGCTGCGTCGGGATCGGCGGTACGACGGAAGCGCTCGCCTCCGGCGCCGCCGGGCGGGGCGGCGGGTCGCCGCCCCGGTCCGGTCGGGTCGTCATGCCGGTCACGCCAGCCCGAGCTGCTTGAGCAGGTCGGCCACGGACGTGTCCTGCTCGGTGAGGAAGGTGGCGAAGGCGTCACCGGTCACGAAGGCGTCGCTCCAGCCCCGCTTGGCCAGCTCGGCCTTCCACTCCTCGGACTCGTGCATCTTCGTCAACGCGTCGATCCAGACCTTCTTGTCGCCGTCACTGATGCCGGGCGGGGCGACGATGCCGCGCCAGTTCGTGAAGACCAGGTCGATTCCGGAGGCCTTGAGGGTCGGCACCTCCTTGAGCGCCGCGATCGGCTGCTCGCTGGTCACCGCGAGGACGCGGAGCTGGCCCGCCTCGACCTGGTCGAGGAACTCGCCGAAGCCGCTGGCGCCGAAGGCCACCTTGCCACCGAGCACCGCCGGCAGCAGTTCACCGCCGCCGTCGTACGAGACGAAGTTGACCTGGCGCGGGTCGATGCCGACCGTCTTGGCGAGCTGCATGGGCAGCAGGTGGTCCGGGCCGCCCGGCGAGGAACCGCCGCCGACGGCAATCTTCTTCGGGTCCTTCTTCCAGGCGGCGACCAGATCGCCGATCGTCTTGTACGGCGAATCCTTCGGCACCACGATGGCACCGGCTTCCTCGATCATCTTGGCCAGGGGGGTCGTCTGGGTGAGCGTCGCGGACGACTTGGAGGTGTAGGAGGCACCGACCACGCCCAACCCCATCTGCATGGCGAGCTTGCCGTTGCCCTTCTCATTCACCATCCGCTGGAGGCCAACGGTGCCGCCCGCACCGGGCAGGTTGAACACCTGCACGCCGGTGGCGATCTTCGCGTCCTCCATCACCTTGGCGGCGGTACGGGCTGTGGTGTCGTACCCGCCACCGGGGGTGTTCGGCACCATGATCCGCAGGCCGGCGACCGGCTTTCCGTCATCGCCGGACCCGCCCTCGTTCTGTCCGGCGGTGGCGCCGCAGGCGCCCATCGCCAGCGCCGTCGCGGCGGCGACCCCCATGACCAGCACGTTTCTCCGAGTTGCCATTATGTTTCTCTTTCGTTTCGAAGGAGTCCGGCGGCAAGATGATGGCCTCCGGGCGGACTCCGTGTCTGCCTTCTGTCACCAGCGGAAATTGAGGTCTTTGTGGTCGCGATTACTTCCCGCCGCCGCTCCCTGGCCGGGCAGTTGCTGGTCCTCCAGCTCGCGATCATCGTCGTGGTGCTGCTGGCCGTGGCCGCCGTGTCCCTGGCTCAGTCGGCGGCGACCTTCAACCGGGTGGAGGGCCGCCGCGTCGCCGCCCTCGGCGAGCAGCTCGCCGGCAACCGGCTGCTGCGCGACCGCCTCACCCAGCCGGCGCCGGCGGAGACGATCGCGCCGCTGGTGCAGAACGTGCGGACCGAGGCCGCCGTGACCACGGTCAGCGTCGCCGACGCTCGCGGCCGGGTGGTCAGCTCCACCAACCCCACCCTGGTGGGCGCCGCGGTAGTGCTAGGCGATCCCCGAGTAACCGACGGCCGTAGCTGGTTCGGCGAGCTGGAGGTCGACGGATCGCGGGAACTGGTGGCCCAGGTTCCGGTGCTCGGCGACCGCAAGGAAAACCTCGGCCGCTACCTGGGTGCCGTGGTGATCGGTGAGGCCTCACCGACTTGGTCAGAGCGAATGGTCGGCGCCTCCTCCTACCTCTTCACCTATCTCGGCATCGCCAGCGCTCTCGGGGTGGTCGGGTCCTGGCTGCTGGCCCGGCGGATCAAGCGGCAGACCCTGGGCCTGGAGCCGCGAGAGATCGCCGGGCTGGCGGAGCACCGAGAGGCGCTGCTGCACGGCATCGCCGAGGGCGTCATCGCGCTGGACCCGCAACTGCGGATCACCCTGGTGAACGCCGTCGGGCGGCGGCTGCTCGACCTGCCCGAGCACTGCCTCGGGCGCAGCCTCGCCGACCTGCGCATCTCCGGCCGGCTGCGGGACGTGCTGGCCGGCACCAGCGACGGTCCGGAGGCCCGCGACGAGGTCGTCGTCCGCGCCGGCCGGGTGCTGGTGATGAACCGGATGACGGTCAACAAGGACGGTCGCCGGCTCGGTTCGGTGACCACGCTGCGGGACCGCACCGAGCTGGCCCGGTTGGAACGGGAGATCGGGTCATTCCGCAGCACCGCGGAGCTGCTCCGCGCGCAGACCCACGAGTTCGCCAATCAGCTGCACACCATCTCCGGGCTGATCCAGATCGGCGAACACGACGAGGTGGTCCGGTACGTGGACGCGCTGAGCCGGCACCGGGCGTCGCTCGACCTGACCGTGACCAGCCGGATCCACGACACCGCGGTCGCCGCGCTGCTGATGGCGAAATCCGCGGTGGCCGCCGAGCGTCGGGTGGAGCTGCGGGTCTCCGAACGGACCAGCCTGGAGCGGATGGAGCCGGAGATCACCGCGGACGTCGCCACGGTGCTGGGCAACCTGGTCGACAACGCCGTGGATGCCGTCGCCGCCGGCAGGGACGCCGGCCCGGCCGGCGGCGGCACCGGTGCGGCGGACGGACCGGCCTGGGTGGAGGTTGAGCTGCGCCAGGACGCCTCGTCCGTGGAGATCATCGTCCGGGACTCGGGGCCGGGGATCGCCCCGGAGCTGGCCCAGGAGGTCTTCACCCAAGGCTTCACCACGAAGGCGGCGCAGGGCGGCGAGCGCGGTATCGGGCTGGCGCTCACTCGGCTGGTCTGCAACCGGCGCGGCGGGGAAATCGCGGTGACGAACACCGAGGAGGGCGCGATGTTCACCGCCCGGATGTCGGTAGCCACCATGCTGGAGGGAGTTCGTTGATCGACGTCCTGGTCGTCGACGATGACTTCATGGTCGCCCGAATCCACCGGGGGTTCGTCGAGCGGATGGACGGGTTCCGGGTGGTCGGTACCGCGGGCACCGGCGAGCAGGCCGTCGCCGCGGTCGACGAGTTCCGGCCCGACCTGGTGCTGCTCGACCTTTACCTGCCGGACATGTTCGGCCTCGACGTGGTGACCCGGCTGCGCGCCGCACGGCACGACTGCGACATCCTGGTGATCAGCGCCGCCCGGGAGGCCGAGGCGGTCCGCCGGGCGGTCCGCTACGGCGCGGTCAACTACCTGCTCAAGCCCTTCGGGTTCGACGAGCTGCGCACCCGGCTGGAGCAGTACGCCGCACGGCGAAACTCGCTGCGTGCGGCCGTGGTAAGCGACCAGGCCGACGTGGACCGGGTGCTGTCCCGCAGCAGCTCGCACGTCACCTCCGCCCTGCCCCGGGGTCTCAGCATCGAGACCGCGGAGCTGGTGGAACGCGCACTTCGGGAGAACTCCGGCACCCTCTCGGCAGCAGAATGCGCGAACCGGGTGGGAGTCTCCCGAGTCAGCGCCCGTCGCTACCTGGAGCACTTCTCGGGTACCGGGCGGGCGGCGGTGACGCTGCGCTACGGCGCGGCCGGCCGGCCGGAACGCCGCTACAGCTGGGTCGGCTGACGGCCGCTGCGGGCGGCCTGTCGCCTGGTGAGTGCCGGCCGAATCGGGCGGCGTCGGCCAGCAGCGCGGGGTGAACGGCTGCACCCAACGGTAGACAGAGACGTGGTCGACCTCGACGCCGCGCAGTGGTGGTGGTGGTTGCTGCCGGCCCTGCGCCTGATGCCGAGGCCGGTTCGCTGGCACAAAGTACGGAGCATGGAAGCCATGCGCGCGCTGAAACGGCGACTGTCCAACGTCATCTACGCCCGCATGGTCGCCGACCAGAAACGCAGGCAGGCGGCGGATCCGGGAGGGCACTCGGGGACACCGCGACCGACCATCTCGGGGTAGAGGTGTTCAGTGGCGCGTTGGTCACCGCCGCCGCCGCCGGCCGGCTCACCCAGGCCGGGCTGATCACCGTGACTGCGAACGACATCTCCTGCTGCTACGCCCGCCAGAATTTCGCCACCGGCCAGAGCCATTCTCGTATCCTTGGCGATGGCTGGGTGCTCGGGAGCGGTGGGACCGTTCCGGCCGATGGCGGACGCGGTGCTGTGACCGTGGACATGCGCTCACGTCTGACGGGCGGACGCGCCGGTGCTTCTTGGCTCGCCGCCAACGGCCTCGTCTCGACCAGTGGATCTGGTGCGTGGAGTCAGCGCCGCCCTGCTGCCTCCTTACCTCTACGCTGGCGGTATGAGGGAACCCAGCGCGGACCCGACTTACGCCACGCCTGACAACTTTCCGGTATCGGCCGTGCTGCCTGAACTGCTGCGGAGTGTGCGCGAGGGGCAGGTCGTCTACCTGAGTGAGCTGGACGTGTCGGTGTCCGCCGTCGTTCCACTGGAGGTGGCGAGGACGGGGCTGGTGGCCCTGGGATGGCCTGACGAGGGGACCCGGTGACTGCCCTGTCTGGTAGGTGCTGATGAACCGGCATGCGCCGGCGCCGGTCGAGGCGATCCCTGAGGCGATCCGGGCGGACGTGGAGACGTTGTGGCGCTACCACGACATGCACCACGAGTTGCGTCCGTGCGACGTGGGGATCGGGCTGGGCAGCCACGACCTCGGCGTCGCGGTGATCGCGACGCGCCTGTTTCATGCGGGCCTGTTCCCGTGGATCGTGTTCACCGGTGCGAACGCGCCGACGACCATCGAGCGATTCCCGCGCGGAGAAGCGGTGCACTACAGCGAGTACGCCATCGAGCAGGGCGTGCCGGCGGAGTCGATTCTCGTGGAGCCGCGGGCGACGAACACCGCCGAGAACCTGGAGCACTCGCGTCAGCTGCTGGGTGAACGGCGTATCTCGGTGCAGTCGGTGCTGATCATGTCGCGGCCTTACCAGCAGCGACGGGCCTACGCCACCTGCAAGCTGATCTGGCCGGAGGTCGATGTGGTGTGCGCGTCGAATCCTCTGGAACTTGATGACTACGTGCGCGGCATCGGCGACCCTCGGCGGGTGGTGAACATGCTGGTCGGTGATACGCAGAGGATTGAGGTGTACGCGGAGCGTGGATTCGCGATTCCGCAGGAGATGCTGGACGAGGTGCAGGCGGCCTTTGGTCGCCTGGTGGCGGCCGGCTATACGACCCGGCTGATCTGAGCCCCAGCTACCAGCGAGGTCCTTGCGACCGGACGCCCATCCGTTCGCTGAGTTGGACAGCCAGTCGGGGTGGCCGGGGGCGGGTGAGGACGTCCCGGACGAGGTCGCGAGAGAGCTGGTGGTAGCGCACCTGGTCGGGCCCTATGACCTCCGCGTTCAGGAGGGCGGCGAGGGCCTCCTCCCCATTCGCGGTGAGCGGATCATGTAGCCCAAGCGGGGGCGGATGCAAGGGCGCGAGAACGCTTGGCTGCGCAGCCATTGGCGCAGCCAAGCCGGCCGACAAGCATGCGTGATGACCGACGGCTCTTTGCAAGGCAGGGGCGGTCCAGGGTGATTGCGTAGTCGGTCGGCGGGTGCCCTGAGCTGGGGAATCCATGGGATGAGTGGCCTCTGTGGAGGCAGGAAGAGCGGGTGAGGTCGCGTCGGTGATCATGGAGTTCTCTACGCTTCACGACCCCGAGGATCTCACCCGCCGATGTCATCATGCCCGATCCCCGCACTGTCCGGCCTCGCCGGCAGCCCTGACACCCCACCACGGTTGGTCACTGAGAGTGAGACAACGGGACTGCTTCACGCCTCGGCGGCGGTCCCGGATCCTCGAGATCCACGTGGAGTGCGTTACCCGCTGTCGGGCCTGCTCGCGGTCGCGGTGTGCGCCGTCCTGGCGGGCGCGTCGTCGTTCGCCGCGATCACCGACTGGCTGCATGATCTGGACGAGCAGGCCCGCGACCGGCCTGGCTTCAGTCGTCAGGTGCCCGCGGGTACGACCGTATGGCGGTTGCTGACCCGCCTCGACGATCAGCTGCTATCCACCGTCCTCGCGGGCTGGCTGAAGGTCCGCGCCCGGCCGGTCACACCCCTGCCATGCAGGTATCGGACGGTGATCGCCGTGGACGGCAAGACCCTACGTGGTGCCCGCCGCCGCAACGGCGGCCAGGTTCACCTGCTCTCCGCTCTGGACACCAGCACCGGCATCGTCCTGGCCCAGGTCACCATCACCGCGAAGAGCAACGAAATCCCCGCGTTCAAGCCGCTGCTCGACGCGGTCGAGACCGTGCTGGGCAGCCTGACCGGCCTGCTGTTCATCGCCGAAGCCCTGCACACCCAGACCGCCCACGCCGACGAGATCGCCGCCCGCGACGCCCACCTGATGATCCCGACCAAAGGCAACCAAACCACCCTGTTCAAGCAGCTCAAGCACCTGCCCTGGCCAGACGTCCCGACCGCCGCCGCGACACCGGCCACGGCCGCCACGAGACCCGCACCGTCAAAGCCATCACCGTCGCCACCCCCGGCGGAATCAGGTTTCCCCACGCCCAGCAGGCCGTCCGGATCACCCGCACCCGCACCACCAGCAACGGCAAGACCAGCCGCGAAACCGCCTACTACACGGTGTCCCTACCCGCCGACCAGGCCCAACCCGCCGACCTGCAGCACTGGACCCGCCTCGAATGGCACCTCGAAAACCTGGTCCACCACGTCCGCGACGTCACTTTCCGTGAAGATCTCCACCAGGCCCGAACCGGCACCGGACCTGCCGTCCTCGCCACCCTGCGTAACACCTCGATCGGCTACCACCGCACCAACGGCCGACACCAACATCGCCCGCGCCAACCGCCGCCCACACGACCTCATCACCGCGGTGACCAGCGATTACCCGACAACGCAATGACCCTGCGATTGGGCCAGGCTCAATCGCCAACTCGACCGTGTGCTCGGCGGGGTGGCGACGGTCCGAATAGACCGTACCGGCGGTACCCGGCGGGGCCGGAACAGCGGTACGCCGCGCCCCGCGAAGCTCGGGGCGCGGCGGATCCGCGGCAGTTACTTGGTCGTTGGGATCAACTGACCAACCAGTCCGTGCTGCTCGTCGTCCGGCCCGGCACTGAACCACAGAGTCTCTTCACCACCGGTGGTTTCGGTGCCCGGCAGGAGCGCCCACAGACCGTCGATGGCGATCGTCTTGCCGTCCTCGTCCCGCAGTTGGCCCTCGAATTCCTTGCCGTCGAACACGTTGATCCGGCCGTCGCCAAAGTTGCCGACCAGCAAGTCGCCGGTGAACTCGCCGAAGCCTTCCGACGCGATGGCGAGACCCCACGGTGCGTTCAGCGTGCCCTCGCTGGCGATCCGCCGAACCTCCGTCCCGAAGTCGGTGAACAGGTTGACGAAACCGAGACCGGGGCCTTTCACGTCGTCCTCAGCGTCCGCATCCTGCTTTGCATAGGTGACGTAGACCCGTTCGCCTACCGCCAGCACGTTGAACGGCGCGAACCCGTCGGGGATGTTCGTGTCCCGGAAGAGGGAGTCCGGCAGGTCCGCCTTGTCGAAGTTTTCGTCGAACACATCGATGCGTGCGTTGTGGAAGTCGGCGGCGAGCAGGAAACTGCCGACGTCGGTCTTCAGTAGGGTCACACCCTTGTAGATCGCACGGTTCGTGTGCGCCACCACGACCGCCGTGGTTTCCGCGTTCGGGTTCCAAGCGGTGATGTCACCGCCCTCGCTGACGAAGATGAAGCGTGCCGGTTCGTCACCGCCCGGCCCGGGCACCTCGAAGCCGTCGGTGTCGTTAAACACCGCCCCGGTCGGCGCGCCGCCGGGGATGTCAACGGTGAGGTCGACCTTCTCGACCGGGGCCCCGTCGACTCCGCCACGATAGACGGTGGCGGTGTTCGTGCCGTTGTTGGCCACCCACAGCGGTGTCGTCGGCCCCAGGGCCAGCCCCCACGAGTTGACAGCGTCCGGGTCGACGACCGCGGGATCTCGTTCTTCCTGATCGGAGACCTGGTTGATCACTTTGAACCGCGGGTCGCCCGCGTGGTGTCCGCCGCGGTCCTCGCTCCCCGCACGGTCGTGACCGCCCCCATCTCCCATTGCCGCCGTGGCAGTGACCGCCACCGCTGCGCTTACCACAGCCGCGACGGTCCACAGCCGCCCATGCCTTCTGATCACCTGACGCTCCTTCCATAGGCAAGTTTCCAAGCCTGGTCCGGTGGCAAACCCGACGGGTCGCCATATTGGGGATACAGACGCTCTAGGCACCGCTGGCCTCCGGAAACGGATGACACGCAGCCATTTCCCTCATTGGGGCGCCAACTAGTGCCTAGTACATGAAACATTCCCACAACGTCGGCAGCGGTCGGTCGCTTTTGCGATGTTGGGCCCGTTTTGTACCCGGACGGGTGTGACCCTGGGCACCGACTCGACGCCGCCGTCGGCGTGGTCCGTGACCGGTTCGACTCGTCCGCGCTGGGCTGGCACGGCGAGCCGCTGCTGGGCCGGCCGCCGGCTGCGGGTGCCTGCACGCAGCGGGCAGATCCTGCCGTACGGAATCAGGGTCGGCGCCGCGATGCTGGTGGACGACCTGCGAACTGGTCTCCCGCGACGCGACGAGCGGTTCGACCTGATCGACGTGCAGTGGGCGGTGCTGGAGCCGTTGCTGCCAGCGCCGAAGGGGCCGGGTCGATTGTCGTTGCGGAGCAGGTGGCAGTTGATCGACGGGATCCGGTGGCGCATCCGAGTAGGTGCCCCGTGGCGGGGACGTGCCACCGCAGTACGGGTCCTGGTCGGCGATGTATGCCCTGTTCCGCAGGTGGCAGCGTGACAAGACCTGGAAGAAGGTGCTTACCGCCCTGCAGGCCCTCGCTGATGCGGCCGGACGGATTACCTGGGACGTGTCCGTGGACTCGACCAGCGCCCGCGCTCACCAGCACGCTGCAGGGGCCAGGAAAAGGGGGATCTGCAGGCAGAACCACCCGGCGACCTCGTCCAGGTGTTCCCGAGCCGCTGCGCGGTCTTGATCACCCGCAGGATCGTGGCAGTCTCTGGCGGGTAGAGCCGGTGCCCACCCAACGTCCGATCTGGCTCGGCCACCAGACCTCGCCGCTCGTAGTAGCGCAGCGTCTGCTGGTTCACCGCCGCCGCCTCCGCTACCTGCCCCGACCGCAACCCCGGCTTCACGCGACGTCCTGGAGCCCGGCGCGTGCGGCGAGAGCGTCGAGTACGTCGACGTGACCCGCCGGCACCGCTACGTCCAAGGCGAGCTGCCCGCCGGTCGCGGTCAAGGTGAACCGCTACGACAAGGACGAAGCCGAAGTGCGGTAGCCGACAGGCCGTCCGCACTACGCTGATGGCCTGCCTGCAAGCGACGCCCCGCCGTCGGATGAAACCGCGACCCGAGGAGGGCCCGACGTGCCCGCAGACAACCTCAACGCCTCAGACGCACTGATGCCCGCAGCGTTTATCGGCCACGGCAACCCGATGAACGCCCTCGAGGTCAACCGCTACACCACCGCATGGAAAGCCTTCGGCGCGGCGGTACCCCGCCCACGCGCCATCCTGGTGATCAGCGCGCACTGGTATATCAACGCCACCGCCGTCACGGCGATGCCCAGACCGCGGACCATCCACGACTTCTATGGCTTCCCGCTGGCACTGTTCGAGGTGCAGTACCCAGCGCCCGGGCTGCCCGAGCTGGCCGCAGAGGTCAGTGATGTCGTTCATCCGACCTGGGTCGGCGCCGACGTCGACAGCTGGGGCATCGATCACGGCACCTGGTCAGTGCTGACGCATGCCTTTCCCGACGCCTCGATTCCCGTCGTGCAGCTCAGCGTCAACGCCGACAAGCCGTTCGACTACCACCTTCAGCTCGGCGCCAAACTCGCCCCACTGCGGCAGCGCGGAGTGCTCATCGTCGCCAGCGGCAACATCGTGCACAACCTGCGCGGGATGAACTGGAAGCTCACCGACGACGGCTATGACTGGGCACAGCGCTTCGACGAAGACGCCAAGTCACGCATGCTGACCGACCCGACCGAGTTCGCGACACTCGACGCCCACCGCGACTTCGGCAACGCCGTACCGACAGCAGACCACTTCATCCCCGCGCTCTACCTAGCCGGCCTCGCCGGCGCCACCGAAGCATCCGACACCGAAGTTCTCGTCGACGGCTACGCCTACGGGTCATTGTCGATGACGGCCTACACCCTCGGCCTGTCCTGCCCCAACGCCGGTGACGGCGGATCCTCACAACCGCCCGCCGACCTCCCACCCGACGGCTCCAACATCTGACCCCTGGCCGGCCGCTGTACCGCAATCCGTGGCACCGGCGCGCGGCCTGACCAGATCCACCCGGGAAGCGCCGACCCGGCCCCGGGCCGCCGCCGTCCGTGCC
This sequence comes from Micromonospora sp. NPDC005206, assembly GCF_040608175.1. Classification (NCBI taxonomy): domain Bacteria; kingdom Bacillati; phylum Actinomycetota; class Actinomycetes; order Micromonosporales; family Micromonosporaceae; genus Micromonospora; species Micromonospora sp. NPDC005206. The sequence goes on from NZ_JBEXHU010000025.1 coordinate 17,044, forward strand.
GTCGCCGACGGCAACGAGACCGTGCACGTCGCCGGCCCGGCCGGTCAACCCCGCGCCAACCGTCGCCGAGTAGCGCCCGCAGCTGACTCACCCTTAAACAACCCTCCACGCTTCCAGGGGGTTGACACTTCGGCGGGTCTGGTACTGGCCGGTACGTTCGCGGCGCTGGGATCGCTGCCGTTGGTGTTCGCGGCGCAGCTGGGGTTCGCGGTGGCGTTCGGCGTGCTCTCACCTGCACCACAACATCCTCGATGATCATCCCCAACGGACAGACACCGGGGTTACGAGACGTCTCTTAGGCTGCCACGTAATGGTGGGAATCATGACTGGCCTTCTTCCGCCTGCTCCCTGATCACCGGGCCACCCGGCGCCCACTACATGCTGATCTTGAAGGGGAACCAGCCGCTCACCTACCAGGCCGCCCAAGCACTGCTGTCCGGCACCGACACCGAGTACGCCGACCACATGAGCATCGACGAGGACCGGGGACACGGGCGTAACGAACGCCGAACCCTACGGGTCGCACGCTGCGACGACAGCCTGTTCCCCGGCGCCCGGCAAGTCTTCCGACTACGCCGCGACACCGGCGGACTCGACGGCATCCGCACGAGCAAAGAAATCATCCACGGCATCGTCAGCCTGAACGCCGACCTGGCCAGCCCGCACCACCTCAACGCCTAACCCCGGGGGCATTGGTCCGTGGAGAAACGTCTGCACTGGACCCGGGACGTGACCTTTCGAGAAGCCGATTCCCAGCCCAGGACCGTTGCCGCGCCACGAGCCCTGGCCAGCTTCCGCAACCTGACCCTCAACACCTTCCGCCTCGCCGGACGCGCCAACATCGCCCATGCCCGCCGCGACCTACACGACCGCACCGATGCCTTCGCCGTCTACGGCATCTAACAAACCGTGATCAAACCGGACCTTCCCGAACAACGCCGGGGCCGTGGAGCCGATCCGACGCACGGGGAGAGCCCAGCCCACGTCCGCGGGCGCGGGCTGCTCCACCCGAACCGGCCGGTCCTCCTGCCCGTCACTGGTGTCCCATCCATTGGACGGAGAACACGCTCGGACTTACCAGTCACACCACCGCGCAGGTACCGCCGTCGAAATCGGAGGGATGTCCTGCAGGGAAGCGGGTACCCGGCGACGCCAAGTTTGGGCCGAACAGCGAGGTGTGTGATGCGATCAGCACGGCTACTCCCACTTCTCGCATTGACCACCTTGGCGGCAGCGGCGGAGGCAGGGCGATGAACGCGGCCGGCTTCGAACGCACCAGGGCGATCGCACCTCAATTCGCCACTATCTGGCCGTACGGCATGTTCCACGACCTGCGTTGGGTATTGGTCTACCACGACAGCTGGTTCAGTTTCGGCATCGGGCTGGCCTGCGCGGTCATCGTACGAGGGCTGTTCTGCGCTGGATGCGTCGCGCTTGCCTGGCCCACGGCAATCCCGCGGCCGCCACTACGCCGGCTCATCGGACGTAGCCTGCTCTTCGCCGTGTTCATCGCCGTGATTCTGCTGCCCTGGGCCGCGGTCGCGGTTGCCACCGCCCAATTCGCGTTGGCCGGGATCCTGTTCCTCGAACTGCTGCCAGTGCTGATCCTGGCCCCGCTCGTTGCCCGCGGCGGAATCGTGCCCGACTGGTGGCGTGGCCTACCCACGCTCCGACTGGCCGGCTGGTCGCTGCTGACCTTCACGTTGCTCACCGTGGGTGGCGCCGCAGTGGCTGCCACTCCAGGCTGGAGCGTGGTGGCAACGGCAGGCGCGGTAGGCGCGATCAATGGTCTACTTTGGCGACAAATGGTCCACGCCGCCCTCCGTCAGAAGCCAGTGCACTGGCGACTGGCGCCGGTAGCTCCGCTCGTCGCCGTCCTGGCAGTCGGCTGTTTGTATGCCGTCGATATTGCCACGACGCGGGTCAGCAGCAAGCGGCCCGTACCGGCATCGTCGCTGCCCGACCTACCTGCCGTACCCCAGGCTGTGATCTACCTTGCTGGCTTCAACTCCGCCTACCCCGGTGATCCCGCGCCACCGACCGGACCGGTGATCCGCTTCTCCTACCGGGGCATCGATGCCGACGGCCGGGCTCGGCCGTACGGACCCGTCGACACCCATCAGTCGATCGTCGACAGCGCCCGCCTCCTTGCCGAGCAGGTGGACCGGGCCCATGCCATTACAGGCCGCCGGGTGGCACTTGTCGGAGAGAGCGAAGGGGCAATGGTCGTCCACTACTACCTCCGCCGACTGCGGAAGCCGGCGGTGACAAGCGCCGTCCTCACCGACCCGTTGATCCGGGCCGGCCGCACCTACTACCCACCGCCGGACGCCGAAAGCGGGTGGGGAATCGCTACCGGCTGGTTGATACGCACCTTGCTCGCAGTGCCCGGCGGAGCCAGCTCGGGCGCCCCGGACCAGCCGTTCCTGCGTTCACTTCTGGACAACGCGCCGCTGTTTCGCAACCACCTGCTCTGTCCGGTGCCTGGGGTAACGACAATCGCGTTCCTGCCGACCATCGAAACGATAGTCCTCCCGCCCTCGGGACGGAGCGTTCCGCAGATCCCCCTACTCGAGGCCAGCGGTATCCACGGCCAGCTCACCAATCGGCCATCCGTGCAGCGCGCCATCGGCGCCTTCCTCAACGGCCAGCCACCGGTCGACCCACAGCTGCATCGCTACCGCCGCGCCCGACTGGACTTCTTCGTAGCGTGGCAAGCCCCAGCCCTCCCGCTGAGACTGAACCCGATGTGGCGGACGCAGGCCCGCTCTGACGCCCTGTTCCAGCCGGTGGGCTGCCAGTCCTGACACATGCCACGACGACACCGCACCGCACGATCCGGTGCAGCGTTTCGAGCGCCGCCGCGAACACCAAGGCCCGCAGCGGCCCTGCGGCGTGCGCTGCCAGCCCGCCGATCAGGATCGCCGTCTCGCCCGGTACGACCAGCCCGAGCAGGGTCGAGGACTCCAGGGCCGGCAACACGAGCACCAGGGCCAGGACGAGGCCCGGCGGTAACCGGTGAGCACCGCGATTACTTTGTCCACCTGCTGATTGTCGCCCCTAGCGGGTTGATTTTCGGGCAAGAACCGATCCGCCCGCGGGCGGTCCGTAGGGTTCGGACCGACAGCGGGAATCGAGCCGGATGAGGGGGTCAGCCGAGGATCGGTGGTAACGCGGAGGCATCGCCCGTCGCCGGCGCTGCTGGTCAGCCTGGCCGTCTCGGCCGGTCTGCTGGTCGTCGTCAGCGTCTTGGTGCGGCACCGACCCGTAGCGCTGTGGGAGCGGGACCTGTTCGCCCTGATCAACCACCTACCCTCAGGGCTGACGCCGGTGCTGGTCGTCGTCATGCAGGCCGGCTCGTATGCGGCGGTGTTCGTCGCCGCCGCGACGGCCGTCATCCTGCGGCGCACCGGCGTCGCGTGGCGTTTCCTGCTGGCCGGCAACCTCGCGTACTGGCTCGCGCTCGCCGTCAAGGCCGCGGTCGCCCGGCAACGACCGGCGGCGCTGCTGACCGAACTGACCCTCCGGGACACGATCACCGGAGCGCTCGGCTACCCCTCGGGGCACGTCGCGGTCGCCACCGCCCTGGCCCTCGTCGTGGCGCAGGCCGGCAACTCCCGCTGGCGCCGCCTGGCCTGGGCGGTGATCGCTCTGGTCGCCGTAGCGCGGATCCACGTCGGCGCTCATCTGCCGGTCGACGCGGTCGGTGGGATCCTCGTCGGTTGGCTCGCGGTGTGCCTGACCCGGCTCGCCCTCGGCGAGGTCGGACCGCAGCAGTCCGCCCGCGATCTACGCGAGACGCTGCGGCGACGCGGATTCGACGTGCGGCGGCTGGAACCGATCGGCGGTGACGCCCGCGGCTCCCACCCGTGGCAGGCGGTCACCACCGATGGACGGCGGCTGTTCGTGAAGGTGACCGGCGGCCAGCAACGCGATGCGGACTGGGCCTACAGGCTCTACCGGAGCCTGCGATACCGGCACGTCGCCGACGCACCGCCATACCTGAGTCCCAAGCAGCAGAGCGAACACGAAACCTACCTGACCCTGCTGGCCGAACGCGCCGGCGTCCGAGTCCCGGCCGTCGTCACGACCGCCACCGCACCCGGCGGAAACGCCCTGCTGGTGCAGGAGTTCATCGACGCGGCCCCCCTCCGCGCCGTCGTCGAGCCGGTCCCGATCGCCGCCGTGCGGGACGCCTGGGGACAGGTGGCGCTGCTGCACCGGGCGGGCATTGCGCACCGCGACCTGCGGGCCGCGAACGTGCTCGTTGACGGCGACCGCGCGTACCTGGTCGACCTCGGGTTCGGCGTCGACGACGCCCCGGCCGACCAGCGGGCCCGGGACATCGTCGAACTGCTGGTCGCCCTCGCCAGCCGGGTCGACTCGGCGAGTGTGGTCGCAGCCGCAGTCGACCGACTCGGCGCCGAAACGGTCGCGGACAGCGTCCCGTTCCTGCAACCGCCGGTGCTCTCCCGCGCCGGCCGCAACGTCCTACGCGCCCACCCCGGCCTGCTGGAGTGCCTCCGCGAGGAGATCCTGCGGCGCTGCCCGGACCGGGAGCGGCCCCCGGCCAAGGTGGTCCGGGCAGCGCCGCGGGACATCCTCCTGCTGGCGGTCCTCGGGCTTATCGTGCTCCTCCTGCTCCCGCAACTTGGCGAAGTACGCACCGCAATCCACCTGATGGTGCACGCGAATCTGGTGGCCGTCGTGGCAACGCTGCTCGGCTCGGCCCTCACCTACCTGCTCAGCGCCGTCGTGCTCCGGTTGGCCACGGCCGGCCGGGTACCGCTCGGCGAGGCCACTCTGGTGCAGGTCGCAGCGTCGTTCGCCAACCGGCTGGCCCCCGGCAGCCTCGGCGGTGCCGCGCTCAGCCTGCGCTACCTGCACCAGAAAGGACTCGACACCGCGGCGGCGGTCACCGCCGTGGTCGTCTCCCGCACCGCCGGCGTGGTCTCGGTCGTGGTGCTGCTGCCGATCCTGCTGCCCTTCGCGCGGCAGCCCGCCCGGACCCTCACCCACGGCGCGACCAAGGCGCTGCCGCTGCTGCTGGGCGCCCTCGTCGCGCTGCTCGTCCTCGCGGCCGTCCTCGCCGCACCCCGGATCCGGTGCCGCGGACGCGCGGCGGCCGGCCGCGTCATCGCCGCCCTGCGCACCTTGATTCACCAGCACCGTCTCCGGCGGCTCGTCGCCGCGTCCGTGACGCTCACCCTCACCTACGGCCTCTGCCTCTACCTCGCGCTACTCGCCACCGGCCAGCCCGTCGACATCGCGCTACTACCTCCGGTGATCCTGGTCTGCGTCATCGGCGAGGGCGTCGCCTCCGCCGCGCCCACCCCCGGCGGGCTCGGTGCCACCGAGGGCGCGCTCGTCTCCGGCCTGCTGCTCTACGGAGTGCCGCTGGACACCGCCGTCGCCGGCGTCCTGATCTACCGTCTCGCGACCTTCTGGCTCCCGGTGCCGCCGGGCTACCTAGCCCTCCGCCACATGACCCGTCACCGCTTGCTGTAACCACGACGGCGCGGAACGAGACGACGACCAGCGCTGCGGCCCACACTCGACGGGAGCGGACCACCAAGGGCACACGACACCAAGGCAACGTTGCACATGGTGCGATGTCCGGGTTCAGTGGCCGCGGCTGTAGCGCACGGCCACCCGATCGGCTGCGGCGAACAGCCACCCGTGGTGCGCGTCGTCGGTCTCCTGCCGCGCCCGGTGGTGCATCTTCTCGAACACCCGCGGCACGGCGAGAATGAACGTCGGCTGATATTCGCGCAACTGGTCCAGCACCCCGTGACTGCCGGATCAGCGATGAACACGAATACGAGACAGTTGGATTACGCGACCCTGCCAGTCCGTTGTGTGTCTTCCGCCGCCGGGACGGGCGGGGGCTGCCAGACTGGGCGGCATGAGCACCGGCCACTGGCGGGGTCGGATCCTGCCTGCCGCGCCGGGGTCCCGCGTCACTCGCCTGGAGTTGTTCTACGACCTGGTGTTCGTGCTCGCGTTCCTCAACGTCACCACCCTGCTGTCGGCACACCTGCACGTACGCACGCTGCTCGCGGGGCTGGTGGTGCTGGCCCTGCTGTGGTGGTGCTGGGTCTCCTTCGCCGCCCTCGGCAACATGGTCCGCACCGACCAGGGGGTGCTGCCGCTGATCGGCGCGGTGACGGTGGTCGCCCTGTTCGTGCTCAACCTGAGCGTGCCTGAGGCGTTCACGAACCGACCCGGTGGGCCGCCCGGCCCGCTCATCTTCGCCGCCTGCTACCTGGTCATCCGGGTGGTTCAGGTGCTGGCGCTGCTGACCCGCGCCGACGCCCCGGGCCGCGCGGCACTGCGGTCTGGCCTGCCGCTGCTGGCCAGCGTGATGCTGATCCTGGTCGCCGGGGCGCTGCCCCACCCGCCCCAGGTCGGAGTGACGTGGCTGCAGCTGGCGCTGTGGGCGGCCGCCGTGGGCATCGAGTTCACCGCCGGGGGCCTGGTCCGCAGCGCCGGTCTGGCGGTGGTCTCCGCCGCCCACTTGGCGGAGCGGTACGCGCTGATCCTGCTCATCGCGCTCGGCGAGTCGATCATCTCGCTCGGACTGGGAACCAAACCGGCCGCCGGCCTGCCGCTCAGCTGGGCGGTGATCGTGGCGTCGGTCCTCGGCGTCACCACCATCGCGGCGCTGTGGTGGATGTACTTCGACACCCTGACGCTCGACCTCGAGCAGAGGCTGCACGGCACCCGCGACCCGGACGCGCGGGCCGCCTACGCCCTTGACGTCTACGCGTACCTGCATCTGCCGTTGATCGCCGGGATCATCCTGTTCGCCCTCGGCCTGAAGCGCTACCTCGCCGTGATCGCCGACCCGCACGGTGACCCGTGGCGGGTGCGGGCGCTCAGCCTGGACTACCGGGTGCTGTTCGCCGGCGTGATCATCTACATTCTGGGTCTGCTGGCGTTGGGGGTGCGGGCCAGCCACCGGGTGCGCCTGTGGCCGACCGTGACGGTGGTGGCGCTGGCCGTCGTGCTGCTGCCCGCAGGCCGGTTGCCGGCGGTCGCCGGCCTGGCGGTGCTCGCCGCGGCCTGCGTCGCGCTGGTGCTGGCCGGGCTGCGCGCCAGTGACCCGCTGCGCCGCGAGGTGCGGCAGGTCGCGCTGCAGGAGCAGGTCGCCGCCGAGCAGGAGCAGTCCGAGTGGCGCCGCCGCCACCTGTGAGCCGAGGGGCCGGCCCTTGAGGATCAACGGCCGGAAATCCGGCGCTGTGCCCACATCCCCCGCCGACAACACCCCCCCGGATCATACGTACGTGTGCGTGTGGCTGGACGACCCGCCGCGGGACCCCAAGGGCTGGCTGGTCACCGTGGCCGCCGTCCTGCGCCGGCAGAACCCGAAACCACGCCTGGACTGGGCCGACCGGGCGGTGCTCGCGGCTCTGATCAGGCTCCTACCTCGGCCGTTGAAGACGCATCGGCTCGTCACCCCGGCCACGGTCCTTGCCTGGCATCGGCGGCTGGTGGCGCACCAGTGGACCTATCCGAATCGGCCCGGCCGGCCACCCATCGACCCAGCCATCGCCGCCCCTGGTTGAGCAGATGGCCCGGGACAATCCCGGCTGGGGCTACCTACGCATCCAAGGCGAACTACTCGGACTCGGCCACCGCGTGGGTGCCTCCACGATCCGCCGGATCCTCAAACGACTCGGCTTACCACCAGCGCCGCTGCGCCGCGACCACACCATCTGGCGGCGGTTCCTGCGCACCCAGGCGTCGACCATGCTGGCCTGCGACTTCTTCCACGTGCACTGCACACTCACCCTCCAACGCCTGTACGTGTTCTTCGTCATCGAGGTCGACAGCCGCTACGTGCACATCCTCGGCATCACCACCAACCCCAACGGGCCGTGGACCAACCAGGCGGCCCGTAACCTCGTTATGGACCTTGGTGAACGCGCCGACCAGTTCGAGGTCCTCATCCGTGACCGAGCCGGCCAGTTCACCGCCGCCTTCGACGCCGTACTGGCCGATGCTGGCGTGACCGTGTGCAAGATCCCCCCGCAATGCCCGCGGGCGAACGCGCATGCGGAACGGTTCGTCCTGACCGCCCGCAGCGAGGTGACCGACCGCATGCTCATCTTCGGCGAACGACATCTACGCCGAACACTCGATCAGTACGCACGTCACTACAACGGCCACCGTCCGCATCAGGCCCTGCAGTTGCAGCCCCCACGGTCCGACCGTCCCGTCGTTGACCTCACGCATGAGCGGATCAAACGCCGACCCGTCCTCGGCGGGCTGATCAACGAGTACGAACGAGCCGCGTAGAAGTCCAGCTCGGGCCCCATGACAGGGATTTGGCACCCCACAGGTCAACGAGTGCTACGCACAGGAGGCACTCGCAGAGGCGCGGCGAGCTCTTCGGCCGGGAAGCATGACCGGCTAACTGGCAAGAACGCGGCGGATCTCGTCACGCAGGCTGGCGGGGTGCGCGGCGCAGCGCTCAAGTTCGGCGATCACCGTCCGCTCGCGACAATGAATCTGCGCGGAACCTCTGCGAACAGACAGGATCAAGAGGGGACCAGCAGGTCGATAGGCAGCAGCACGAGCCAAATTCCTCGCGGACGGACCGCCTGGCCGCACCAGGTCGCCCGCTCACAGCCAGCCGCGGCGTTCCGCCAGGCAGCCTGCTTGGAACCGGCTCGACGCTCCGAGCTCGGTCATCACGCGCTGGAGCCGGCGGTACGTCGTCCGGGTGCTCCAGCCGTTCACGCGCGCGATCGCCGTGTCGGTCAACCCCGCCATCATCATCGTGAGCAGTGACCGGGTTTCCTCGTCCGGCCGAGTGAGGCCACCAAAAGCATTCGGCGTCACCGCGGACGCGTCGAGCGGGGCGGCCTGGGCCCATTCGCCCTCGAACAGAGCTTCGAGGGCGGTGAGCAGCGGGGAGCGCCGGACGAGGTAGGCGACCTGCAGGCCGCTCCGGCTGAGGTCGAACGGGATGAGGGCGTCCTGGTCGTCGCGGATGATCAGCTTGATGGGCAGGGTCCGCCGGGTCCGGGCTTCTTCGCCGCCGCGTACGGCGGGCAGGATGTCCGTTTCCAGCTTCTGGGGCCAGGTCACCGCGTCCAGGCTGTAGATCACGCGGTGCGCCACGCCGTCGTTCTGGTGGCGGGCGATCTGCGCCTGGGTGTTCCTGGCGGCGCCTGCGCCCCCGGGCACCTCGTAGTAGGGCGGCGTGTCGAACACCCGGACCTGCTGGTGCGCCTCGGATTCCAGGTGGGCGACGGCCGCGGCGATCGTTTCCCGGTCGGTCAGCTGCTCGATCACGAGTTCGGGGCTCGTCCGGTGCGCGCTGCGGTGAATTTCCGAGAGCGAGTGCACCTTCGCGCGCGCCGCGCTCAGTTCGCGCTCCCGCAGCTGCACGAGCTGGTTGATCGCGATGTCAGGGGGAGCGGCCAGGTACCGCGCCGGGCTCCCACTACCGGCCGCCAGGTGCTTCGCGTTGAGGGCGGCAAGGGTCCGCTGCACCGGGCCCGCCGGGGTCGACAAGTGGTCGGCGAGCGCGGCGACCGTCGACCCGGGCAGGGCGACCAGCGCTTCGTAGACCCGCTCCTCGTCAGCGGACAACCCCAGGACTGCGAGCTTCATTGTCGAGATTGTGCCAGCTGGCAGTAAGCAGCCACGAGGGGATCTTGCGGCGTTGATCGACGGCTGGCACTGTTCGGCCGCAGTGGCGCCCGTTGAGCTGCGCCCGCGCAGGAAGGAACCCCACCGTTGAGAACTTCACGCACGCGTCGGGCCATCGCGGCGGCCGCATGCCTCGCGTTGTCGCTCAGCTCGATCGTGGTCGCCGGTTCGGCGTCGGCCGCTCCCGGCGGATCATCGGGGCGCACCGCCCCGCAGACCCACACTGTCACCCTGATCACTGGTGATGTCGTCACGGTGAACGCGACCGGTGACGCCGGTGACAGCGGAGGGACGATCTCGGTCAACGGACCGGACGGCGGACCCGCCGACGCGAGGATCTTGGAGTCGGCGGGAGACGTGTTCGTCTTTCCGTCCTCGGCGCTGACCTACCTCGGCAAAGGCGTGCTCGACCGGCGGCTCTTCAACGTCACGGACCTGATCGCCGACGGCTACGACGACGCTCACCGCGCCGACCTGCCCCTGATCGTCTCCTACGCCACCCAGTCGGCGGGGTTCCGCGCGAACGCCGCGCCACGGGGATCGGCGCTGGTCCGTCCACTCACGAGTGTCGACGGTGCCGCCATCACCGAGAACCGCGTGCAGGCGCGCGATTTCTGGGCCGCGGTGACGGCAGGCACGCCGTCGTTCTTCGCGGCGGGTGAGGTGGCCCCGGCTTTCGCGAACGGCATCAAGCAGATCTGGCTCGACGGCAAGGTGTACGCGGACCTGGCCGAATCGGTCGCGCAGATCGGCACGCCGGAGGTCTGGGCCGGCGGCGACACCGGGCAGGGCGTCGACGTCGCGGTCCTCGACACGGGTGTCGACGAAGGCCACCCCGATCTGGCGGGACGCATCGTCGAGACCCGCAGCTTCATCGCCGGCGAGGACGTCCAGGACGTCCGCGGCCATGGCACCCACGTCGCTTCCACCATCGCCGGCACGGGCGTCGCGTCCGGCGGCGCCGAGAAGGGTGTCGCCCCCGGCGCTCGCCTGCACATCGGAAAGGTGCTGGCGAACTCCGGCTCCGGCAGCGACTCCCAGGTCCTCGCCGGCATGGAGTGGGCGGCGGTCGAGCAGCACGCCAAGATCATCAACATGAGCCTGGGTACGCAGGAGCCTTCCGACGGTACGGATCCGTTGTCGCAGGCCGTGAACCGGCTCAGCGCGCAGACCGGCGCGCTGTTCGTGATCGCGGCGGGCAACACCTCCGGCCCCGGTACGGTCAGCTCGCCAGGTGGAGCCGACGCGGCCCTCACCGTGGGCGCCGTGGACAGCGGTGACCACCTCGCCGATTTCTCGAGCCAGGGTCCCCGGGTCGGCGACGGTGCGCTCAAGCCGGAGATCACCGCACCCGGCGTCGACATCCTGGCCGCGCGGTCGCAGTACACCGCCGAAGGGGAGGGCTTTTACCAAACGATGAGCGGCACGTCGATGGCCACGCCGCACGTGGTCGGCGCTGCCGCGCTGCTCGCCGCGAAGCACCCCGAACTCACCGGCGCCCAGCTGAAGGACCTGCTGACCAGCACCGCCAAGCAGACTCCCGACTACACCGCGTTCCAGGCCGGCAGCGGCCGCGTGGACGTGGCAACCGCCGCCCGTGCCGGGATCTTCGCTTCGGCCACCGCCTCCGCCGGGCAGAACGAAGCCGGCCCGGTCCGCCGCCCGGTGACGTACACCAACCTCGGTGGCACGCCGACGACGCTCGCACTGTCGGTCGCGGCCTCCGGCGTACCCGAGGGAATGTTCCGGCTCTCGGACGACCGGGTCACCGTGCCCGCGCACGGCACCGTTACGGTCACCGTGACCATCGATCCGTCGGCCGCGCCCGGCGGGTCCAACGGCTTCAGCGCCCAGATCCTGGCCACCGAACCGGACGGCGCGCTCGCCGCGCACACCGCGGTCTCGGTCGGCGCGCCGGCGCACCTGCTGACCATCAACGTCAAGGACGCCGCGGGCAAACCCGCGTCGGCGTTCGTCATCGTGCTCCGGGCGGGCGATCCAAACCCGATACCGGTGCCGGTCGACGGCACGGTGAGCTTCTACACACCGGAGGACCAGTACTCGGCGCTCGGCTACCTGGCCGTGTCCGGGGTCCACGGCCCGAACTCACAGGGGCTGGCGCTGCTCGGCGATCCCGACTTCACGTTCACCCAGGACCGCACGATCACGCTGGACGCCGGCCGCGTCCGGCTGGTCGACGAGACCACCCCGCAGCCCGGCGTCCCCACCTACCTGCGGCTCGAGTACTCGCGGATGGTCCACGAGGACGGCCGCTGGCACGACTTCGTTCTCGCGAACGAAAGCGTCGACAGCCTGTGGATCCAGCCGCAAGGCAAGGTGACGCACGGCGACTTCATCGTCGGTGCGCGGTGGCGCAAGGAACAGCCGGCGCTGACGGTGTCCGCCCGGGGGACCGACAACACCGACGTCCTCCGGCAGCGGGGCGTCACCGCACTGCCTGACGGAACTCGGACCCTGCCGTTGGTCTTCGCGGGTGCGGGGGCGCCGTCGGACTACGCCGGCCTCGGCGCGAGGGGCAAGGCGGTGATCATCCGGCGGTCCGCGTCGGCGACCCCGTCCGCGCTCGCAGAGGCGGCGGCTGACGCGGGCGCCAAGCTGCTGCTGGTGGCCAACGACCGGCCCGGCCGGCAGAGCCTCTACTTCGGGACGGACTCGGGGCAGCCGAGCCCCGTCGACGTCGGGCTCCTCAGCTCCGACGAGGGCGAGAAGCTGATCGCCCAGGCCCGGCAGCGCAACGCGCTGCGCACGGAGTCGCACCCGGCGCCGGCCTACGTCTACGACCTCATGCACACCTGGGACAACGAGTTGCCCAAGAGCATGGTCGTCCGCGCTTCGAGCAAGAACCTCGCGCGCATCGACCAGACGTTCGCCGGCGCCGTCCCCGCTGGTGCGGGCGAGGAGTGGCGGTACGACTTCCCGACGTACTCGGAATGGGGTATCGGGAACTACGTCGCCATGGCCGCCAGCGACCGCCGCACGGACTGGGTCAGCACCGACGGTGCGAACCGGTGGGGCCACGAGGTCTACGACGGCCTCCTGGGCCAGTGGGGCGTCCGCCGGACGTACAAAGCCGGCACCGTGTCGGACGACGAGTGGTTCACGCCCATCCAGCGGCCCTACCTCAACAACAACTACCTCGGGCCGGCGCGTACGGAGAACGAGATGCGGATCGACGTGCCGGGGTACGGCAACGCCGACCACACCGGCGCGATCTCGGACTTTCAGCACGCGAGTCAGACCGTGACCCTCTACCAGGGCGACACCCGGCTGGGCACGTCCAGCAACGGGCTCATCATGTACCCGACGGCACCCAGCGCCGGGCCGCGGCAGTACCGCCTGGTCGTCGCGAACCAGCGCGACGCGTCCGTCAGCCCCTACTCGTCCTCGACCACGACAGCATGGACGTTCACCTCCGCCGCCCCGAAGGTCCCCGGCCAACGGGACCTGCTCCCGCTACTGCAGATCCGCTACGCCGTTGACCCGGACGCCTCCGGATCCGTGCCCCGCGACTCGACGTTCGGCGTCACCGTCGAACAACGCGCCCCTGTCTCAGTCGGCCTGACCGCGGTAACGGTCGCCGGCGGCGGCACCCCTCGCTCGCCCGGCGTCGAGGTCTCCTACGACGACGGCGCCACCTGGACCCGCCTCCGCGACGACCACCGAGGCGCCTACCGCCTGGACGCACCGAAAAAGGCGCACTTCGCCTCCCTCCGGGTAACCGGCACCGATTCCGCCGGTAACTCCGTCACCCAAACAATCCTTCGCGCCCTCGGCCTCCACTAACCCTTATCCCTTGCGGCCCGCCCCAAGGGGCGGGCCGCAAGTACGCGAACCTCAACGTTCTTTCGCGGTCACTTGCCCTGTGGGGTGCCAAATCCAAGGCTGTCTCGCTAACGGTGTTTCCGGCGATCTTGGTTAGTAGGTTTCAGCGGCCGGGAAGCGGTCGCTGAAGGTGATGGCGAAGGCGTTCAATGCGGGTTTCCAGCGCATCGTCCATCGGGTTCTGCCTGCTCCGGTGGGGTCCAGGGACCGGGTCACCAGGTACAGACACTTCAACGCGGCCAGCTCGTTGGGGAAGTGGCCGCGGCCCGCGGTTCCGGATGTTCGATCCGGCCGCGGCCGCGGCGCTGCTCATGGTGCGAGCCGAACCGGGCATTCCGCCTCGTTTGGGAGCGAAAGTGTGTTTAGCTGTTGAAAAGGTGGCGCGCTGCGCCGGGAAGGGATTGGCATGCACGGACGTGAGCTGCGTGGTCTGCTGCATCCGTTCCTCCTGCTCCTGATCTTCGAGCGGCCCGGTCACGGGTACGACCTGATCGACCGGCTCCGGGACCTGGGACTGACCGATGTGGAACCCGGCCATGTCTACCGCGTGCTGCGCGGCCTGGAACGCGACCGGTCGCTGGTCTCCGGGTGGGAGACCGCCGAAGCGGGGCCGGCCCGCCGGTGCTACCAGCTCACCGCCAAGGGCCGCGACGATCTCCGGTCGTGGACCGTCCAGCTGGCGCAGCTCGACCAGGTCATCGGCGCCTGTCTGCGCCGCTCGGCAGGCGCCTTCCAGAGCGCGCATCCCGGCGGCGCTGACCGGTACGTCGCTGCCCGACCCTGAACGGAGGAGCATGGAGTCGTCTGTCCTGCCGGCCGTTGGCCGCGCGTTCGCCCGCCGGGTGGCACCGGCGCAGGCGCTCGCCGGCGACGCGCCGCAGATCGCCCGGGCCTGCTACGAGATGGCCGTACGCTTCCATCGCGGCGGAAAGCTGATCGTCTTCGGCAACGGCGGGCCGGCGACCGACGCCCAGCACATCGTGGTGGAGTTCGTTCACCCGGTCATCGTCGGCAAGCGAGCCCTGCCGGCGATCTCGCTGACCAACGACGCCGCCACCCTCACCGGGATCGCCCGGGCGGAGGGCTTCGACGAGGTGTTCGCGGCTCAGCTGCGCCTGCTCGCCGCCCCGGAGGACATCGCGCTCGGCCTGTCCGCCGATGGCCGGTGCACCAACGTGCGGCGCGGTCTGGTGACGGCCCGCGACCTCGGTCTCCTCACCGTCGGACTCCTCGGTGGCGATGGCGGTGACATCGCTCGGGACGCCATCGCCGACCACGTCGTCGTCGCCCGCTCCGAGGACCCGTGCATCGTCAAGGAGGTGCACGTGACGATCTATCACATCCTGTGGGAGTTGGTGCACGTGTTGTTCGAGCAGCCCGGACTGCTGGAGCCGGAGCTGGTCCGGTGAACCCGCAGCCGGTGACGACGACCCGGGCCATGCCCGAGTGCCACGACGACGTGTGCATCACCTGTTCCGATGCGGCGGTCGCCGTCCGGGTACGGGAGGTGCTGGCCGGCGGCTTGGCGATGGTCGACACGGACGCCGGGCCGGAGGAGGTCAGCGTGGCCCTGGTCGACGCGGGACCGGGCGACGTAGTGCTGGTGCACGCCAAGGAGGCCATCGCCGTCGTGGAGAAGCGGTCGTGAGCGCGAGGAGTGAGCCGGATCTGCGAGCCCCGCAGCCGCGAACTGAGGTGGCCCCGTGAGCGCCGGGGTCGAGGGCGCGATCGGGGCGCTCTACCCGTTCCTGGACACCCGGCCGACCGACGTGGACGCGGTGCTCGCCGAGGTGGCGCAGTCTACCGCGGCGAAGGCGGCGGAGATCGTCGCCCTGCGCGAATCCCTTGTCGCCGAGCACGGGCAGCGGCTGGTCGACTGCGCCCGCCGGTGCTCCGCGGCTTTCCGGGCCGGCGGCACGCTGTTCGCGTTCGGCAACGGCGGCAGCAGCACCGACGCGCAGGACATCACGCAGTTGTTTCTGCACCCACCGGCGGTCGCCCGGCCGTTGCCGGCCATCTCATTGGCCCACGACGTCGCGTTGATCACCGCACTCTCCAACGACGTGGGGTTCGAGGTGGTCTTCGCCCGGCAGCTGGCGGCGTTCGGTCGGGCCGGGGACATCGCGGTGGGGCTGTCCACCAGCGGCGGATCGAACAACGTGCTGCGCGCATTCGAGGAGGCTTCCCGGCGCGGCATGCTCACCATCGGGCTCGCCGGGTACGACGGCGGCCGGATGGCCGAGTCCGAGTTCGTCGACCACCTGTTCGTGGTGCCGTCGGCATCGGTGCACCGGGTCCAGGAGGCGCAGACGACGGTCTACCACGTGCTCTGGGAACTCACCCAGCAGGCGCTGGCCGACGAACTCTGACCGGTCGTCATGGACCTGGCCAGCGTGCGGCGGGTGCACGTCCGCGTCGAGGGCATCGTGCAGGGGGTGGGCTTCCGGCCGTTCGTGCACGCACTCGCCACCGAGTACGACCTGGCCGGCTTCGTCGGCAACGACACCGCGGGCGTCTTCGTGGAGGTCGAAGGGGACGGGGAACGGCTGGCCGCCTTCGTGGCCGACCTCAGCCGGCGGGCGCCGACCCTCGCCGAGGTCGAGCGGCTCACCACCGAGCCGGTCCCGCCGACCGGCCGGCCCGGCTTCGCCATCGTCAGCAGCGTCACCGGCGCCGGCCGGGACGCCCTGATCTCCCCGGACACCGCCACCTGCCCGGACTGCCTCGCCGAGCTGGCCGACCCGGCGGACCGGCGCCATGGCTACCCGTTCACGAACTGCACCAACTGCGGCCCGCGTTTCACGATCGTCGAGGACGTCCCGTACGACCGCCGCACCACCACCATGGCCGGGTTCCCGCTCTGCGTCGAGTGCACCGCCGAGTACGCCGACCCGGCGAACCGCCGCTTCCACGCCGAGCCGGTGTGCTGTCCCGCCTGCGGTCCCGCCCTCCGGTTCGTCACCGCCGACGGCGCCCCGGTCCCCGGTGACCCCCTGAACACCGCCGTACGGTGGCTGCGGGACGGCCGGATCGTCGCGGTCAAGGGCCTCGGCGGCTACCACCTGGCCACGAGAGCCGACGACGATCGGGTCGTCACGGCGCTGCGCGCCCGCAAGCACCGCGAGGAGAAGCCGTTCGCCGTGATGGCCGCCGACCTGCCGACGGCGCGCACCCTGGTCGACGTGGCGCCGGCGGCCGAGGCGGTGCTCACCAGCGCCCGCCGTCCCGTGGTGCTGCTGCCCCGCCGCGCCGACGCCCCGGTCGCCGGGTCGGTGGCGCCGGGCAACCGCGAGCTGGGGGTGCTGCTGTCGTACACGCCGCTGCACCAGCTGCTGCTCGGGCGACTGGGCATGCCGATCGTGTTGACCAGCGGCAACGTCTCCGACGAACCGATCGCGCACCGTGACGACGACGCCCGTCGGCGGCTCGCGCCGATCGCCGACGGATTCCTCGTGCACGACCGGCGGATCCACGTCCGGACCGACGACTCGGTGGTCCGCGTGTTCCGCGGCCGGGAACTGCCGGTACGGCGGTCCCGCGGTTACGTGCCCGCCCCGATCACGCTGCCGTGGCGGTTCGACCGGCCGGTGCTGGCCTGCGGCGCGGAGCTGAAGAACACCTTCTGCGTGGCGAAGGGACGGCGCGCGTTCGTGTCGCACCACATCGGCGACCTGGAGAACTACGAGACGCTGCGGGCGTTCACCGACGGCATCGCGCATTTCACCCGGCTCTTCGACGTCCGGCCGGCGGTCGTCGCCCACGATCTGCATCCCGAGTACCTGTCCACGAAGTACGCCCTGCGGCGC
The DNA here is from genome assembly GCF_040608175.1 of Micromonospora sp. NPDC005206. Classification (NCBI taxonomy): domain Bacteria; kingdom Bacillati; phylum Actinomycetota; class Actinomycetes; order Micromonosporales; family Micromonosporaceae; genus Micromonospora; species Micromonospora sp. NPDC005206. Next base: position 34,356 of record NZ_JBEXHU010000025.1, read on the forward strand.
GATGACGTCGAACTGCTCGGCGTCCAGCACCACCACGCCCACATCGCGTCCTGCCTGGCCGACAACGGCGACCCCGGCCCGGTGATCGGCGTCGCCTTCGACGGTCTCGGGTACGGCCCGGACGGCACCCTCTGGGGCGGGGAGTTGTTCGTCGCGGACCTCACCGGGTTCGAGCGGGTCGGTCACCTCGGCGCGCTGCCGATGCCGGGTGGGGCCGCGGCGGTACGCGAGCCGTGGCGGATGGCGGCGGCCTATCTCGACGAGATCTACGGCGACGCCGTACCGGAGCTGCCGGTGCTGCGCCGGCACGAGCGGCAGTGGCCCGCGGTGGTGGCGCTGGCGCGGACCGGGACGAACTCGCCGCGTACCTCCAGCGCCGGCCGGCTCTTCGACGCCGTCTCGGCGCTTCTCGGCCTGCGCGACCGTGTCACGTACGAGGGGCAGGCCGCGATCGCCCTGGAGCAGCGGGCCCACCGTGACGAGCGGGGCGGCTACCCGGTCGAGGCGGGCGGCCCCGTGCCGCTCCTGGAGGCCGGGCGCGGGCTGGTCCGGTGCGTGGTCGACGACCTGCTCGCCGGCGTGGATCCCGGCCGGATCGCCGCGCGCTTCCACCATGGCCTGGCGGACGCCGTGGTCCGGTCGGCAGGAGCCGTCCGGGAGAACACGGGACTGACCACCGTCGCGCTCTCCGGCGGGGTCTTCCAGAACGTGCTGCTGCTCGACCTGGTGGTGAGCGGGCTGGAGCGGGACGGCTTCCGGGTGCTGGTGCACTCGCGGGTGCCACCCAACGACGGTGGCATCTCGCTCGGCCAGGCCGTGTTGGCCGCAGCGCGGGCCGTACCGGCCGGCTGACCTCGCGGCGCGATCAGCGGTGGCCGCGGCGCGCGCCGTGCCCGCCGGCTGGCCCCGCGACCGCCGTCAGCAGATGCGGGGGAGTGGGTCGCCGACCAGCATGTCGACCACCCGGGTGCCCCCGAACGCGGTCCTGAGCAGCACCATTCCGGGCGGGTCGGCGGCGACGCGGCCGATCACCGCCGCACCTTCGCCGAGCGGGTGGCCGCGCAGCGCCGCCAGAGCGGCCTCCGCCTGCGTGCCGTCCACCACGGCCACCAGGCGTCCCTCGCACGCCACGTAGAGCGGGTCGATGCCGAGCAGCTCGCAGGCGCCGGTCACGGCCGGACGCACCGGTACGGACGCCTCGTCGACGACGACGGAGACCTGCGCCGCCTGCGCCACCTCGTTGAGGACGGTCGCCACACCGCCGCGGGTGGCGTCGCGCAGCAGCCGAACCCCGGGAGCCGCGTCCAGCAGAGCGTCCACCAGCCCCGGCAGCGCCGCGGTGTCCGAGGCGAGGTCGGCGGCGATGTCCAGTTCACCGCGGGCGAGCATGATGGTGACTCCGTGGTCGCCGATCGGCCCGGAGACGACGACCGCGTCACCCGGGCGGATGTGCGCGGCGCCCAGGCTCAGCGGCCGCTCCAGCACCCCGACGCCGGCCGTGTTGACGTAGCAGCCGTCGGCCTTGCCCCGCTGCACCACCTTCGTGTCGCCGGTGACGACCTGGACTCCGGCGCGCGCCGCGGCGGCGGCCATGGAGGCGGTGATCCGCCGCAGGTCGGCGACGGGGAAGCCCTCCTCTAGGATGAACCCGGCCGACAGGTACAGCGGCCGGGCGCCGCTGACCGCGAGGTCGTTGACGGTGCCGTTGACCGCGAGGTCGCCGATGTCCCCGCCCGGGAAAAACAGCGGCGACACCACGTACGAGTCGGTGGTGAACGCCAGCCGGCCGGTGCCCACGGAGAGCACGGCGGCGTCTTCGAGCGCCTCCAGCGTCGGGTTGCGGAACGCCTCGACGAACAGCCCTTCGACCAGGCTGTGCGTCGCCTTCCCACCCGCGCCGTGCGCGAGCGTGATCCGGCTCTCCCGGATCTTCGGCGCGCGCTGGCGGGCCCGTTCGATGCGCTTCAGCACCTGCTGCTCCGGCGACAGCCGCCCCGGCTCGCGCTCGGTCGTCGCCTCCGCCTCGGCCACCGGGCGCTCGGCCCACCCGGCAGTGCGTTCGGTCGTCATGCCCGGACCGCCTCCGTCAGCCGCTGCCTCGTGAAGCGGCCGAAGTTGTAGTAGGCGGCGCACGCACCCTCCGAGGAGACCATGCACGTGCCGATGGGGGTCTCCGGCGTGCACGCGGTGCCGAACACCTTGCACTCCCAGGGCTTGAGTACCCCCTTGAGCACCTCGCCGCACTGGCAGGCCTTCGGGTCGGCCACCCGTACCCCGGGCACGTCGAAGATTCGCTCGGCGTCGTACGCCGCGTACTCGTCCCGCATCCGCAGTGCGGAGTGCGAGATGAAGCCGAGGCCGCGCCACTCGAAGTACGGCCGCAGCTGCATGACCTGGCCGATCGCCTCCAGCGCCCGCAGGTTGCCGTCCCAGGGCACCACCCGGGTGTACTGGTTCTCCACCTCGCAGCGCCCCTCGGCGAGCTGTTTGAGCAGCATGAAGACCGACTGCAGGAGATCCAGCGGTTCGAACCCGGCACACACCAGCGGTTTGCCGTAGTCGCGGGTGATGAACTCGTACGGCCGACAGCCGATGACGGTGGAGACGTGCCCGGGTCCGAGGAAGCCGTCGAGCCGCAGGTCGGGTGAGTCGAGGATCGCCTTGATGGCCGGCAGGATAGTGACGTGGTTGCAGAACACCGAGAAGTTATCGATGCCGTCGGCGGCCGCCCGCAGCACGGTCATCGCGGTCGACGGCGAGGTAGTCTCGAACCCGATCGCCATGAAGACCACCCTGCGGTCCGGGTTGGTCCGGGCGATCTTCAGGGCGTCCAGCGGCGAGTACACCATCCGGATGTCCGCACCGGCCGCCTTGGCGTCCAGGAACGAGCCGTTCCCGCCCGGGACCCGCATCATGTCGCCGAACGCGGTCAGGATGACGCCCGGCTCGTTGGCGATGGCGATGGCGTCGTCCACCCGGCCCATCGGGATGACGCAGACCGGGCAGCCCGGCCCGTGCACGAGTGAGACGTTCTCCGGCAGGTAGTCCTCGATCCCGTGCTTGTAGATGGTGTGCGTGTGCCCGCCGCAGACCTCCATGAACTTGTACTGCCGTCCCGGCTCGCACAGCGCGGCGATCTGGGTGGCCAACGCCTGGGCCTTGTCCGCGTCGCGGTACTCGTCGACGAAACGCATCTGGTCGCCCCCTCTAGGTGATGTCAGATTCGGCGAGCGCCTGCAGCTCGTCGGTGTACGCCTGCCCGAGGCCGGTCAGCAGCGCCAACGTGGCGGCCGCCTCGGCTTCGTCGATCTTCGACATGGCGAACCCGACGTGGACCAGCACCCAGTCCCCGACGCCGATCCGGTCCGCTCCGAGCAGGCCGATGTTGACCGCCCGCCGGACGCCCACGACGTCCACGACGGCCAGGTCGTCGTGACCGGCCTTGATCTCGACGATCTCGCCTGGGATCCCAAGACACATCGATTTGCTGGTCCTCTCCGGTCACATCTTCTCGATCTTGATGTAGCGCCGCAGTGCGGGAAGTTCCTTCCAGAACACCCCGACCACGGCGACGCCGGCCAGCAGCGCCAACAGCTTCCGCACAGCTCACCTCCTTCGGACCCGCGCCGGACTCAGCCGGGCGGCAGGTTCGGCATGATCGGCAGGATCGGGCCGTGCTTCTCGGGCCGGATGCCGGTCGAGCGGCGGCCGTCCACCGTCCCGTCCGCGTTGTGGCCCGCCTGCTTCTTTCTCCGCGAGTTGCCCTCCTCGACGCCCTTGGTGTGCGCCGGCGCGTCGAGTTCGATATCGGGATTGCCCACCCGGATCTCGCCCATTACCGCCCCCTCCATCAGTTGTCGCCGGACGGCCCACCGTGCCGCCGCCCGAGATCGTCGAAGAACCCCGCGATTTCCCGCCACACCGCGCTTCCCCCGGACATGCCCGTCCAGTGCCGGCGGATGAGCGCCACGAGCCGGAAGCAGTCGTCGACCGGCACCACCCACTGCTGGCCGCCGCCGCGCGGCGTGCCCGTCCACACCAGGAACGCCTCGACCCGTGGCGCGAGTTCGGCCAGCGCGGGTGATCGTGCCTCGATGGCCCGCCAGGCGCCGGCATCGATCTCCGACTCGGTCGTGCCGAGCGGGCTCGGGAAGTGCCCGAGCACCCGGCCGTCCCGCTGCTTCACGAAGAACACCAGGCCGACGGGCACGCCGAGCTCGTCGGCGGACAGCCGGGTCAACCGTCTGCCCTCGGTGGGGACGAGCTGGTACCGGCCGCCGCCGGCCGCCTCGCGGTCGAACAGCAGGGAGCACGGCGTGCAGGAGCACATCAGCTCCCCGTCCTGCTCGTCCCAGACGTGCCGGTGCTCGGGGCCGACCGGCTCGGCGCACATGCCGCAGCGCTCGACCGCGGCCGCGCGCTCCCCGGCGCGGCGGATCGCCCGCTGCAGCGCGCTTGCCGTCATGCCGGGCCACCCAGCGCCACCGGCCCCGCAACGCGCCCCGCCTCGCGCATCGTCGCCACCTCGGGCCGGTCCGGCCGTTGCCACAGACTGGTGACCGGGATCAGCGGCGGAGCCGGCGCGGGTGCTACCACGTCGACGGCGGACAGCTCCGGCGCGAACGTCAGCACCTGCTGCTGCACCAGGTCCCGCAGGACGGTGCCGCCACCGCCGCACGACTTCGCGGACAGGCTGATCCGCGCCACCTCGTCCTGGACACCGATCAGCGCGATCTCGGCACCCTGCGCCTGCAGCTGCGGCCGAAGGTCGTCCACCGCACGGGCCACCCGCCGGTCCAGCGGATCCGGATGGACGCGGTGCAACAGCAGCAGGTGCCGCAGCAGCTCGTCGCCGGTCAGCCGGTCGAGCGCGCGAGGGTCGTCGGCGGCGAGGTCGGTGACCCGGGCCAGCGCCTCGCCGTACACCTCGGTCAGCACCTCGACGGCGTTCAGCGCCAGCTCGGCGGTGCGGCCGGGGGTCTGCTCGAGCTGGGCGAGCACGGCGTCCAGGCGGGCCAGCCGCGGCTCGACGGCGGCGTCGTCGAGCCGCGGGACGTCCGGCGGCTCAGCCATGCGACGCGCCGAACATCGGCGAGTGGATCTTCTTGAGGGTCTGGCCGCCGCCGACGTACATGTGCACCCCGCACGGCAGGCAGGGATCGAAGCTGCGCACCGCCCGCATGATGTCGACGCCCTTGAAGTTGTCCGGGCCGTTCTCCTCGAAGATGGGCGTGTTCTGGATCGCGTCCTCGTAAGGCCCGGGGGTGCCGTAGCTGTCGCGGGGACTGCCGTTCCACGGTGTCGGCGGGTACGGTTGGTAGTTGGCGATCTTGCGGTCGCGGATCACGATGTGGTGCGACAGGATGCCCCGGACGGCCTCGTGGAAGCCGCAGCCGATGGCCTCGTCCGGCACCTCGAACTCGGCGAAGACCCGCATGTCGCCGGCGCGCATCCGCTCCATTGCCCGCTCCAGGAAGTACAGCGACATCGCCGCGGCGTACGCGATGAAGTAGGCCCGCGAGCGGTTCCGCTCCAGGGCGTTCGACCATTTCGGGATTTTCCACTCCAGCGTCATCTCGGGCAGCTGCTGGCTCTTCGGCAGCGAGATCAGCACGCTGTTCCCTGTCGACTTGACGTACGGGGTGTCGACCATCTTCGCCAGCGCCGTGGTGTACAGCCGGGCGAAGCAACCGCCGCCGGTGTCCAGGGCGAGGTGCTCCCCGCTGCTCTTGTCGAACCAGCGGGGGCTCATCACCCAGCTGTACTTGTCGCTGAAGTCGCGCTTGCCGGGATCCGGGAGGGTGGTCTGGTTCCAGGGGTGGCGGATGTCGACCGGGTTGCCGAGCGGGTCGTACTTGACGAACGGATCCTCCTGGCCCGCCCAGTCCTTGTAGTAGGAGCTGCCGAGCAGGATCCGAATGCCGAGGTTGATGTCGACCAGGTCCGTGGTGAGCAGCTTGCCGTCGACGACGATGCCGGGCGTGACGTGCATGGCTCGTCCCCAGTTCGTCATGGTCTCGTAGCGGTAGTCGACGACGTCGGGGTTCTGGAACGAGCCCCCGCAGCCGAGCAGGACTCGGCGGCGGCCGACCTCCTCGTAGCCCGGCAGCGCCTCGTACCAGAAGTCGAAGATGTCGTCGTTCATGGCGACGGCCTTCTTGACGAAGTCCAGGATGCTGATCAGCCGGCTCAGGTAGTCGGTGAACAGCGACGGCTGGGGCATCGTGCCGACGCCGCCGGGATAGACCGTCGACGGGTGGACGTGCCGGCCCTCCATGAGGCAGAACATCTCCCGGGTCGTCCGGCTGACCTTAAGCGCTTCCTTGTAGACCTCGCCTTCGAACGGGTTGTAGGCCCGCATGATGTCGGCGATCGTCCGGTAGCCGTGGATGTCCCGGCCCGGTGCCGCGGTCTTTTCGGCCAGGGCGAGCACGCTCGGGTTGGTCTGCTTGACCATCGCCTCGCAGAAGTCGACGAAGACGAGATTGTCCTGGAAGAGGGTGTGGTCGAACATGTACTCGGCGGCCTCGCCGAGATTGATGATCCACTCGGCCAGCGGCGGGGTTTTGATGCCGTACGCCATGTTCTGCGCGTACACCGAGCAGGTCGTGTGGTTGTCGCCGCAGATGCCGCAGATCCGGCTGGTGATGAAGCCGGCGTCCCGCGGATCCTTCCCCTTCATGAACACCGAGTAGCCGCGGAACAGCGACGACGTGGTGTGGCATTCGGCGACCACGCGGTTCGCGAAGTCGATCTTCGTGTAGACGCCGAGGTTGCCGATGATCCGGGTGATCGGATCCCACGCCATCTCCACCAGTTCGCCGGGTTTCTGGCCAACGGCCGGCTTCGGTTCCGTCGCGGTCACGACTTGTTCCTTTCCATTGCCGCCTGTCGACGGGGATCTGCCGGAGCGTACGGGCGCCACCGGGGGTTGTAGCCGCTGGTGAGTTCCGGACCGTTGTGGTGCCACTTCGGTTCCTTGTTGGCGGTCGCGTTGGTGATGCTGCGCAGGCGGCGGATCAGGGCGCCGTACGGCTTGATCATCAGCGTGGAAAGGCTGCCACCGGGAGGCATGTCCATGAACGGCATGAACTTGTCGGGGAAGCCCGGCATGGTGCAGCCGATGCAGATGCCGCCGACGTTGGGGCAGCCACCCACGCCGCCCATCCAGCCGCGCTTCGGGACGTTGCAGTTGATGACCGGTCCCCAGCAGCCGATCTTCACCTGGCACTTGGGCGAGTTGTAGTCCTTGGCGAAGTCGGCCTGCTCGTAGTAGGCGGCCCGGTCGCAGCCCTCGTGCACGGTCTTGCCGAACAGCCACTGCGGCCGCAGCATGTGGTCCAGCGGCGGGGGTGGGGCCGAGCCAGCGGCGTGGTAGAGCACCCAGGTCAGGGTCTCCATGAAGTTCTCCGGCTGGATCGGGCAGCCGGGCACGTTGACGATCGGCAAACCGCCCTGCGACCGGAAGTCCCACCCGAGATAGTCGGCCAGGCCCATGCACCCCGTCGGGTTGCCCGCCATGGCGTGGATGCCGCCGTACGTCGCGCACGTGCCGGCCGCGACCACCGCCCACGCCTTCGGCGCCAGCTGGTCGAGCCACCAGTTCAAGGTCAGCGGCTCACCGGTGCGCTCGTCATTGCCGAACGAGGTCCAGTACCCGTCGCCGTTGATGTTCTCGTTCGGGATCGAGCCCTCGATCACGAGGATGAACGGCTCGCGCATCTCCCCACGGGCCGCCTTCCGGTATGGCGCCAGGAACTCCTCGCCGCCGGCGGTCGGCGACAACACCTTGTTGTGCAGGTTGACCTTCGGCAGACCGGGAACGAGCCCGAGAACGACGTCCTCGATCGCCGGCTGAGCGGAGGCCGTCATCGACACGGAGTCGCCGTCACAACTCATGCCCTCGGAGATCCAGAGGATGGTGACCTCGTCGAACCCGTTCTCCTGCGGTATCACCGCGGTGTCGCGTACGCCCTGTGTCATGTGCGTGGCCTCCCTTGGATCCGATCCCGCAGCCGGTCGTAGATGGCCGCCACCGGCACCGCGAGGGCCAGCGCCGGCGGCTTGTCCGGCGCGTGCGGGTGCGGGCGCGTCGGGGCCCGCTGCTTGCCGTGGTCAATCTCCTGGCCCAGCTCGCGGAGGGCCTGCTCGTCGGCCCGGACGCTCAGCTGCGGCATGAGCTCGTTCTCGTCGTCCTGCACATGCCGTGCGACGGCGGACGCCAGCCGCTCCATCAGCTCGTCCTGCGCGTGATCGCCGGTCCGGCAGCGGTCCAGCTCGAGGAGCAACTCCTTGATCGGCCGGTGCCCGGAGAGGTGCCGGTCGACCTGGCCGTCAGCCAGGACCTTCGCGGCGAACGGGTAGAAGAGAACTTCCTCGAGTGCGGCGTGCTTCGACAGCTCGCGAATGAGGATCTCCACGACGCCGCGGCGCTGCGCGTCCGATTCCGCTGCCTGATAGTCCCGAAACAGCTGTTCCACCACGCGGTGGTCGTGCCGGAGCAACTCCGTAGCGTCCATCAGACCGCCCCCCGTCCGGCGCTGTCCACCGTGATCGATTCCAGTACGACGTCGTCGCTGCCGGTGACGTCGATGTCGACGCCCCCGCACTGCGGGCAGGACACCATCGCGAGGTGGTCGTCGACCGGCCCGCTGCGGCCGCAGCCGTGGCAGGCCACCGTCATCGGTTCGAGCACCAGGTCGACGGCGGTGTCCGCGGCGACCGTGCCGGCCGCGGCCAGCTGGATGCCCTGCGTGACGACGTCGCGGTCGACCGGATGGCCACCGATCCGCACCCGCAGCCCGGTGACCCGGCGGCCGGCGGCCCGCCGTACCGCCGCCGCCACGATCGCCTCGGACAGACCTGTTTCATGCATGCGTGCTCACCCCCCGTTCGCTGCCGTCTGCGGGCGTGCCTGGTGCCGGCCCGTCGCCGCGCCCCAGCCGCGCGGCTTCCTCCCGTACGATCCCCGTCACCGTCCGGACCGCCTCGTCGAGCGCGGCGGCCACCGGAGCCGACAGCCCCATGCGCTCGTCGAGGACCGCGGGACGGCAACCCACCACGAGGACCCGGTCGACGCTCCCGCCCAGGCCGCGCAGCAGATGCAGCACCGACTCGGGATCCATGCCGTGCGCGTCGGCGGCCGGCGCGTCCAGCACGTCGGCCGGCCGTAGCGTCCAGCCCGGATCGTCGAGGTCCACCTGGAGTACGGCCAACGTCCCGGGCGGTTCGTCCAGCGGCAACGCGTCCACCAGGACCAGCACGTCGTGGCGGCCGTCCAGCAAATCGTAGGCCAGGTGTATCCCCCGGATGCCGTAATCGGACACATCCACCCCCGGTGGGAGGACCACGTCCCGCAGCCGCCGGACGACCTCGACGCCGAACGCGTCGTCGCCGAGGAAGATGTTGCCGATGCCGGCGACCAGGATCCGCCCGCCGTCGGGGCTGCTCACGGCGCCGCTCACGGGGTCGCCACCTCTCCGGTCAACGGCTCGACCTCCTCGGGACGGAAGTGACGCAGCCGCCCGTACCACTGGTGCAGCTCCGCGCCCGGGTCGTCGTCCACCGTCACGGCCAGGAATCGTGACCCGTCCACGTCGAGCAGCACCTGCTCCACACGGGCGGTACGGCCCTCCAGGAACATGTCGTGGGCGTCCGTACCCCGCCGGCGGGGCCGTAACCGGACCCGGCTGCCCCGCGCCAGCAGAGCGCCCGCGACCAGCACCGTCTCGGTCTCCGGCGCGATCCCGTCATCGGCGCCGGGCTCCCACCATGGCCGTTCCGGGTCGGGGGCGGCATCGCCACCCCGGCGTACGGGCGCCAGGGCCCGGAAGGCGCCGTGCAACCGTTCGAACACCGCGGGCGGCATGGCCTCGACCCGGTCGACGATCGCGGCGGCCCGGGGATCGGTGGCCCGCGCCTCCCGCTTCTCGGCGTCGGAGAGCGTGAGCGTCCGCAACGAGAGGATCTCGTCGATCTCGGCCGCGTCGTGCAAGTCACCCGGGCTCTCCGGCGCGATCTGCGGGTGGTCGTAGAGGATGATGGGCGACGAGAGCAGCACGTCGGCGCTGCCAGGTTCGCCTGCGAGCACCGGGAACGTGTGCACGTTGCGGCACTCCCGGGCTGCGCACGCCGCCCACTCCGGCGGGTCGAGCAGGGACAGGAACCGCCCCCGGCTGACCGTGGCCAGCGTGTGGGCCGCCAGCAGGCAGTGGCGCAACGCCTCGTCCCGCGGGCTGTCCGGCGGGATGGTCCCGTCCGTGTTCTCGACGCGTATCGCGAGCCGCAGCAGGGGGAACGGCGCTTCGGCCGGGGCGGCGGAGACGGTGACCGACGCGGACAACGGCCAGCGCCGGCGCACCACCCGCCCGACCGGCTCGCTCCGGCCGTCGACCAGCGGCTCGACGTCGTCCCCACCCGGTAGCCGGACGTCCAGCCGGCGGCCCCGCCGCAGGTCACCCACCGACGCCTCGATGTCGAACTCCCGCGGCACCGCCTCGTCGAAGCTGAGCTCCGTGCGGCCACCGGCCTCGATCCGGTCGACCGGCCGGTACCCGCCGGCCGTCCGCTGCTCGGTCAGCTTGCGTTGCAGGTGCAGGAACCGCAGCCGGATTCGGACGTTCGCCGGGTCTGGCGCTTCCAGCAGGCACTCGGTCTGCTGCCACGGCGACTCCGCGGAGCCGGCCACGCCGCTGTCGACCAGGCCGTGCGCCGCCGCCCAGGTCGGGGGCACCAGGACCCCGAACTGCCAGCGGACCCGGTTCTTTCCCGATGAGCGCCGATAGGGATAGAGCAGGTAGCCCTCGTACAGGATCGCGTCCGCGACCGCCTCGGCGCGGTCGATCCGGGAACTGGGGCGATCGGTCGGCACGGTACTCAACCCCCTTCAGGGCCTGCTCGGAACCCGCTGCGGCAAGCGGTCACACTGGTCTAACCCGTCCCACCAGGCGGCCGTAAGTGCGTGCCGCCGGTACGTGCCGAGCGCACTCACCGGACCAGGTGACCCGGCAGCAGGTGTGCCCGCGCCGTCGCCGGGTACCCCGACGACCGGACAAGGAGGCGTCGATGACCCAGGAAGCACCGGACCACTTCCGGCCGGAGGGCGGCATGGTGCTCACCCAGCTGCTGATCGTCCGGGACGTGGACCGGTCCCGTGAGAGGGTGGTTCGGTTGCTTATGCCCATTGTGGGCTTGGCTTGACGCGTCGGTCACGGACAACGCGATCGGCGTGCGACTGCTGGACTCCGTCCTCGCGCACACCCCTTCGGTGACCAAAGGCATGGGTGGACGCCGGGTTTAGAGACGACGTCGCGATCCACGGCGCCGTGCGCGGTATCGACGTCGAGCAGGTCAACGCAGCGACATGGCGGCCGGGTTCGTGCCGGTCAAGCGCAAGAGCCGACCCGCCTCGGCGGTGTCTCGCACCTGGTGGGCGTCCACAGCGAACCTGATCCGCCGGCTGACCGGCACCACTACCGCGTCCTGGCGCGACCCAGACCACCAGCGGTGACCCGGCCCTCGGTGCTGGACCTGCTCACCGAAGGCGAGACCGCCGCCGGCATGACGGCCGAACGGCTCCGTGAACAGATCGCCACGCTCACCGAGCAGCTCACCGCGGCCGGGACCGAGCTGGCCGAACTCGCCATCACCCGCAAGACGCTGCTGCGCCTGACCGGCCACGCCGTGTACCGTGCCAAAACTCATCGCACCTGGTGTGAGCTGATGTTTCGCGTCCCTGGCACAGGATGGGGGGCGTGTTGGTTCGGTTGCTGTACTTGAGCGCGGTGCGCGTGTTCGGCTGGCTGCGGCAGGCCACGCGGAGCGAGGCCGCGATGGTCGCGGAACTGCTGGTGCTGCGCCACGAGGTTGCTGTATTGCGACGCCAGATCGGCCGGCCGCGGCTGTCGTGGCCGGAACGCGCGGTGTTGTCCGCGCTGGTCCGGGCCCTGCCACGAGAACTGTGGAAGCACCGCTTCGTCACCCCGACGACTCTGTTGGCCTGGCATCGCCGACTGGTCCGCCGACGCTGGACCTATCCGAACCAGCAGGGACGGCCACGGGTCAGCGACGAGATCCGTGACCTGGTGCTGCGCCTGGCCCGGGAGAATCCCGGCTGGGGGCACCGGCGCATCCAAGGCGCCTCATCCCGCCGCCGTCGCCGCAGCGAGCGCCAAGACGACCGCAACCGGATGGTCCCAGCCCGGCGACGACCGTTTTCCGAGGCCCCGCTCCTTCATGCCATCAAGAGGCGGCGAGGAGTGGTGTTCTAGGCTGGGGTTCGGCGGGTCCGGGAAGTGACTGTTCCGAAGTGTTGACCCTGGGGTTCGGGTCAGCCGCGCTGGATTGAAGAGTCGCCCCCACGTGTCCTCCCGGGCCCGTCTCGGCTTTCTTGGCGTCTTTGATCATTTGCTTGTAGACGATGTCGGACAACCGTCGCTTGAGTGCGCGCATGGCCTCCATCGGTGTTTTGCCGGCGGCGAGTTTGCGCCGGTAGTGGGCACGGCCTTCGGTGTCGTGGCGTAGCTGGACGACGGCCATGATGTGCAAGGCACGGTTGATGCGCCGGTTCCCGGCCCGGGACAGGCGGTGGCGCCGCTGGTCACCGGACGACGCGTCCAGGGGTGCGGTGCCGTTCCAGGACGCGAGGTGCCCGCGGGTGGCGAATCGGCTGATGTCGCCGATGTCGCCGATCAGGCGGGCGGCGCCGGAGGGGCCGATGCCGTTGAGGTCCTGCAGGCTGCTGCCGGTGGTCTCGACGAGCTCGGTCAGTTCCTTGTTCGCGGCCTTGATCTTCTTGTCGACCTGGACCAGTTCGGTGATCAGCTCGGACGCGAGCCGGCGGCGGGTGCGCCCGACCAGACCACGCGGCCGGACCGTGTTGAGCAGGGCCCGGGCCTGATCCTGCGACGCCTCGACTGCATCCTTGAGCCCGACCGGGAGGCGGTGCGCGCGCTGGCGGCGAAGTACGCTAACCCGAACCGGCTCAAGATCGAGGTCAAGACGGCGACCGGCAGGCCGTTCTACAACACCTCGAACTACTCCTTCGCCAATCTGCTGGCTGACGCCGATGGGCTGGCGGACAACCTGGCCGACTACATCGACCGGTTTTCGCCCGATGTCGACGTGTTCCAGTACTTCGACTTCAAGAAGGAGATCCTCGCCCTGGACAAGGCGGGCTCCTGCGCGAGGTCATCACGTCCTTCAAGGCCGTCGACCTGCATCCGGACGTCGTTTCCAACGCCGACATGGGCGATGCGTTCGAGTACATCATCCGCAAGTTCAACGAGGCCGCGAACGAGACCTCCGGTGACCACTACACCCCGCGGGACCCGATCCGGCTGCTGGTCGACCTCCTTTTCGCCGAGAAGGACGCCGACCTCACCGAGGCCGGCATCGTCCGCACGCTGTACGACCCCACCGCAGGCACCGGCGGCATCCTCGCGCTGGCCGAGGAGCACCTGCTCGCACAGAACCCCGACGCGAAACTGAGCCTGTACGGGCAGGATTACAACTCGCAGTCATACGCAATCTGCAAGTCCGACCTACTGGCCAAGGGCCACGACAAGGCCAACATCCAGGGCCTCGGCAAGATCGGCCCGCTACGCCACGCCGGACAAACCGACATCGCCAAAGCCCTACGCCACAACGCCCGAAATCACCGCAGACCTCTGCCACTCCTCGGCATCACGTGACCAAACCGAGAAATCCCTACCTTGATCTTGCGGAGGCCCTGAAGGGGCGACCGCACCTGGACTATATGCATGATTCCGTCGAGACGTTCCAGGTCGGCCAGCACGTGTAGCCCGGTGATGCGGTCGCCGTCGATGGTCAGGGGCAGGGAGAAGGGCGGTGTGTCACGAAGGCGCTGGCCCCACATGACGCACGAACACCATCATTTCGGACGATCTGCAACGTGCTTCTACCGCGGACGTCAGAACTCGAGGACGTACTTGACCCCACCAGAGCGGCCGCCCGCGACCTGGTCCGCGATCGCGGCGCCGTCCTTGATTGGTGTCGTCTGGACGTCAAATCTCAGTTCGCCGGAGGCGGCGAGTGCCGCGAGTTCGCCGAGTGCACGTCCGTCGGGCTGCACGTAGAGGTCCGAGGTGGTGATTCCGCGAATCGGGTCGGGTGCGTCCGAGGTGATGGAGGTGAGGCGGCCTCCGTCGGTGAGCAGTCCGATCGCGTCCTCGGCGGTGCCTGTCGCGGCGATGAGGACGGCGTCGAATCGGCGATCGCTCTTCTGCGCCCAACCGTCAGCGTGGGTGTCGATGACCTCGCTGGCGCCGAGGGCGCGGAGCTGATCGGCGCGGGCCGGCCCGGCACCGGCGACGATGTCGGCGCCCCGGAGGTGGGCGAGTTGCACGGCCAGTGACGCGGTGGGGCCGGACGCTCCGACGACGAGCAGGCGGGTGGTGGCGTCGACCTGGAGCTCGTCGAGGGCCTGCTGGGCGGTGAGCCCGGCGACCGGGAGTGCCGCCGCAATCTCCGGAGCCAGGCTCTCGGGCAGTCGTGCGACGTGCGCGGAACGGACTAGGACGCGCTCTGCCCAGGTGCCGCTGCCGCCTGGCAGGGGCGCCTCGTGGACCAGCACGAGGTCTCCCGTGCGGAATTCGGTCTCGTCCGGGCCGGTCGCGGTGACGCGGCCGACGGCTTCGACGCCCAGAGCTGCGGGCGGAACGAGGCCGACGTCCCATCCGCCCGTGTGAAGCAGGGCGTCCCACGGCCCGATCCCTGCCGCGACCACCTCCAGGACGAGCTCGCCCGCGTCAGGCTGGCGGGGGTTCGGAAGGTCGAGGATCTCCAGAGCGCCGTTGGCGGCTCGAACACCGAGTCCGATCATGGTTCTTCCTTCTGTGTTGATTCTGTTCGTGCGTGTTTCGGGTTTCAGGCGGCCCGGTTCGTGCTCGGGTCCACGGGCCGCTTGGATTTCGGGAGTTTGTCGACCACGAGCCGGTAGGAGTCGGTGACGAGTTCCTTCACCAGGTTCTCGTCGAGGCTGGGCCCCCCTGCTGCCGTGATCCAGTGCTTCTTGTCCATGTGGTAGCCGGTCGTGATCTCTGCGTACTGCTCGCGCAGCCCAACGGCCTCGTCCGGATCGGCCTTCAGGATCACGACGGGGTGTCCCGGCATGTCGGTCATGAGCATGAAGACCTTGCCGCCCACCTTGTACAGCTCCCAATTCGGGCCGACACGGTGCTCGAACGTCACGTCCGGCAGCTCTGTCGCGTACTCGTTCGCGACCTTCTGGAGTTCCTGTCCGTCCATAGCTGGTTAACTCCTCTAGCGATCGGTTCGCCCGGGCCGGGCCGCTCAGGCGAAGGTGAACAGGCGCTCGGGCTCGAACCGCGACACCGGGGTCTTGTACTGCTTCGCCTCGTCGGGGTAGCCGAGCGCGAGCAGCACGGTGGTGGTGTATCCGGTCGCGCGGATGTTGAAGGCCTTGTCCACGCTGATCGGGTCGAAGCCTTCGAGCGGCATGGCCTCGACGCCGAGCTCGGCGGCTGCCATCATCGTCAGACCCATCACCATGTAGGTCTGCTTCTCCATCCAGTGGTAGGTGTCCTTGTAGCTGTATTTGCGCAGGCTCAGGAAGTCACGGGTCATCGATTCCCACCGCTCCTGCTTGGCGTCATCTGCGAACCGGCCGTCGGCCCGCTCCTTGGCGAACACCGCTTCGAGGTGGTGCTCGGGCACATCGGCCCGAGTGGTGAGGATGATGGTGTGCGAGGCGTTGAGGATCTTCTCGGCGTTGTCCTGGAACCGCTCGCCGAGGTTGGCGGCCAGCCGCTCCTTGCCCTCCTGAGTGGACACGACGTAGAAGTGATTCGGCTGGATGTTCGTCGACGTGGGAGCCGAGCGCAGGAACCTCAGCAGCTGCTGAAGAGTCTCATCCGGGATCGTCTTGCTGCCGTCGAAATACCGGCTGAGGTGCTTGCTCATGAGCTTGTCGAGATCCATGTCATCGTGCTTTCTGTGCGTGATGAGTTGAGGGGTTGTAGATGGTGAAAGTCGGATACGGCTAGGGTTTGCGGGCGAGGAGTTCGCCCACCCGGTCGAAGCTGATGCCTGTCGTGGCCGAGGCGATGTCGCCGGCCTTGAGCGCCGTGGCCGCCTGTTCGAGAGCACCCATCGCATGCGTGTAGAGCGCGGGGCCCAGGCTGATGCGCTTGACCCCGGCCTTCTGCAGTTCAGAGACGGTCAGCACCTGGTCCGCCGGTGAGATGAGAACGTTCACGGGTGTCGGCGCGACGGCGGTGACGATCGCGACCAGGGACTCGAGGTCGGGCGGGAACGGCGCGTAGAGCACGTCGGCGCCGACCTCGGCGAAGGCCGTCAGCCGTCGGATGGTGTCATCGAGGTCAGGCCGCCCCTGGATGAAGTTGTCGGTGCGAGCGGTGACGACGATGCGTCGCTTCGCCGCGGCGACCGCACTGCGAACCCGGCCTACCGCGTCGTCGAAGTCGCGGATCGGGTCATCGGGATTCCCGGTGGTGTCCTCGATCCCGATGCCGGCCAGCGCGTGCGCGACGGCACTGTCCACAGTCACGGCGACGTCCTCGGCGGTGACGCCGTAGCCGTCCTCGAAGTCACCGTTGACGGGCAACCCCGTGAGCCGGCCGAGCAGCTGTGCGTGGTCGAGATGCTCGTCGCGGGTGATGCTGTGGCGTCCGTCGATGCGGCCGAGCGCGGCCGCCAGGGCCGCCGACGACGTGCCGATGGCCTCGAAGCCGGCATCCGCCAGGACCAATGCCGACACGCCATCCCAGGCGTTCGGCATGACGAGGCCCCCTTCTCGGGTGTGCAGTGCCATGAACTTCTCATAGAGCTCAGAACCGGGCATGTCGTTCCTTTCCAGTGCGGTCGATCAGGGCGAGGGTTCGACCGGTCAGGCCGCTGTTCTCGCGAGTTTGGTAAGCGCTCTCATGCGAGGTCGGGGGCCGGGATGTCGACGTCGGTCAGGTTCACGTTGTTGAGGTAGTTCGTCAGCAGTGCCCGGACGACCAGCGTGACGATCGCCAAGATCTGTGGATCGGTGTACCCGGCACCCTGGACGGCCGCGAGGTCGGCATCACTGACCCGTCCGCGCGTCTCGATCACCTGCTGGGCGAAGCGAGCCACCGCAGCCCGCTTCGGATCGACCGAGCTTCCCGCCCGCGCCAGCTCGATGTCCTCCACGGACATGCCGCCCTTCACGGACCCGGCCGTGTGCAGCGCCAGGCAGTAGTCGCAGCCATCGGCTTCGGACACGGCCAGCGCGATCGTGTGGCGCGTCCTCGCGTCCAGGAGCCTGCTCGCTTTCGTCTGCACCGTCATGACGAGATCGAGGACGGTCGGGTTCGACGCGAGCATGGTGAACATATTCGGTACGAAGCCGAACTGCGCTTCGACCTGGTCAAGCGTGCCCCGCACGTCGGCGGAGGGCTCATCGGCAGGAAGAACGTTCAGGCGTGACATGGGAAATCCCACTCCGGTCCAGGTGGGTGGTGGTCGGTAACCGACCTTGGTCAAGTTTTGGGCTGCGTAGCCCACTCCGTAGATACAACACTACACACGACTGGGCTGTCAAGCCCACTCTTGCTAAGATGTGAATCATGAAGTCCACGACGGCAGCGCCAGAGCCTCGCCAGCTCACCGAGAAGGGGCAGGCGACGCGTGCCCGGATACTGGAGCACGCCGCCGCGCTCATCTACGCCGAGGGCGTCCACGCCACGAACAACGACAAGCTCCGGCGCGCCGCCGGCGTCAGCGGGTCGCAGATCAACCACTACTTCCCGACCAAGGAGAGCCTCGTCCTGGCGGTGATCGAATGGCAGGCTGAACGCGTCCTCGGGCTCCATCACAGCGAACAGTTCGACGGCTTCGAGAGCCTCGAGGGGTTTCGGAAGTGGGCAGCGTTCTATATCGGGTATGAACGCGCCTACCACGAAGGCTGCAGCCTCGGGTCGCTCGCCAGCGAGATCATCAAGACCGACCTCGACGTTCACGATGAGCTTGCGGATGCGTTCGCTAAGTGGCGAGAGATCTTCCGCGACGCGCTCCTCCGCCTGCAGCGGCAGGGCCGTCTGAGCAACGAGGCCGACCCCGAGCGGCTCGCGAGCCTGCTCCTCGCCGCGTTCCAGGGCGGCATGCTCCTCGCACAAGTCGCCCGGGGCATCTCCCCCCTCAGGGAGGCCCTGGAAGCCGCTCTCGACTACATCGAGACCTTCGCTAACCCACACGACACATAGGCAGTTGGAACCGAATCCGCCGCTCGAGTTCCCTAGTGCCGTGACCACGAACGTTCAGGGTGTTGGGGTCAGGCTGCGCGGGTGGTGGGTTGGCCCCATCGTCGTTGGCGTTCGCTGCGGATGCGGGCGCGTTCTCGGCTTTGGGCGGCCAGGACGTCGGGGTGGCGGGCGTTGGCGTTGCGCCGGCGCAGGTAGGCCTGCAGTTTCCGGGTCAGCGCCCGGTGGTTGGGGTGGTTGGAGCCGGCGATGACGAAGGTGCGCAGTGGCCCGAACTGGGCCTCGATCGGGTTGGCCCAGGAGGCGGCAGTTGGTCGACGAGTTGAACCGATCCTTGCACGCAGCGGCGCCCGGTGCTTCGGCTGCACCTGGCCGACGATCGGCGGGCAGCAGGCGGTCAGCCTTCCCGGTAGGCGGGCAGCCCGAGCGCGGTGCGGACTTTGCCGGCCTCCCTGGCTCCGCTGTGCGCCGCTGCTGCGCGGATCTCCCGCATCAGCACGTCGGCGTCCGCCGCCTCGCCGGCTCGCCGCCAATGCCGTAACGCGACGTCGTTCTCTTTGAGGAGTGCGCCCATCGGCGCCCGGACCTCTGCCGGCCAGACCGTCTCGCGTAGCTCAACCGCGTGTGCTGCGTTGGTCCGGGCCACGTCGGCGGCCAGCGTGCGGACCGTCCGCCACGGCTTCCCGGCGTTGACCGCGTCCTCCAGCTCTTCCAACGCGGTGTTGTACGGCGCCACGATCGCCAGATAGCGGTTCTTCGCCTCAGTAGGCGTCAGCGTGGCCGGGGTGGTCGGCGCGGCGCTCTGCCAAACCGGCGGTGGAGCCTGCGGGTCGACCTGTTCGCCTCCACCGCACCCTGTGAGCAGCACGATCAGGGTCAAGGTGGCCGTCCAGCGACGCACGGAAACTTCCCATCTGTCGAGGTCCGAGATACCGGGAGTCTAGGGGCGCGCCTGCCCGGGCGACTACCCAGCGACGGCGGCGCCGCCGGTGGGAAGTTGAACGCGGATCCGTTCACCGGCAACCGGGACGCCTTCGGCGGCGGTAACCCGATCAGCAACGTCGAGGTGGATGGCCATTTCTTCAACATCACGGGCATCGTCAAGATGGCGGAACTCCTCGGGCCCGGTCGGTCGCCCGAGTGTCACCGGCATGATGCTAGGTCGACATGACGTCATGATCCCATGGGTCTCCAGCCATCCATTCGGCTGCCGCCGCCGCAGACACGACCGCTTCCGCCGTGACGTGCGCGGAATGCGGCCAAGTCCACCACGGTGGGGTCACTCGCAACGACGCGGCGAGCTGTGCTGGTGCCTGCATGGTGCATGCCCGGCCACGATGGCCTGGTCGTCGGCTATGCCACCCCGCCAGACCAGGGTTACGGACCGGCGCTGGAAGCGCTGTGCCCGATTCTCCCTCCGGTGTCCTGACCTTTTGCATTCCTACCCTCGGATCCGTGTCAGAGCAGGCCGCGCTGGACCGCGCGGACACCGGCCTGGAACCGGCCGGTGGCGTCGAGTTCGTCGAGCAGCTCGGCGATCCGGCGGCGGACCGTCCGGGGGCTCACCCCGAGGTGGCGGGCGATCGACTCGTCCTTCACCCCCGCGTTGAGCAGGTCGATGAGTTCGCTCGTGTCGGCGTCGTGCGTCGCCGTGGCGCCCTGGCGGCCCGACCCGAAGCGGATGGGGCTGGCGTGCGTCCACAGTTGCTCGAAGATGGCCTGGAGACCGTCGGTCAGCGCCGAACGCGCCGCCACGACCGAGAGGGTCTCCGGCGCGGTCTCTTCGCCGGCGAGGAGCACCACGGCGGTCTCCCGGTCGACCACCAGCAGCTTCATGGGCACCTGCGGCAGTGTCCGAGCCTCCTCGCCGTTGTCGACCATCCACTGGATACGGGCGACCAGCGCCGGCTCATCGAGGACCTGGCTGGCATACAGCGAGCGGAACCGGACTCCTCGGCGGAGTAGACCGAGTTCGGCGTCACTGATGGGCGTGCTGTTCGGCGCGACGTACGGCGGGGTGTCGATCCCGACCACCTCCATCCTCGCCGAGCCGAGCACGTCGTGAATGCGGCTCTCGCGGTCGCCGTACGCCCCTCGACCACCTCGAAGAGTCGTCGCGGTTCGGTGCGCATCAGGCCGGCGGCGAAGACCCGGGACAGCTCGTACGACGCGGCCTCGAGCCGGTCCAGGGCATGTCGGCGTTCCCGCACCAGCGCGGCCAGGCCGGCGAGGGGGTCCACCGCCTGGTAGCGGCCGTCGGTCCCGGCGTCGTGGCGTATCAGGCCCAACGAGGCCAGACGGTCCAGCGCGGCGCGTACATGCGCGGCCGAACACTTCAGCGCGTCGGCGTGGGACTCGGCGTCGGCCCTGGGATCGAGCAGGAGCCGTCGGTACACCTGTTGGTCCAGGTCGGACAGCCCGACCAGGTCCCACGCTCCCCGCTCACCGTTGTCCGTCACGGCCCGAGCATAGGCCCGTGCGTCCGGAACGGGCATCTGGCCGAATCGGGCACCGTCGGGCGTCATCACGCTGTTATTGTCTCGCCGCCGGTGATCTAGGTGCATGGAAAGCATGTGGGATCCCCTCGTGACGACGCGTGACGACCGTGACGCTCGGTGCCGGCACGATTGAGGAGGAGCAATCATGTCGCGTCGTCTGTTACGCGCGCTCGCGGTAACCGCCATAGCTGTCAGCACACTGGTCGCCCAAGGTTTTCCCGGTGCCATGGGCGTGGCCCACGCGGCTCCCCTGACCACGGCATCCATAGGTCTCGCCACCACCGCGACCGGCCCTGGCCCGTCCAGCGAATGGCGGGTCGAGCGAGTGTGCAGCGGGCCGGTGCGGGCGGGGTACGCACAGTGCCATTCGATCCGCCACACCCCGCCCACGGCGTCGACGCAGCCGTCGCCATCGACGTCCAGGCAGGCCGGCGCCGCCGAGACGGTCTACGGGTACGGTCCGGCCGACCTCGCCTCGGCGTACAACCTCCCTGCCGCGGCGGGTGACGGCGTCACCGTCGCGGTCGTGGCCGCCTTCGACAACCCGACGGCCGAGGCCGACCTCGGGGTCTATCGGGAACACTGGGGCCTGCCCCCGTGCACCACCGACAACGGCTGCTTCAAGAAGATCGACCAGCGCGGCGGCCAAAACCTTCCCATACCGGACGAATCGTGGGCCGGGGAGATTTCGCTCGACCTCGACACCGTGTCGGCGGTGTGCCCGCGCTGCCACCTCCTGTTGGTCGAGGCCGACACCAACTCGGCCGAAGACCTGGGCCAGGCCGTCGACCAGGCCGTCGCCAGTGGCGCGCACGTGGTGTCGAACTCCTACGGCGGTCCCGAGGACGCCGACCTGAGCGCCACCTACGGGAAGCACTACCGGCACCCGGGGGTAGCGATCGTGGCGTCCTCCGGCGACAGCGGGTACGGCATGTCCTTTCCCGCCTCGTCGCCGCACGTGACGGCCGTCGGCGGCACCTCGCTCACCCGTGACGACACCACCAGCCGCGGCTGGACCGAGCAGGTGTGGAACAACTACTCCGGGGCGCCGGGCAGCGGATGTTCCGTGGTGGAATCGAAGCCCTACTTCCAGGCCGATCCCGGATGCGACGGCCGCACCGTCGCCGACGTGTCCGCCCTCGCCGACCTGCTCAACGGCCTGGCCGTCTACCAGACCTTCGGCGGCTACGGCTGGGCGCAGTACGGGGGCACGAGCCTCGCCGCCCCAATCATCGCCGGCGTGTACGCACTCGCCGGTCGGACGCCGGCCGGCGACATGCCGAACTGGTACCCCTACGCCGCGCCGGCCGGCAGCCTCAACGACATCACCACGGGCAGGAACGGCACCTGCGACCCGGCGGCGGCGTACCTGTGCACCGCCGGTGAGGGGTTCGACGGCCCGACGGGCCTCGGGACCCCGAACGGTGTCTCCGCGTTCCGGGCACCCGGCCCCCACGGCCGTGTCGCGGGCACCGTGACCGACGCGAGCAGCCACGCGCCGGTCGCGAACGCCACCGTCACGGTGAGCGGCGGCGGTCACAGCGTCACCGCCACCACTGATGCCGCCGGGCGGTACTACGTCACCGAACCCGTCGGCACGTTCACCGTGGCGGTCGCCGCGTTCGGCTACGTCGACGTGACCCGTAGCGTCGAGGTCACCGACGGGCAAACGTCCACGGTGGACCTCGCGCTGCACGCCCAGCCGCTGGTCACGCTCTCCGGCACGGTGAAAGACGGTTCCGGGCACGGCTGGCCGCTGTACGCCACGGTGTCCGCACCCGGCACGCCACTGCCGGCCGTGCGCACCGATCCCTTCACCGGCCGCTACCGCATGCGGGTGCCCGTACAGTCCGCCCTGACCCTGCGAGTACGGGCCGAGCCAGCCGGATACCGGACCGCCGACGCGCAGGTCACCATCGACGCCACCAACGTCGGTCGGGACATCGCGGTGCCCGTCGACGACGAGATCTGCAAGGCCGCCGGCTATCACCATAACTACGCCGGCATGCCCGCCCAACCGTTCGAATCCACCGACGTGCCGGAGGGCTGGCGTGCCGATAACGCGACCGAGAACGGCGGGTGGGAGTTCAACCGGGGCACGGTGATCCCGCGTACCAACGAGACGACGGGCAGCGGAAACTTCGCCCTCATCGACACCCAGTTCCAGAACCGCAAGGACACCACGCTCACCACACCGCCGGTCGACCTGACCGACGTCGACCATCCCGTCGTCGGGCTGCGCACCCGCTTCGTCGGGTACCTGCCGACGCAGTCGGCCGACGTGGGCGTGTCCATCGACGGCGGCGCCACCTGGTCGACGATCTGGAAGCAGGACGGGCTGGCCATCATCAACGGGCCGCTGTCTCTGCCGATCCCGCAGGCGGCCAACCGCCGCGGGGTGCTGGTGCGGTTCCACTACGCCGGGCAGTTCGCCCGCTACTGGGAACTCGACGACGTCTACGTCGGCAGGCGTACCTGCGACCCGCTGGCCGGCGGGATCGTCGCCGGACGGGTCCTCGACGCGACCACCGGCGACGGCGTCAACGGGGCCACGGTGGCGGCGGTCGCCCACCCGGACGCGCAGGCCAGGTCGGTGGCCACGCCCGACGACGACAACGTCGGCGACGGCTACTTCGCCCTGTTCGCGCCGGGCGACGGTGACCAGCAGTTCACCGCGTCGGCGCGCAACCGGGTCAGCCTCACCCGGTCGGTGCACGTCGCAACCAACGCGGCCACCAGGGCCGACTTCTCGCTGGCCGCCGCGGCGCTCACCGTCAGCCCGGCGACGGTGACGCGGAACGTGCGGCTCGGCGAGAGTGGGCAGGCGAAGTTCACCGTCACCAACTCCGGGTCGGCGGAAGCGCATGTCTCCCTCGTGGAGCAGCCCGGCGGCTTCACCCCGATCGGCGCACCGCCCGCCGCCGCAGCGGCGGTTCCGGTGCGACGGGTCCCCGGCGTCGCCTCCGGCGGCCGGCGCGCCGCCGACGGGCGGCTGGTCGGCGCAGCGCCGACCGTCACCTCCCCGCCGGCCATGACCGCCTCGGCAGCGTCCGGCGGTCCGGCGTGGGCGCCGCTGGCCGACTATCCGGGCGGCCCGATCATGGACAACGCGATGGCCCGCGGCGACGACGGCAAGGTCTACGTCGTCGGTGGCACGCCTGACGGGTACGGACCCACGGCGAAGGGGTACGTCTACGATCCGGTCCGGCTGCTGTGGTCGGCATTGCCGGACCTGCCGGTGCCCGTGCAGAAGCCGGTGGCGGCGTTCGTCGCCGGCCGACTCGTCGTCGCCGGCGGCTGGGGACCGCTGGACGCGGTCACCGACGTGCAGATCTACGATCCGGCGACCGGAGCGTGGACGCGCGGCGCGCCGCTGCCCGCACCGCGCGGCGCCGCCGGCAGTGCCGTGCTCGACGGCCTGCTGTACCTGGTCTCCGGCTGCGATGTCGGCGATTGCCTGACCGCCACCAACAGCGTCTTCGTGTACGACCCAGTACACGACCGGTGGAGCAGCAGGGCGAACTACCCGGCGAGCGAGGCGTTCATGTCCTGCGGCGGACTGACCGGACGGGTCATCTGCGCCGGAGGTGTCGACTTCGGGACCGGCAACGGGTCGGCCGCCGCCTACTCGTATGAGCCGCGCACGGACGCGTGGACCCGCGTGGCCGACCTGCCGACCGGCTGGTGGGGCGCGGCGTCGACGGTCGCCAACGGGCAGCTGTTGCTCAGTGGTGGCGTCGCCGGTGGCACGGGCCCGACGTCGTCCGTCACCAACGAGGGGCACGCGTACGATCCGGTGGCCAGCAAATGGCACGCCCTGCCGAACGCACCCGCGCCGTTCTACCGTGGCGCTGCTGCCTGTGGCGTCTACCGGGTCGGTGGGGCGCGGCAACACTTCGAGGCCACGTCGAGCACCCAGGAGCTGCCGGGATACGACATCTGCGGGCCGTCCGGCGACGTGCCATGGCTCTCCGAGAGCGACAGCGCCTTCACCCTTCGGCCTGGGGAGAGCAAGACCGTGACGCTCAAGCTGGACGCCGGCAACGCGTCAACCGTGGACCAGCCGGGCGACTACGGCGCCGCGCTGGCGGTCCGGGTCGACGGCCCCGTGCAGCCCGCACCGGTCCAGGTCACGATGCATGTCGATCCGCCCAAGAGGTGGGGCCGGCTGAGCGGCACGGTCAGCGGTGCCGGGTGCACCGGTTCCGTCGCGCCGCTGTCGCGCGCCACCGTCACGGTTCGGACGAAACGCTTCACCACCACCCTGTGGACCGACGAGGCCGGCAACTGGTCGGTCTGGGTCGACAAGCGGGACAGCCCGATCACGCTGGTCTACTCCAAGGACGAATTCAGCACTTTGACAAGAAGGGTCAAGGTGCAGGCCGGTAGCACGGTCAGCACAGACGTGGTCCTGCAGCCAACTAGCTGCTGAGCTTGCGGGCACGGGTCAGCCAACGCTTCGGCGACGACCGGCCCGTGCCCGTTGGGTGTCTGCTGGGTCAAAGCGACTGTGGCTACGGTGGCTGTACCAAAGCGAGGTGTACGGATGCTGCTTCGATGATTGGGTTCCGCTTCGAGCTGGCGCGGGCAACCTCCATGTCGAACAGCCGGACCGAAGCCGGACCACGTGCGTACCGGTCCAGGTCGATGATGGTGTCGTCCACCTCGAACCCGAGCTGGACGCAGGACTGCACGCGGACCGCCGAGGCCCAGCGGCATACCGGGCGCAGGCCGATGTCCCCGGCCACCAGGCGGGACTCCTGGGCCCAGCGTAGAGCCGTGCGGGGCCGGCCCCTGACCAGCGAGACCTGGGCCAGCACGAGAGCGTGCAGCGCCTGGCTGACCGGATCGGGCGGATGCGGGCTGGTCTCGTACCCGGCCAGGGCGAGCTCGTGCGCCGACCCGGGGTCGGGACGGTAGCAGTGCACCAGTGCGAGGAACGGGGAGAGCCCACTGCTCTGCATCTGGCTCGATCTGAGGTGGCGGCGGGCCAGCGGCAACGTCTCCAGGATCAACGCCTCCGCCTCGGCGATCCGACCGGCGAGCAGCAGCGCGCACCGGCGGCGCAGCTGGCGGCGAGCCGGGACGAGATCGGCCCGGCGCAGGGTCGCCAGGGCCGGGGGTCGGGCGGTTCCGCCGCCACCGGCCCGTCCGAGCGAGGGTCCCCCGCCCCGGTCCCCGCCCGTCCGGACGCGAGTTCGTGCATGGTACGTGCGGAGTGCACATCGTGGGCGGCGTGCACGAGGATCTCGGCGTGCTGGATCGCCACCTGGCAGCGGTCCTCCTCCGTCCCGTTGACCGCGACCCGACCGGACGGTCCTGACCGAATGGCACTGCTGGCAGGGCGGGTCAGCCCTGGTATGGCGGTGCCACACCCCAGCCCCACCGCCTTTTCGAGCGCGCGAAACGAGCTCGGGCCAAGCAGCTCGCCACCGAGTGGACCGAGGCTGAGATGCAACGGCAATGGGCGACCCGATGTGAGCAGCAGGCAGGCTGGCAGCAATACCTCGACCAGCGGTGGCAGCAACTGTGCAGCAACTCACCCGAGGTTGTCCTGGAAACGCTGGAGGAAGCCTTCGAGGACAACGAAGCACCGAGCGCCGCCGTCGGGGTCACCGTCGACGAGGTCTCCCTGGTGGTGCTCGTACCCAGCGTGGACCAGGTCGTACCCGAACGCATGCCCACGACCACCCAGGCGGGCAACCTGTCCCTACGCAAGCTGCCACAGCGCGACCGCGCCGCCTACTACAAGCAGTTCGTGTGCGGCCAAGTGGTGGTCACCGTACGGGAAGCTCTTGCTGTTGCACCCGCGATCGCTTCCGCCCGCGTTGCCGTGCTGCGTCAGGACGGGCCTGATAGCTACGGCCGGCCCCGCGTCTCCTGCCTGCTCGCGGCCAAGTTCGACCGCGAGTCACTCAACGGCGTTCAGTGGCAGACAGCAGACGCAGCCCGGATCGTCAACGACACCAGCACGGAGCTGCTGCTTAACCAACGAGCCCGCACCGGCGACCTGCAGCCCTTGAACCTCGCAACCGAGCCCGCACTCGCCGAACTCCTCAGCGCCGTCGACCTCGCCGAGCTAACCGGTGAGCAGTAGACCGACGAGCCGGAAGGGCTAAGAGGCGGCAGTATCGGCACCGGCGAGGCCTGTGAGCATCTCTGGATTCAACAGAGAGTCAGCAAGCGCTTCACCATCCGACCGATGGCGATCACGCTGGGCGGTGCGATCCATGCAAGGGATCAGATTGGACAGCGCTCGCCAACACTCATCGATGCGGCCGATCGGCCTCCCCCCGACGGGGGTCACGCCATCGGGGGAGACGGCAGCGGGGAGAGGCTTGACATCAGTCCCTGACATCAACCGTGGCGGCCGACGCCGGACAAGTCCGTACGGATCTCGGCTGTGGCGCGGACCCCGTTGAGGTCAGCGGACGTTGCTCATCTCGACTAGGCCGGGGCCTGGAGCGTGGAGTCAGCGTCCGTCGGGGCACAGGTAGTGGTACCAGTCGATCGACAGGTCGACGGTGTCGATGCCCAGCAGAATCGCGGTCCTGCAGGCGCCGAAGGTGTCCTTGAAGGAACCGATGCCCGGCATCCACCGCCGCCACCCGTACGAGGGGAGGGTGCGGCTGCGCCGGTTGTCGTCGCGCTGCACCCACTTGCGGACTCGCCGCAGCACCAGTTCCATGAGCGCGGGGCCGATGATCGAGATCAGGGGGAAGAACCACCAGGCGTCATCCGGGGCGCCCACCCGGGTGCCGTGCCGGTAGTTGGCGAAGGCGCCGGTCCCGGCGAATACCCAGACGAACAGGCCAAACGCGCCGGCAGGCTCGCCTCGGACGGCGCAGTAGACCATCAGCAGGACGCACACCGCGGCGGCGGCGTCGAGGGCGATGAAGACCACCGTGGCCCAGAAGCGGTCCAGGCCGAGGCCCGTGGGCGAAGCCGCCCAGTCAATGAGGTCCTGGGCGGACAGCGCGACCGGCGCGGCGACGACCACGACCATCAGCACGGCCACCACGAACAGGCCGACGCGCGCCCCGTTGCTCAGCTGCGTCGGGGGAGCGGTCCTTGCGGCGGGCGTGGCCGGTGATCGGTGGCGTCGTCGGCCTGTGCCTGCTGCTCGCGCTCGCGGCGAGCGTCGCGCCGACCTGGAGGCTGCTGCGCCGCCGGGCGGTCACCGAACCCGCCGGATGACTCATCTTCGTGACGCAGCTGTGACCTGAGGGGCCTGCGAGTCACCGTCCGAAGTGGTCTGCTGAGCTCATATTCCCTGGTCAGGTGCGGTTTTGAGGCAGCGTCGCAGGGCTCAAAAGTGTTACATCGACGACTGGGCGGCCCGATCCGCCCAGCCTCACCCGCAGGAGGCAGCCGCGTGCGAATGAAACGAGCGAGCCGGATCGCGGCCGCGGTGGTGGGCGTGACCGCGCTCGCCTTCACGGTCTCGGCCCCCGCACAGGCGGACGACCACTTGAACCTTCCCGGAGAGCCGACCATCACGCTGCCGATCAACGACAGCGCGGCGGGTGGGACGTACAACCAGGACTTCACCCGGGTGTACGCCAACACCACCCCCGACGGCACCCCGGTCTACATCTACGTCCCGGAGGGCACCCCGCTGGACGGCTCCGCGCCGGCCGGGGTGGCCAGCCTGGACCCGCAGTTCGACCACAACCCGGCCGACGGGTTCACCCCCTGCGCCACCGCCACGGCGGCCCAGTTCGCCCTCACCCAGGGGCAAATCGACTACGTCGGCGACAAGCTCGCCGGCCAGATCGTCGCCGTGGACGAGGAGCACTTCGGCCTGATGGACGCGGCCGACCCTGACGAGCCGGCCAGCGACTCGCTGGTGATGGTCCTCTACAACATCCAGGACGAGGCGTACTACGACTGCGCGCAGACGTCCTACACGGCGGGCTACTTCGCCCCGGACTTCATCGACAGCAACGGGATGAACGTCATCGTGGTCGACGCCCTCGACTGGGCCAACCGGGTCGGGCCGAACGACGCGCCGTGGCGCGACGCCGACCCGGCCAACGACCGGCCCGAGCTGTACGAGGGCACCGTCGCCCACGAGCTGGAGCACCTGCTGCACAACTACAGCGACCCGGGCGAGCTCTCCTGGGTCGACGAGGGGCTGGCCGACTTCGCCATCTTTCTCAACGGGCTCGACGCCGGCGGCTCGCACCTGACCAACCACCAGGTCTTCTACGAGGAGACCTCGCTGACCCGGTGGGGCGGCACGCTGGCCAACTACGGCGCCGCGTTCACCTACTTCCAGTACCTCTGGGAGCAGGCCGGCGGCAACGGCGACGGCACCTACACCCCGGACAAGCAGTACGACGCCGCCGGCGGTGACCTGCTCATCAAGACCATCTTCGAAGAGCAGGCCGACGGCATGGCCGGCGTGCAGAACGCCATCAACACCTTCAACGCGGCGACGGGTGCCAACCTGCGCAGCGCCGAGGCCCTGTTCCGGGACTGGTCGGTGGCGGTCTACCTGGACGACGAGGACTCGCCGGTCTACGACATCAAGGCATTCAACTTCGGCGACCCGGCCGACACGTCGTGGACCATCGACATCGCCGACGGATCCTTCTGGGCGGGCCGGGGCAGCTACCAGGGAGCCACCCCGGAGGCGAAGTGGGCCCGGCTGAAGAACCGGCCAGACACCACCGCCGTGCCGTTCGGCATGTCGGTCGAGCGGTTCCGCAACCCGGGCCCGACCGTCGCGCTCGCCTCCGACGGCGAGGATGAGACGACCATCGCCCCGCACACCGGCACCACCCACTGGTACGCCGGCTACGAGAGCCAGTCCGACAACATCCTCGACGTCGACACCGCCGGCCCGGTCACCTCGCTGGACTTCTGGAGCTGGAACTTCATCGAGGAGGGCTGGGACTACGGCTTCGTCGAGGCCCTGGTCGGCGGCGAGTGGGTCACCGTGCCGCTGCGGAATGACGCGGGTCAGGTCGTCACCACCGACGACAACCCGCACGGCAACAACACCGAGGGCAGCGGCCTCACCGGCACCTCCGGCGGCGCGTACTTCGTGGACGACCCGGTCTACGTGCACCTCACCGCCGCCGTGCCGGCGGGCGCCACCGACGTCCGGTTCCGCTACTCCACCGACGCCGCCTACCTGGACACCGGCTGGTTCGTCGACGACGTGCGGGTCAACGGAGCCGACGCCGCCCTCTCCTCGGCGACCGGTGACTGGTTCACCACCACCGGCACGCAGGACAACAACTGGACCGTCCAGGTGGTCGCGCACTGCGACCTCACGCCCGGCACCACCACGGCGGGGGAGACCACCGACGGCGCGGGCAACTGGGTCTACCGGTCCACCGGGGACCAGTTCACCGCCAGCAACCTGAAAACCAGGTGCGCCAACGGCAACCAGGACGACTTCGCCGTCCTGGTCTCCAACCTGCCGACCGGCGACCTGACCTTCCTCGACGCGGACTACACGTTCCGGGTCAGCAACACCGGAAACAAGTAGCCGCCACGGCGGCCGACGGCGGGCCCGTACCGGATCACCGGTGCGGGCCCGCCCGCCGTATCCGCTCCCGCCACCGGCCGGTCGCGACGACCCGTGGCGGTTGGCCTCGGCGCCGCGGCCGGTTCCCGGCGCGTACACCACCAGCCGAGGGGTGGCTCGCCCACCTGCTTGCCGGCCAGCAGTGGGTCAGCATGGTTGCCCGGGCCGCTGTGCTCCGGCTGGGATGCGCGACCCTGCTCTCCTCCCACTGATGCCACCGGCCGGCAGTTGACGGTCAGACGCGTGGCGGTCAACGCCGGCACCTACAAGACGTTGATGGGGTGGGAGGCCCGCTGGCCGCAGCGGCGGTCTGCCGTGGAAGGCGCCGCCGGTCTTGGCCGCGGCATCGCCCAGCTGCTCGTCGGTGGCGGCGAAGACGTCGTCGACGTGCCGGCCACGCTCGCCGCTCGCGCCCGGCTGCTGGACATCGGCGGTGCCCGCAAGAGCGATCCCGCCGACGCCGCCAGCGTCGCGCACGACGCGATGCGCCACAAGCGGTTGCGCGCGGTGGTCGCCGAGGACCACACCACACAGCTGCGGCTGCTGGCCGAACGCCGTGACGACCTGGCCGGTGAACGCATTCGCGTCCTCAATCGCCTGCACGTCCTGGTCCGCGACCTGATTCCCGGCGGCGCGCCGCCGAATCCTCCACTTAAGGACGCCCGGCCGACCGCTCGGTCAGCTCCTCGGATGGAGCGGCGCCACATCCATCCAGCCAGTTCACTGGATAACGGCTCGCGTTCGCAGCCGGCTCGATACTCTCGGCTTCGGGATCCACACGGACATCCGGAGCCACTCGATCGGCGAGATCGCCGGTGACGCGGGCGCTCGACGTCCCGGCGCGCAGCCGGCTCTCGCCACGACTGGCGCCGGGGACCTCTCAGGCCGATAGGAGCGCCATGCCCGGGAAGTTACGATCGCCTGTCCTGCACCTCGTCGTTTGCCACGCCGAGCCCGCTGTCGAGCTCGGACCGTTCATCACGGCCTGCCAGGAGTTGAGGTGGGAGGTCCACCTCATCGCCACCCCGGACGCGGTCGACTCGATCGACCGGGACGGGCTCGCCGATCTCACCCACCATCCGGTACGCGAGGACGACCAGCCGGAGACGCTCCATCCCCTGCCGCCGGCCGACGCCTTCGCCGTCGTGCCGGCCAGCTTCGACCTGGTGAACAAGTGGGCGTACGGCCTCAACGACAACCTGGGCCTGCGGCTGCTCAACGAGGCGATCGCCGTCGGCCTGCCGGTCGTCGCCGTGCCGGCCCCGGATCCGGCGCTCGCCCGGCACCCCGCCTTCCTGGAGAGCCTGGAGCGGCTGCGGCACTGGGGCGTGACGGTGACCCGGCCCGCCGAGCCCTCCGAGGTCGCCGACCCGGTTCCGTGGCACGCCGCCGTACAGGTGATCTCCGCCTGGACGCGGTTCGCCCGGGTCCCCGGACAGCCCACCGGAGAGCGACAGCGCACCGCCGACAACTTGGCGCGGCAGTCCGGCTAGCGCCTCATCATGCAGCCTTGAACGGGTAGTCCGGGTGGCGGATCTTGGAGTTGATGACGAATCCGGATTTCGGTTGGGCGCGGTAGTTGCGCCAACGGATGTACGCGCCGATGGCGGTGTCCTGCTCGGCGTGGGTGCGGTGGTCGGTGCCGCTGAGCGCGAAGTATCGGACGGCGGCGAACTCGGCTTCGATCCAGTTCAGCCAGGACGCGTAGGTCGTTAGGAACACCAGGTCGACCTGGTTGAGTTCATGGCTGACATGACAGACATCTGTCCTGCTAGGACAGGGCCGACCAGACTGAGGTCGGAAAAAGCTGGCGGCCGACCGTGCCTTCGCAGCGTCCGGTCCCGAAGCCGCTCGTCGCCCGATGTCGCAAGTCCGCCAACGGGTAGAAAGCGCCAAATTGCCCTATGAAGATGCGTCGGCCCTGAAAAAACGGCTCAGCGCTTCGCGTTCCGCGCCACCCAGAACACGATGAGCGCCGCGATGACGACGATCAGAAAGACGCATGCTATCCCCCCGATGATGCCCATATCGCGAAATTACCGTGTTGTGCACAGCGGGGACTCGGTTTCGAGGATGGGGTCCGACTTCGAGGCGACACCCGCCCGCGCTCGTCCAGCCTCGGCCGCCACCGTTGAGGTCAACGACTGATGTCAAGTCGCCGCCGCTGTCGGGCTCCCTGCGCGCTGAGGGTGACCCCCGTCGGGGGAGCCGGGCACTCCTTGTCCACCCTTGGCAGCCGGTGTCGCGCTGCGCCTCTGCGCAGGTGCCCCTAATCATTTCGTGGCTTGCGGTGTCGGCTTCGATCGAGGCGTCTGTTGCCTTCTCGCTGCCTCGCTGCGGGCGGATGCCTCGCTTACAAGCGCTGTCCGTCCGGGGACGTGCGGCTGCGTCGGTCACCTCGGATCATCGGCCGGGAGCGGTCGCGTTGTCTGTTCTCATCTCGGCACGTTGCCGTCAATTACCGCTGCTTCGGCACGCCTCCACAACCGGTACCCCACGATCACATTGCCGACGCCGAGCAGTACCAGGGCGCCAACCGTCAGCCAGAACCCGACGGCCGGCACGGCGGACATGGCCTCGTCGAAGGGCGGCGGATCAAAGCGACGCAGTACGCCCCGCAGGCCGAGCGCAAGCGCCCCCGCCGCGACGAACGCCGCTACCGCCGACACCACCAGGCGGGAACTGACACTGGCCAGGATCCGGGCAAGCACGCCGGCCACGACACCCAGCGCGGCGACCATGAAGAGCGGTTGCCCCGGCAGGTAAATGGGCTCTTCGGGACCGATCTGCGGCGCCTCGTTCGGCACCTCATGCATGACGTACCGACCAAGATCGCCATCCCAGAGCAGCGTCTCCAGGTGAACCTGACCCCCGCCACCGACGGTCAATCCCCAACCAGTCCAGGTCACCGCCCCACGCCACTCCTCGGCCTCACCCTTCAGCTCCGCGACCGGCAGGGCGAACAGGAGAGCGACAGCAGCGAACGCCAGCGGACTCACATTCGTTCGGATCCAGTCCATGGCCACCTCCTCGACTGATCGACAACGGCAGGATGGGGCACGCGCATCACCCCCCGATCGCGCTCAGATCTCGGTTGCCTTCGCACCCGTTCTCGCGCTCGGTTCGGCCGGATCTGTACCCGATGATCTTTAGATAACAATCCTGGCCCCTTGCGCCCGAACCGGGTGCGGACCGACCAGCGCACCTCCGACCCCTCGCGCCAGTTCACAAGTCGCGCGCCGGCAAGAAACTGAGCCGTACCTCCCGGACATCACCCGGGCGATCCGCCAGACCCTCCCACAGGGGGTGATCCCCGACGGGAAGCTAATCGTGTGGGAGCGGGGGCGGACCAGCTTCGCCCGGCTGCAGCGCCGGATCACCGCCGGCCCGGAGCCTGCTGATGTATGGCGCGGGAACACCCGGCGCAGTACATCCTATGGAATCTGCTCGCCGACGCTGGCGGCCAGGTCGTGGTCAACGCGCCGCTGTTCGAGCGACGGGCCCGGCTGGCGGAGCTGTTCGAGGATGCGCCCGCGCAGCTGACCCTCAGGCCGCAGACCACCGACATGGACGAGGTCGGGGAGTGGCTGACCACCTACACCGCGGCCGGGATCGGGGGTGTGGAGTTGTGCCCCCGATGGGACCCCTGATCGACGGGATGGGGTCCGTTGCGTTGCCCGTGTCGAGGGACCGAGGCAGGCTTGACGGGTGCCGCGGTCGAGTCGTCATCGTCCCTGGTCGCCGCCGAAGTCGGCGTTCACCGGGTTCCGGTTCCCCGCAGAGGTGATCGTCGTCGCGGTCCGCTGGTACCTGCGTTACAACCTCTCCTACCGTGACGTGGAGGAGGTCCTGGCTGAGCGCGGTGTCGAGATTGACCACGTCACCGTGTTCCGGTGGGTGCAGCGGTTCACCCCGCTGTTGGCCGACGCCGCCCGGTTCGCTCGCTACGCCCGGGTGATCGGTGGTTCGTCGACGAGACGTATGTGAAGGTCAACGGGGTGTGGCGGTACGTCTACCGGGCGGTCGACCAGCACGGTCAGGTCATCGACGTGCCCGTCTCGGCCCGCCGTGACGCCGCCGCGGCCCGGCGGTTCTTCCAGAAGGCCCTGCGGGTGCTGAAGGTGACGCCTACCGAGGTGGTCACCGACGCCGCGCCGGTCTACCCCGCCGTCTTCGACGACCTGATCTCCTCGGCCTGGCACCATGTCGAGCGGCACGCGAACAATCCGATCGAGGCCGATCACAGTCAGCTCAAGCACCGGTTACGACCGATGCGCGGGCTCCAAACGTCGACTCTGGCCGCGAAGTCCCTGGCCATTCTCGCTGCGATTCAGGCGGCCGTACCCACGGCCTGAACCACCGTTGGCCGGCAGTAGTCAGGTGAGCGGGAGCCTGTCCCGGGGTTCAGCTCGATCGGTGCTGGGGACCAGGGCAGGATCCGCGGTCGCGGCGGGCGTGAAGCCGGTACGGCGCAAGGCGTACGCCGCGAAACCGATCCGCTGAAACGCCGGCGGCTGACGTTTGGACGGAAGGGCCGGGGTCGTTGCCCTTGGCGGTCGACTGCCTCGAGCGGCTCGGGAGCGGCGGTCCTTCGGACCCCGACCTTCCGCGCGGTGAAGAGTATCGGCGCCCACTGACCCTCGGGCGCCGCTTATGGCGGATTTAATCCGCAAATAAGCCGTCGATTAGCCATACGCACTTGCTCACGGAGGGGGTGCGGGTCGGTCAGTTCGCCGACGTCGATGCCGCCGGGGTCGAGGGCAGCGGGGTGGCGGGCAGGTTGTTCGGCCGGCCGAGGATGCCGTTGATGAACGACAACTTGCGCAGCTCGGCGAACGCCGTGTCTTCCTTGTTGTCACCGGTCCGCCGAGTCACCGAGCTGCGCTCGGTGTCGGCACCGGTGCGGTGGAAGGCGTCCTCGCAGGTCGGCTCCGTCGGCAGCGTGATTCCGGAGTCCTCCAACGCCTGGCGTGCCTTCTCGCCCTGGCGGTAGACCGCGCCGATGGCGTCGAGCCGGTCCTGGTTCTGGTCCTGGTCGAGGATGTCGTCGAGTCCGCCGCTGGAGAGCACGGCGCCGCCGAGCAGCAGCACCAGGCAGACAGCGGCGGCGTGACGGCGTCCACTGCTGCGGCGAACTCGCCACGTCGCTCCCACGCAGTGAACAGGTCAACGTCCTCGCTCGGGCGGTCCAGGATGCCGTGGGCCTGCACGGCGTACCCGCCGGCCAACGCGAACCCATAGCGGGCAGCGACCCGCAGCCCGATCTCCGCCAGGCGGAGGTGAACCGGCCAGCGCCTGGGGCGGCGTGGTCAGCTCAGGGAAGCGTGCCTGCCATACGCCCGCAGCCGGGCCGGGGGCCACAAGCTTGACCACAAGCGGCGCAGCGTCGGACCGTGCAGCCACCGGCACAGGTCCGTGGCCGAATTTGCCTGGTTCAGCACCGTCTGGTATATCAGCTGCAGATCGCCGGCCCGGAGTACCCGTGGGGTGAGAAGGAGTTGGCGCCGGGCCGGTGCGTTCGTGGCTGGATCACCTTCCCGGTACCCGCGAAGAAGCGGCCGGTCTTTGTGGAGTACGCGGCAGAGAGCGAGACTGTGCCGCCGCGCTGGCGGGTGAAGTAGCCCGAACAGAAGGAAGCGCTCCCACCGGCCGGAGCCAGCGGGGGCGCTTCGTCTTGCGGGGAGATCAGGGGCGGCCGAGGTCCGGCCGAGCGGTGTGCTTCGCCCAGTAGCCGGCCACGAACGCGCAGACGCCGGTCACGACCAGGCCGACGACACCGACCAGCGGCAGCGGCACGTCCGGCGCGGCGCCGCTGTTGAACCACAGCCCGTCGATCGCCCACAGCACGGCCGAGGTGATGACGGCCGCGCTGCCGCCGGCGCCGACCGTCGCGGCCTTCACCTTCGACTCGATCGGTCGGGGCGACGGCGCCGGCGCGGGGTTGAGCTCGGACATGTCTGCATCCCTGGAAGGTTTGCGAATGATCGCCGCGCCGGGGGTGTAACGGCGCGCAAACGGGCAGCGCCTGTAAGGCTGGAAGGCCGAGGTGCGCGACCTTTCGACCGAGCGGGACCGCTCGATCCCTTGAGTCCCGCCCGGATGACAGCCGAACAGCGCAGCACCACGCGCCAGCGGAGGCATTGCACGATGGCTGACTCGACATCGCACAACCCCCCGCCGCGCTGGCCCGGCCGAAACGGGGTGGCGGCACCTCCGGCATGGAACCTGCCGACCCAGCCTCTTCGGCCGCAGCCGCAGCGCTCCGGTGAGCGGTGGCCGTACGTCATGTTCGGCGGAGTCACCCTGCTGCTCGGTGCCCTTGCCACGCTGGTTGTTGTCCTGGCCAGATGAACCCGTCCGGGGTGAGCACCTAGCCACGGAAGGGTTGGCCCTGGCTGCATCCCGGGTAGGTGTAGCCCATGGATTCGGGTATGGAGAACTGGCTGGCAATCGCCGGCAGGCATCGTCAATGCGATGACGATGCTCGGCGGTGCCGCGACTGTCAGGCGTACTGGCCCTGCGCGTACCGGCTGCGCGCCGATCACGAGCTGAGCGGCGCGCCGAGGCTCGCCACCTCGGCTCCGGCAGGCTAGGTACGGTCGTCGGATGGTGCATGTGCCGTCACTGCCCGCCCGGGACCGGCTGGTGCTCGCGGAGCTGTCCGGCGTCGCCGGCCGGTGGTCACGGCACCGACCGGGGGAAGCCCCGCGCCGACGCCATCGCCGCAGTGCACGCGGTCACTCGCGACCCCAGGCTGCTCGGCATCCAGGCGGGCGTCGCGATGGCTGATCCGCAGGGCATCGGCGGACCGACCGTGGAGCTGCTGCGCGCGGCCGGCGCCGACATGGAGATCGCCGAGAAACCACGCTGCTGAGGTCCGGGCGCGGATGGAGCGCTAGGGCACCCGGTGCGCCACGACATACCTGGTTCTCGGGCACACGTGGTCAGCGCGGCTCGACTCAGCCTGGCGTTCGTTCGAGAAACACGGATGGCTGCCTCCACCGATGGCATCACCACACCTCAGCGACGGGCGCCAGTCCACCGCGACGAGCGGCACAGAGCACGTCCTGATCATGGCGCTGATGATCATCACCGTGATCTCCATCGGCGCGTTGCTCTGGATCGTGCTGGCGAGCGGCTCGGAGAGGGCAGCACCGCCTCACTAGCGATCCCGGCGATCGCCACGATCGCGGGTAGCTCGATCGGGGGGATCGTGTTCGTGCTGCGGAGGCGGCCGGGGAGGTCACGCCGCAACTAGCGGGCTGACGGGGGATCGGGTGCCGTCTCGGCCCGGTCCCCCGCCTCGCCGCGCCGGTTCGGCTGCTGCCGAGCTGCTGCGCTCGGCCAGCGCCGACATGGAGATCGCCGCCGAGCACGCCGTCGAGGTGCGGGCGCGGATGGAGCGCCACGGCGCCCGGTACGCCTGATCCGGTTCGCCGGTGTTGGATGAGGCCCCGCAAAACGGCAGTACCTGCGGGGCCTCCGCCGCGAAGATTACGCCTTGGCGTCGACGTCGGACCGCGGCCGGCCTGGCGCCGACCCGGACACCTTCGACTACCTGCCGGCCTGAAGTAACGCGGCGAGGCGCGGCGACGCAGGTGGACTGGGGGCCCCGGGCGGGCCCGGTCCACCTACGGAAGGAAACGCCCCGCGATGCGTCGCACTGTTGTGCCGATCATTCTGTTGCTGCTGGTCGTAGGCGGGTTCGCAGCCTGTGGCGCCGCGGAGCCGGCCGGGGCGCGGTGGCAGGCGGCGGCGGCCCCCGCTTCGCCGACGGCCAAGCCGGCGCCGCCGCCGCCTCGACCCGCGCCGAAGAACAAGGAGGAGGCGGGCCGGCAGGCGCGGCTCGCGCTCGCGGACCTGTCGACGTTTCGCCAGGAGACTGCGGAGCACACCAGTGAGAACTCCGACGATTGGAGGCTGCGTTCGCTCTGTCGCGACATCCTGCCGTCGGATCGGCTCGCCTCCGCTGGTCGCGAACGCCGCTGGGTGAAGTCGCCGATCTGGATCCGCCAGCACGTCGTCGGCTACCTGACCGTGCCCGGCCGCAAGCTGATCGGTGAGCTGCGAACGGTGTTGCAGACGTGCCGGTCGTATCGGACTGGCGAAGGCCGGACCGCGACGATCGTGCCATGGAGCCCGGCCGGGGTACCGGCGAATCCGGACGTGGTGACCTTCTGCGAGCGCCAGCAGACGGACGACGGCCCTCTCAGCCAGTGCACGATCATGATGGCGCGCGGTTCCTACGTGCTCAACCTGGACGCCTCCGACGGCGACGGGGACCTCAAGAAGTCCCAGGCGATGGTCGCCAAGCTCTATCCCCTCGTCACCGAGGCGTTCGTCAAGGCCACCTGACCTGGAGACCGCGTTGAACGAGGAGGTCGTTTCTTGCGTCCAGTCCCGTCGTTCGGTGTCGCGGTCGTCACGGCACCCTCCTCACAGGCACAACGCCTGGCGGGTCAGGCCGGAAAAACCGTTAGATCCACAGGGCCGGCGGAGCCGACACTTGCATGTGGGCGCAGATTGGGAGCAGGTCGGAGAAGTGGTCACCGCAGCCGAAGTGCTCACCGCAGTCGGACGCGGAACAGCGCGCTGACCTACGGTGATGCGGGGGAGCGGAGTGCGACACGCCGAACAGCGGACCGATCTGGCGCATCGTCAGGTTCGTACGCCAGTAGGCGGTCACCAGCAGCACCCGGTCGGCGAGGTCGAGTGCCCATTGCCAGCCCGGTCGGCCGTAGGCGATGCCTTGACCACAACCTCGGCGACCAGCCGGACTAGCTTGCGGAACTGGGCGGGCTGCAGCCCGGTGAACGGGAATATCCAGTCAGGGTGGGCTGCGGTGATCACCTGCATCCCGGCATCCTGCCCGATCGTCCTCAGCGGACAGACGCGGGGTTACGAGACATCCCTTAGGTGGCGGCAAGCTGCCGGGCCACCCCCGCCGAGGGACACCCTTCTTCAGGAAGCCGGTGTGTCGACGATCAGCACACCCCGCGGGTCGCCCAGGTGCTCGACCAGGTAGTCCCGCACGTCATCGCGGACCGCCTCGACATCCCAGTCCGCCCACCGCAGCAACCGCTGCATCCCATCCGGTGACACCTCACCCGCCCGCTCGGCGAGGATCCAGCCGTTCTTGCGCTAGAGCCCGGCGGCCACCCGCACAGGTACTGGCGCACCCGAGCCCGCGGTTCCGCACGCCGGAACCGGCCTGCGATCCGCGCGTGCGCCAGCCACCGTCGGGCGACCTTCTATGGTGACCGAGACGCACGCGACGACATCAGATGGCGTCGGTTGAAGCGTGACGGCAGGCGAGATCGACATTCACCCCGACGAGGTCACTGGTTCGATCTCAGTATCGCCCGCCGTAGTATGTGCAGGTCAGAAGCCCGTTGCCGGAGTAGCCGGTAACGGGCTTCGCCGTATTTGCGGCTTGCCTTTGGAGCAGAGGGGGAGCAGGGGACGTTGGGCCCCACTGTCTCCTGCTTCCGAACACCGGCGCTGCCTGGGGCGCTGAGACAACTGGCCCGGCTGCGCCCAGTCGTGGCGCGGGGCTGCCGCCAGCGTGGGCAAACCCGCCAGAGGCGTAGGCGGCTTCAACCTTGTCATGGGCTGGCGGAGCGGTAATGCCGAAGCAGGACCACCGCAAGGGCGATCAAACAACGCGTCGGCCCCGAGCCGTCAAGCTGCGGCGGACGCTTCGCCGGAGTCGGTCACGCGCGATCCGTAGCGATGCGGTACGACTTCTGTCTCGCCTGAGCGGGCATCGACAAAGGACGACTCGGTTGTATTCTCCGGTCAAACGGGGAGGACGCATGCCAATGAATCAATCGGCGGGCGGAGAGTTCGCCCGCATGCTGGACGCGACGGTCGGTGCGCTGCGGGTTGCCAGTCCTGAGCCGGAGGATGAGGAGACCGCGCGCCGCCGGCGGACCGGCGGATCGGCGAACGGGCTGGTGCAGGCCGAGTTCGGCCCGAACGGCGGGTTGGCGGCGCTGAGCCGGGACCCGCGGCTGATGCGGCTGGGCTCCGGGCAGGTCGGCGACCACGTCATCCAGGCGGTGAACGCGGGGATCGACGCGATGCGCGGAGCCGCCGCGCCGGTGCCGGCGGCCGGGGATCTGTCGCAGCTCACCGAGCAGTTGCAGGAAATTCGGGACACGGCGGTACCGCGGCTGGGCGCGTTCGTGCAGGCGCTAACCGACGCGCAGACGCGGATGCCGCGGGGAGGCTCGCGGTGAGCGGCTTCGAGGTCGATCCGGCGTTGCTGCGGTCCGGCGGGGACGCCGTGATCGGCGTCGCCCAGGGGTTCATTGGTGAGCTGGAGAGTTTCGAGTCGCAGATGCAGGGGTTCGGCGAGCCGTGGGGCGCTGACGACATCGGGTCGTTGATCGGCGTCGCGTACACCGCGGTCGCGGCCTGGGTGCTCGACTGCATCGGCGAGGCGGCCGAGGAGATCGGGTCGGCGGGCAGTGACCTGACGCTGATGGCCGACAACTACGAGGCCGCCGAGCAGGACACGGCCGGCATGATCCAGGCCCTCCACGGACAGCTGGGCTGACGGCATGGGACTCCAGTTGCCGGGTGAGCTGATCACCGCGTTGGGTTGGATCGGGTACACATGGCCCGAGGCCGACGAGGAGAAGCTCTTCGAGATGGGCCAGGCTTGGATCGAGTTCGGCGGCACCGTCGCAACCACCGCGGGCCAAGCGGGGTCGGCCGCGACCGCAGTCTGGTCGCAGCACAGCGGTGAGTCGTTGCAGGCGTTCCAGAGGTGGTGGACGGACGCCGAGAGCGGGCCGGGCACGCTGCCGGACTACGCCCAGGCGGCGATGCTGGTGGGCACCGGTCTGATCATCTGTGCGGCGATTGTGCTGGCCCTGAAGATCCAGGTGATCGTGCAGCTCGCGATTCTGGCGTTCCAGGTGGCGCAGGCCATCGCGACCGCGGTCGCCACCTTCGGTGCGTCACTCGCCGAGATCCCGATCTTCCAGATGATCACGCGGGAGATCGTCGGCCTGCTGATCGACCAGGTCCTCTCGGAGCTGATGGATGCCTAGCCCCAAGCCGAAGGGCTCGAAGTCACGCGGCGGCGTGCCGAAGGCGAAGGTCGGCAAGCTGGTCGGCAAGGCGGTCGAGGCCGCCGCCAAGAAGCCGAAGAAGCGGATTCCCGCGCCGCCGGTGACCCGCAACAACGACCTGCCTGAATTCGTCCTCAAGATCAAGCGCAAGCCGTCGTACAAGAAGGGACCCTTCGACCGCAAGGTCAACGCGCTGAAGAAGCTCAGTGACGAGGGCAAGCTGTTCAAGCAGGCAAACCCCCTCGACAAGGACCCTGAGCTCACCAAGGCGTACCGCGAACGCATCCGGCAAGCGATTTTCGCCAAGTACTGGCCGCCGGGCGGCAAAGCCACCGAGGAGGGCAAAGCCATGGCGAACAAGCTTCTCGCCCGCCTGCGCCGGCTCGACGCCGATCATGTCTGGGATCCGCAACTGGGCGGTCCGGACACCGTCGATAATCTGAGGCTTCTGGACTCCCATACGAACCAGGACATGGGCTGGGAGATCTGGCAGGAGATCCAGAAGCTGCCGGACGGAACGCCGATCCGAATAGAGGTGATTCCTTGAACCCCGACCTGCGGGAACTCATCGTGGAGTTGCGCGCCGATCTGGAGGCAGACCAGCCCGCGACCTTGCTGTGGGCGCAGATCGGCCAGGGCGCGCCGGCCCACACGATCCCCGCCGAGGTGCCGCAGCCGGTCCGCGAGCTGCTAGAGGTCGCCGACGGCGTCCGGGCCGGCGACTTCGAACTGTGGGGCACCGCCGACGTCGACTACCGGCGGGGCATGCTCGGCAGCATGCCTGAGTTCACCGGCGTGGCCGAGGAGCCCGCCGAGTGGTACTACCTGGGTGACCTGGCCCGGGAGCCGCTGCTGCTGCGGCGCGACACCGGGGCGATCTGGTGGTTCCCGCGGACCAGCGGCGACCCCTTCTACGCCCGGGAGGAGTTCGAGGAGCTGATGCCGAACCTCGAGTACTTTCTCGCCGGCTACGTGTTCGGCCCCCTGTACGTCGATGTCGCACCCGACGACGAGTGGTGGGAGTTCCTCGACGAGCACGGGCTGACCGCCGAAGACGAGGACGACGAGGAGCCGGACGATTGACCGCCACGTACGAGCAGCTCGTCGGCCTGTGGGGCGCCGACGGCGTGCTGCATTTTCCGGTCGACAGGTTCGATGACGTCCTCGGCCCGATCCGGCCGGAGATCTTCCCGCCCAACGGCGCCTTCCCGATGGACGTACCGATCCTGTTCACTGTCGACGTCGCCGTCGAAGGCATGGAGCTGTTCTCAAAGCTGCGCATCGAGATCGGCGACGCCGGGCCGCGCACCTACCTCGTGCTGGGCAGTTCCCCCGAGGACGGCCACCTGCTGTTCTGCCTGGACACGCTGACCGGCAGCGTCGCGCTGCTGGACCTGGAGTCGCCGAACTTCGAGCAGGTCAACGCGACGTTCGCGGCGTTCGTCGAGTTCCTGTACCGCCTCGGGCAATTGATGGAGAACGACCCGGGCGGCCGGGAGCGCGCGGCCCGCGCCGCCGCGATCCGCGCCGACCTGATGAGGGTGGACCCGTCCGCGTTCACCGACCCGGAGTCGTGGTGGAGTATGGCCTTCGGCCAACTGGAGTCCACTGGCCAGTGACGGTCCGCGTAGCATCGGGGGCCCTCGGGGACCTGGTCGACGGGCGCGGCGAGCATCGGCACCACCGGCCGGCGCAACACCGGACCGGTGGCCCGGTGCCGGGTAGGACTCACTGCCCGCCCAGGTTGTGAACGCTCCTCATCTTCACCCCCAAGGTCATCGTGCAAGACCGCCGGCGCGGCGCGGGCGAAGATCCGCATCAACGAATGCCCGTGCTGGTGTGCGGACACCGTGCGGGGGAGGATCGCGGGCGTGCTGATCACTCCCGTCCCCGGCATTATCGTGAATGAGCAACGGCCCCCTCGACGACACACCGTAAGTCAGTCGCCCCTTGGAAGTCTGCATCCCGCCCCGGGGTCTCGCCGGGCGGCAGTGGTCCGAAGATCATGTGTCGGTGTTAACCAACGCCTGGGCAAGGTCGTCACCGATCCTCGGGTGCCTCCGCTCGGTGGCGGCCATCGCCCGCTGCCGCGCCCGTCTCCCGCGAAGACGCCACCGCACCGCCCTCGACAGCCCTAGAAGCTTGTCCCAGACCGTGTCATCGGCGACCAAGCGGCGCAGCGTGCCGTCGTCCTCTGGTACCACTCGAGACCGGACGCATCTGTAGAGCTCATGGTGAGTCGGATCGGTTCCCGGTGTCTGGCCTCTCGCCCGGGCGTTGCATCGGCCCGCCGACGTAACGCAGCTGTGCGCCGGCCCACCCCTCGCGGTGGCCACCTCGAAGACGACCACCTCCGGCGGCCCGCCCTCAACCGGAGGCTCCTGCCGCGGTTCGACCCCGCTCCACTCGCTCCCCACCGTCCGGTTCCTTCTCGTGAATGAGATTGAGGTCCGGGTGAGTGACCCGGACGGCCTCACAAACCCGCAACTCGTGGAGGACGGAGAACGCGCGCCGGCCCGGCGAGGCGTCCGGACTCGGCCTGGACCAGCACCAGAACCGCCGCTGGACCTCCTGGCACCGCTGGACCACCCTCGCGATCCTCGCCCACGCCTTCCTCGCCGCCGCGACCGCCGGCCACCGCCACCGCTACCACCCGGTCGGGCTGATCCCGCTGACCGTCAACGAGCTACGCCACCTGTTCAACATCCTGATCATCGAACGCGCCCGCCGCCGCTACGACCCGCTGCTCTGGTCCATCCGCCGGCGCCGTCACCAAGCGCGAGCCAAGGCCAGCCACTACACCCGACAAGCCCTCATCGAGCCATGATCACGATCCCCGGCTGGAGTACTAGCCGGTGGAGTGCGGTGTTTCAACAAAAGAGTTGACAATCCTGTCGCCAACCTCCTAGCGTCGACGCAGGATCTGCTGGGGGAGGGCCGTGGAGACGACTGTCAGCGGCGAGACCGCCGGCCGGCAGGCGGCCCAGGTGTGGTTGCGCGAAGCGATCACGAGCGGCGAGCTGGTCCCGGGTCAGCGGCTAATCGAGGCTGACCTCGTGAGCCTGCTCGGTGCCTCCGGCAATGCCGTCCGGCTCGCCCTGGACTCCCTGGTGGCCGAAGGGTTGGTCGAGCGGATCCCCAATCGGGGCGCCCGTGTGCGCACGGTTTCTGCCGCAAAGGCGGTGGCGATCACCGAGTGTCGGATGGCGCTTGAGGGCCTGGCCGTGGCGAAGGCCGCGCAGCACGCCACGGACGCTGAGGTAGCCGAACGGCGCGCCCATGTCGGCCCGATGCGAGAGGCCGTGCAGGCGGGCGAACTGATGCGCAACTCGGCGCTCATCCAGGAGTTGCACCGGCTGATCCGTCAGGCCGTGCGCCAGCCCACGGCGGCCGCGCTCATCGAGCGCCTCCAGGCGCAGATCGTCCTCCACCAGTTCCGGCTGTCGCTGCGGCCCGGGCGGCCGCAGGTCTCGCTGGCCGGCCTCACGGCCGTCCTGGAGGCAACCACGGCGGGATCCGGAGTCTGCGGAGGCGGCGGCCCGGATCCACCTGAGCAGCGTGGTCGTCGCCCGGAGCGAGAAGAGCGCCTGATGTTCCTACTGGAGAAGGAGACCCTCGCAT
Organism: Micromonospora sp. NPDC005206; assembly: GCF_040608175.1. Lineage (NCBI taxonomy): Bacteria > Bacillati > Actinomycetota > Actinomycetes > Micromonosporales > Micromonosporaceae > Micromonospora > Micromonospora sp. NPDC005206. The sequence goes on from NZ_JBEXHU010000025.1 coordinate 79,324, forward strand.
GAGGACTGTCGTCGTCACCGATCCACCGCGCGCCGACGTCGGCGACGCGGAGCGTCTGGGCGGGTACGGTGTCGCCACCGTGCACGAGGCGCTGGGCCGTGTCGGTTATCTGAGTCCCGAGTTCCGGCCCGCGTGGCCGGGCGCGCGCGTCGGCGGTACCGCCGTCACCGCCCTGTGCTGGCCCGGGGACAACCTGATGATCCACGTCGCGGTGGAGCAGTGTCGGCCCGGTGACGTTCTGGTGGTCGCGACCAACTCGCCCTCCACCGACGGACTGTTCGGTGAGCTGTTCGCCACCGCCTTGGCCAAGCGCGGTGTCCGTGGAGTGGTGCTCGCCAGCGGTGTGCGCGACGTCGCGGAGCTGCGTGAGATGGGGTTTCCGGCGTGGTCGCGGGCGGTCAGCGCGCAGGGCTCGGTCAAGGCCACGGCCGGCTCGGTGAACGTACCGATCGTCCTCGGAGGGCAGACCGTGCATCCCGGCGACGTGATCGTCGCGGACGACGACGGCGTCATGGTCGTACCCAGGGGCGACGTGCCCCGGGCGCTGACCGCCGCGCAGGCCCGGTTGGACAAGGAGGCCGCCAGCCGCGCCGCCTTCGAGCAGGGCCAGCTGGGCCTGGACCGCTACGGGCTACGCGACAAGCTCAAGGACTTCGGCATCGAGTACGTCTCCTACGACGAGTATGTCCAGGGTGAGCGGTGAGCTACGACGACACCGGGGTGCGCTGCACCATGATGCGCGGCGGCACCTCCCGCGGTCTGTACTTCGAGGCTGCTGACCTGCCGGCCGACCCGGCCGAGCGGGACGATCTGCTGCTGCGGTTGATGGGCACCCCCGATCCGCGCCAGATCGACGGCCTCGGCGGCAGCACCTCGCTCACCAGCAAGGTCGCCGTCGTGAGCCGGTCGGCGAGCCCGGACGCGGACGTCGACTACCTGTTCCTCCAGCTCGGCGTCGACACCGCGACGGTCAACGACCGGCAGAACTGCGGCAACATTCTGGCTGGCGTGGGACCCTTCGCCGTCGAGCGCGGACTGGTTCCGGCTGGACTCCACGAGACCAGCGTGCGGATCCGGATGGTCAACTCCGACAGCGTCGCGGTGGCCACCTTCCCGACGCCAGGTGGCCGTCCCGAGTACCGTGGCGACGTTGCGATCGCTGGGGTTCCCGGCACCGCGGCGCCGATCATTCTCGCCTTCACCGACACGGCGGGGTCAGCGACGGGCAGACTGCTGCCGACCGCCAATGTCCGGGACTCGATCGACGGTATCGACGTGACCTGCGTCGACAACGGCATGCCGCTGGTCGTGGCGCTGGCCGAGTCGTTCGGCCTGACCGGTCAGGAGACGCACGAGCAGTTGGCCGCCGACGCCGCGCTGCTCGAGCGCATCGACGCCATCCGTATCAAAGCCGGTGCACTCATGGGGCTCGGGGACGTGAGCCAGTCCTCTGTACCGAAGACGGCGCTGGTCGCCGCCGCACGCGACGGCGGCCAGGTCTGCACCCGGTCGTTCATCCCCGTCCAGCCGCACACCTCGATCGGCGTGCTGGCCGCGGTCAGCGTCGTCACCGGCATGCTGCTGCCGGGCGCGGTCGGTCACGAGCTCACCGCGGGCTGGCCGGCCGACCGCGCGCAGGTAGATGTGGAGCACCCGACCGGCCACCTGCTCGTGGACGTGACAGTCGACGCCGGGGTCTCCCCACCGCGGGTCGTCCGCTCAGGCGTCGTACGCACTGCCCGCAAGCTCTTCGAGGGCACCGCCTTCCCCCGCGCTTGAGTTTTCCTCCCCACCCGTGATTCCTGCGTTCATCGACCACATGGAGACAGCATGCCCCCGCTGCACGAGACCGCTCACACCGAGGCCTGCACGGCCATCCGCATCGCCGTCCTCGGACTCGGGGAGGCCGGTTCGGAGATCGCCCGCGATCTGATAGCGGCCGGCGCCGACGTCCGGGGCCACGACCCGAAGGTGACGCCGGCCGACGGCGTCGACCCGCGGGCCGACGAGGCCGACGCGGTGCGCGACGCCGATCTGGTGCTCAGTGTCAACAGCTCCCACGACGCGATGGATGCGCTGCGCAACGCGTTGCCTGCCCTACGACCGGGGACGATCTGGGCCGACCTCAACACCGCTTCGCCGGGTCTCAAGGCGGCGCTCGCGGAGGCGGCCGGGGCGCCCATCCCGGTCGTCGACGTCGCGCTGATGGCGCCGGTGCCTGGCAAGGGGCTGCATACTCCCATGCTGGTGGCCGGCGACGCCGCCGACCGGTACGCGGCCATCCTGTCCGGCTTTGGTGCGGAGGTAGCGATCCAGCCGGGGCCTGCGGGCGGGGCCATCTCGCGCAAGCTGCTCCGCAGCGTCTTTTACAAGGGGCTGGCCGCGGCGGTGGTGGAAGCGCTGGCCGCCGCGGAGGCAGCAGGCTGCGCCGACTGGCTGCGCGACAACATCAGCGCCGAGCTTGCCGGCTTCGACCAGCGCACCGTCGACAGGTTGATTGACGGGACCCACCAGCACGCCCGTCGGCGCGCGGACGAGATGACCGCTGCCACCGAGCAGCTCGAGGAGCTGGGGGTCCCGCCGCGGATCAGTGCGGCGACGCGCGACCTGCTCCTCGACCTGCGCGACAACGGCGGGCGATAGCCCCGCCGATGCCGGCCAGGCGGTCGGTGGTCCGCCCGGCTCTACTCGGCGTCGGCCTGCTGCAGCGCCGTGATGACGCTGGTCAGGTGTGCGCGCGCGGCGACCTCCGCGTCGGCGGGTTCGCGGCGTGCGATCGCGTCGATGATCGCGAGGTGCTCCCGGAGGGAGACCTGCGGGCGACCGGCGCGCAGCGCGAGCCGGAACTGGTGTCGAACCAGCTGACCGTTGAGCCGGTCGAGCAGCCCCGAGGCCACCGGCTGCGCCGCGTACTCGCGTACGAGGCGGTGGAGTTCCCGGTTGAGCGCCGAGTACTTCATCGGATCGCCGTCCGCGACCGCACGCTGCATCCGGTCGCCGAGATCGGTCAGTACGGCGATCTGCTCGTCGGTGACCCGTTCCGCCGCCTTGGCGGCACACAGGCCCTCGATGACCATGCGGCACTCGGTGATCGCCACCGCCTCGGCCACGGAGACGACCCGCACGCGGGCGCCGCGGTTCGGGATGCGCTCGACCAGTCCCTCGGCGGCCAGGTCGAACAGCGCTGCGCGGAGACTGGCGCGGCTGACGTTGAACGACTCGGCGAGTTCTGCCTCCACCAGCCGCTGTCCGGGCGCGAGATCGCCGTTCATCAGCGCGGCGCGCAGTGCGTCGGCCGCCAGTTTCGTGGCGACGCCACCCTCACGGGGAGTCTTGGCCAATCCGGACCTCCTCAGTCGCGGATGAGTATAGGGCCTCTGTGGAGGCTGTGGGAAAAATTGTCGACAATCTGCTCGACAGCTATTGCGACAATGTTGCGTGGTGGTTACGGTCACAGTTGCCGAGCGGCAATTCGCGAGCCGTGACGCGCGGGAGGCCATCAGGCTCCGCATCACATCGCCTGCCGGTGAACGGAGCAACGGAGCTGATTCTGCCGATCAGCCGATCCCAAGGAGCCCTGGAACAAGTGATCATCGACTGCCATGGCCACTACACGACCGCGCCGCAGGCGCACACGTCGTGGCGAGAGGCGCAGCAGGCGGCCTTCGGTGCCGGCGAAGAACCGCCGGCCTACCCCGCCATCTCGGACGACGAGATCCGCGAGACGATCGAGGGAAGCCAGCTGCGGCTGATGGCCGAGCGCGGGATCGACCTGACCATCTTCTCGCCGCGTGCCTCGGCCATGGGCCATCACTTCGGTGACGAGGCCGTCAGCAGCCGCTGGGCACAGGTCTCCAACGACCTCATCGCGCGCGTGGTCGAGCTGTACCCGGACAACTTCATCGGGGTCTGCCAGCTCCCGCAGTCACCCGGAGTACCCATCTCGCACTCGGTCGCGGAGATGCGACGCTGTGTGCTGGAGCTCGGGTTCGTGGGATGCAACCTCAACCCCGATGCCAGCGGCGGCCACTGGACATCTCCGCCGCTGACCGACCGCAGCTGGTACCCGTTCTACGAGGCGATGGTGGAGCTGCAGGTGCCGGCAATGGTGCACGTGTCGGCGGTGACCAACGCAAACTTCCACGCCACCGGGTCGCACTACCTCAACGCCGACACCACCGCGTTCATGCAGTTCCTGCAGTCGGACCTGTTCAAGGACTTCCCAGACCTGCGGTTCGTCATCCCGCACGGTGGGGGAGCGGCGCCCTACCACTGGGGCCGCTTCCGGGGGCTCGCGGACATGCTCGATCGGCCCGCGCTGAACGAGTCGATCATGAACAATGTCTTCTTCGACACCTGCGTGTACCACCAGCCCGGCATCGACCTGCTCTTCAGCGTCATCGGCGTCGACAACATCCTGTTCGGCTCCGAGATGGTCGGCGCGGTCCGGGGCATCGATCCGCAGACCGGCCACCACTTCGACGACACCCTGCGGTACGTGGACGCGCTGCACCTGGCGCCGGGCGACCGGGAGAAGGTCTACGAGCGCAACGCCCGCCGGGTCTACCCGCGACTGGATGCGGCGCTGAAGGCCAGGAACCGTTGAGGGCCTCGTCTCCCCGCTTGATCCCAAAGCTGATGGAAGGAGCCGTCGTGGACGCCATGCCACCGCCGCAGTCGGTGCCGACGACCGTCGGCCGCAATGGCCGCGGGCGGATGGCCGCCGACGAGGCGTACGCGAGACTGCGCGAGGACATCGTCAGGGGGCGGCTGATGCCCAACCAGCGGCTGGTCGAGGTCGACCTGGCCGTCACGCTCGGGGTGGGCCGCACCGCGGTCCGCACCGTGCTCGCCCGACTCGAGCAGGAGGGGCTCGTGGTCCACGAGCCGAACCGCGGAGCCCGGGTGCGAATGGTGACCGAGACCGAGGCCCTGGAGATCACCCAGGCGCGCGGCGCGCTCGAGGCACTCGCTGCCCGCGAGGCCGCTCTGCATGCCACGCCGGCGGAGGTCGCGTTCATGCGCGAGACGCTCGCGCAGATGTCGGCCTGCCTGAAGGCGGGCGACCTGCTGGCGTACTCGGACGGCAACGCCCGGATGCACGCGAAGATCATCGAGGCGTCCCGGCATCAGACGGCCACTCGGCTCATCGCCGGGCTCAAGGCGCAGATGGTGCGCTTCCAATATCGCACGGTGCTGGTTCCCGGACGGTCCGCCCGGTCCTTCGTCGAGCACACCCGGATCGTCGACGCCATCGAGACGGCTGACCCGGACGCCGCCGAGGCCGCGATGCGCTACCACCTGTCCCACGTCGCCGACACCCTACGCGAGATGACGTCCGCCCGCGCGCAGCACCGCGGCCCTCGACCCGACCTCGTCCACTTCTGAATCGCGATCCCCATCACCCCAGCTCGACCAGCCACCGCGGCGCGTACGTCGCGGGCCAGATGCCCCTTGGAGGCTCCGTGACTAACCATCCCACCCCCTCGGCCCGAGCCCGTGAACTCGTCGCCGGGGCGTACGACACACACATCCACGTCGCGCCGGACGTGATGCGCCGGCGCATCGACGACGTCTCGTTGGCGCGCCGGTTCGCCGAGGTCGGCCTGGCGGGCTTCGTACTGAAATCCCATTACGTGCCCACTGCCGAGCGGGCCGAAGTGGTGCGGAACGCCGTACCCGGGGTGGACGTGCTCGGCGCTCTCACGCTGAACGGCTCGGTCGGCGGACTCAACCCGGTGGCAGTGGAGATCGCGGGCCGGCAGGGCGCGCGGATCGTCTGGCTGCCCACCGTGGACTGCGCCAACCAGCGGGAGTGCCAGGCCTGCGAGCCGGAGGGCGCCACCCCGCCGATGTGGGCGCAACTGCAGGCCGACCTGGCCGAGCAGGGCATCATGGCCCCGGCGATCGACGTCGTCGACTCCGACGGCGCGATCGTGCCGGCGCTACGAGAGGTGCTGAGCGTCATAGCCAAGCACGACATGGTGCTGGCAACCGGGCACCTGTCCGGTGACGAAATCACCACGGTCGTCGACGCGGCCGCCGACCTCGGGGTGCGGCGCATCGTCGTCACCCACCCTGAGTTCACCTCCCAGCGACTGTCGGTCCAGGTGCAGCGGCACCTGGCCGAGCGGGGCGCGCTGATGGAACGCTGCTTCACCACCCCGTACACCGGAAAGGTCCGCTGGGACACGCTGTTCGACCACATCCGCCAGGTCGGCCCCGAGCACTCGCTGCTCTCCTCCGACCTCGGCCAGCCGTTCAACCCCCCCGTGGAAGACGGCCTCGCGCTGCTGGCCGACCGTCTGCTCGAGGCCGGGTTCACCGAGGACGAGGTACACGTGATGGCAGTGACGAACACCCGCCGCGTCGCGGCGGCGCCGTCGGCGGTGACCGCATGAGCGCCGCCGTCATCGAGGTGCAGGGACTGTCCAAGCACTTCCGCAAGGACGACGAGGAACTGATCGCGCTCCGCGACGTCGACCTGACCGTCGAGCAGGGGTCATTCCTGGTGCTGCTGGGACGCAGCGGTTGCGGCAAGTCGACCCTGCTCAACCTCCTCGCAGGGCTGACCCCGCCGACCAGCGGGCAGATCACGTACGGCGGCAAGCCGATGCGCGGACCCAACACGCAGGTCGGCTACCTGACCCAACACGACACGCTGATGCCGTGGCGTGACGTCACCCGCAACGTGCAGATGCCCCGCGAACTGCGCGGAGAAAGCAAGAAGGAACGGGCTGCGGTCGCCGCCGAGCTGATCAAGCTCGTCGGCCTGGACGGCTTCGAGCGGCACTACCCACGCGAGCTGTCCGGTGGCATGCGCCGGCGCGCCAGCCTGGCCCGGATGCTCTGTGCCGACCCGGAGACGCTTCTGCTCGACGAGCCGTTCGGAGCGCTCGACGCGCAACTGCGCACCGAACTGCAGGGCGAACTACTGCGGCTGTGGTCCGGCAGCGGGCGCACCGTCGTCTTCGTCACCCACGACATCGAGGAGGCGCTGATCCTCGCCGACCGCGTCGTGGTGCTCGGGCCGATCGGAACGATCCTGCTCGACCAGCCGGTGGACCTGCCCCGCCCGCGCGACCCCGACGACATCAGGGTCGATCCACAGTTCGTCGAACTGCACCGTCGGCTGTCCGCGGCGCTCAAGGAGGGAGCGCGATGAGCGCTACCACGACCCCGCAAGTGGGCTCGACCACCATGCCTGCGGGCCCCCTGCGGGAGACGTCCCGGCGCTCCTGGCGCCAGCGACACGGCCGCAAGGCGCTGATCTGGGGATGGCGCATCGGCCTGCTCGTCGCCCTGCTGGTGGTCTGGCAGGCACTGTCGGGACCCGTCCTCGACCCGCAGTTCGTCAGTAGCCCAAAGGGCATCGCCACCCGGCTCGGCGACTGGATCGCCGACGGCACGCTGTGGTCGAACACCTGGATCACCGTGCAGGAGATCGTGCTCGGCTTCCTGGTCGGCGCACTATCCGGCGCCGCCCTGGCCTACCTGATCGCCTCCGTCCGAGTGGTCTGGGACATCCTGGACCCGTTCCTGATGGCGCTCTACGCCATCCCGAAGGTCGCCCTGGCGCCGCTGTTCATCGTCTGGTTCGGCATCGGCACCGACATGAAGGTGCTGCTCGCCGCCGTCACCGTGTTCTTCCTGGTCTTCCTGAACACGGCAGCCGGCGTGCACGAAGTCGACCGCGCGCTGGTCGACGCCGTACGGCTGATGAACGGCACCCGCCGGGACATCGCATTCAAGGTCGTCCTGCCCGCCTCGATGACCGGTCTGCTGACCGGACTGCGGGTCTCCATCCCATACGCGCTGATCGGCGCGGTCATCGGTGAGCTCGTCGCGTCCAACCGCGGCCTCGGATACCTGATCAGCGACTCGTCCGCGAAGTTCGACACCGACGGGGTGTTCGCCACCCTCGTCGTCCTCAGCGTCATCGCCGCCGTCCTGAACGCCATCGTCAACCTCCTAGGCAAACGGGCCAACCGCTGGAAGCCCCTGGACACCGAGGTCTGACAACCGGTGCCCGGCCCGGACGAGCAGCAGTCCCGTCACCTCTCCACCCAGTCGAAAGAGTCCGCCATGTCCCGTACCAAAACATCCCTGTTACGCCGTCTCGGGGCCATCGTCGCCGTGTCGGCAGCGCTGCTCGCCGCCGGCTGCGCCAACAAGGGCGGCAGTAGCGAGCCGGCCACCGGCGCCGACGCCATGCGCCTCAACGTCGGGCAGATCAGCGACTCCGTCGCGTTCTTCCCGCTGTTCGTCGCCGAACACGAGGGCTACTTCAAGGCCGAAGGGCTCACCCTGGGAGAACGGCCCAGGCTCGGTACCGGCGCCAAGCTCGCCGCGGCCGTCCAGTCCGGCAGCATCGACGTCGCCGGGGGCGTGATGACCGACGCGTTCAACCTGTACAAGATCAACAACGAGGCGCGTGTGATCGGCTCCCTCGTCGACGCCTACTACGTCGACATCATCGTCGGCTCGGGGATCCCGAGCGCCGGCGACTCCGCGCCGCTGGCCGAGCGGATCCAGGCCCTGCGCGGCAAGAAGATCGGCATGACCGGGCCGGGCAGCGGCACCGAGGCGCTGGTGAACTACCTGTTCAAGCAGGCGAACTTGGACCCCAAGAGGGACGGGACCCTGGTCAACCTCGGCGCCGACGCGTCCGCCGCGATCGGTGCGCTTAAGGCCGGCCGGGTCGACGCCCTGTCGTTCTTCCAGCCGATCGGGCAGCAGGCCGTGGCGACCGGTGTCGGTCGTGTCTACATCTCGCCCGCTCGCGGTGACGTCCCTGCTCTCAAGGACGTCATCCACGGTGCCCTCTTCACCACCCAGGACGTCATTGACCGAAAGGGCAAGGCCGTCGCCGCGTTCCTGCGCGCCATCGCCAAGGCCGAGCAGACCATCAACGGCGACCCGGCAAAGGCCAGCGAACTGCTGCAGCAGTACCAGAAGACGATGAACGCCCAGACGGTACAGGCACTCGTGCCGGTCCTCCAGGCGGAGATCCCGGAGGCCCCGACACCCACCGAGGCCAATTACAACGTCTCGGCGGACTTCCACCGGCAGACCGGCCTGGTGCCTACCACGCCCCCGTTTGCCGAAATCATTCCGTCGCAGTGGGTCGCCTCCGCGCTCAAGGGCTGAGAAAGAACCAGGCGCCTTCGTGCCGACCGGACCCCTCGCAAGGGTCCGGTCGGCACGGAGAGCCGGAACCAAGATCGATTTCGAGTTGGCGCGGCGCGGCAGGGATGTGCGCGTCGATCATGGGTACGGGCAACGACCGGCGTTGCGGGATTTTGCCGTGCTCGGACTCGTCCGTACCGAAGGGCGTTATCAAGATCGGCGGCATGAACGTGCGTCGGATGAGCACGTGGAAACGAGTGCGGGCACTCCACATCGGACTGATGCGGGCTCCCGCTCCCTTTCCCGCGATGATCGTGCGCGAGGTTTCATCGTCGACGCGAAGATCACCATCGAACGCCTACACGAGGCGACCGACTCCGCATTGGATGACGGCTCCCGCGGGCCGCTGCGCAATGCATCGCCCATGTATTGACGAAAGAAGGGCACGAATGAAGTCGGTGCGTGCACCGGGGCGCAGCGATGATGTCGTCGCGTCCCTTCGCAAGGTGGTCGACGGGGATGTCGACGACTCCGAACGCCGCCAGGCCGAGTACTCCACGGACGCGTCGAACTACCGGGTGCCCCCACGGGTGGTGGTGGCCCCGCGCGACAGCGACGACGCGCTGGCGGCCCTGGACGTGGCCCGCCGCCTCGGAGTGCCGGTCACGGCCCGCGGCGCGGGGACGTCGGTGGCGGGCAACGCAATCGGCACCGGGATGGTGCTGGACTTCTCCCGGCACATGGACCGGATCATCGCGCTCGACGCCGACGCCCGCACCGCCGTGGTCCAACCGGGTGTTGTCATGTCCTCCCTGCAAGCCGCGGCCGCTCCCCACGGACTTCGCTTCGGCCCGGACCCATCGACCCAGAACCGGGCGACTCTGGGCGGGATGATCGGGAACAACGCGTGCGGCCCGCACGCCGTCGCCTACGGGCGCACGGCCGACAACATCGTCTCACTCGATGTCGTCGACGGCACCGGGCGTCGATTCCACGCCGGCGCAGGCACGCTGGAGCCGGTCGCGGGCCTGGACGCCCTGGTGCGCGCGAACCTGGCGACGATCCGCACCGCGCTGGGCCGCTTCGGCCGGCAGGTCTCCGGCTACTCCCTCGAGCACCTACTGCCCGAGAACGGCCGCGACCTGGCCAAGATGCTCGTGGGGACTGAGGGCACCCTGGTCACGGTCCTGCAGGCCACGGTGAACCTCGTGCCCGCGCCGGCCGCCCCGGTCGTCGTCGCGCTGGGATACCCGGACATGCCGACGGCCGCCGACGCCGTCCCCGCGCTTCTGGCCCACCGGCCCCTGGCGATCGAGGGCATGGACGCCCGCCTGGTCGAGGTTGTGCGCCGCCACCGCGGAGCGGGCGCGGTGCCACAGCTGCCCGCCGGTGGCGGGTGGCTGCTCGTGGAAGTCGGCGCCGAGGCCGGTGAGCGCGTCGACGACGTGCTAGCCCGAGCGCGCGCGCTGGCCGCCGACGCCGGCACCGACGCGGTGCGGGTGGTGCCCGCAGGAACCGAGGCGACGGCGCTGTGGCGCATCCGGGCCGACGGCGCGGGTCTGGGCGGGCGGACCCCGAGCGGGGCACCGGCGTGGCCGGGCTGGGAGGACGCTGCCGTCCCACCTGAGCGGCTGGGGGACTACCTGCGCGACTTCACCGCCCTGATGGCTGACCGTGGCGTAGACGGGCTGCTGTACGGGCACTTCGGCGATGGCTGCGTGCACGTGCGTCTGGACCTACCGCTGGAGACGCCCGCCGGGATCGGGCCGTCCCGGGCGTTCCTCGAAGCGGCCGCGGACCTCGTCGCCTCCTACGGCGGGTCACTGTCCGGCGAGCACGGAGACGGTCGGGCTCGCTCAGAGCTGCTGACGCGCATGTACGGCCCTGAGGTGATCGGCCTGTTCGGCAAGGTAAAAGCCCTGTTCGACCCGGAGAACGCGCTGAACCCGGGGATCGTGGTGGACCCGCGGCCCCTGGACGCGGACCTGCGCCGGCCCTTCGCGCGCCCGGCCTCGCCCCGGCAGGGATTCGCGTTCGCCGAGGACGGCGGGAACTTCACCACCGCGGTCCATCGCTGCACCGGGGTGGGCAAATGCCGGGCCGACAACACCGCCGCAGGCGGGTTCATGTGCCCCAGCTACCAGGCCACCCGGGACGAGAAGGACGTCACCCGCGGGCGCGCGCGGGTGCTGCAGGAGCTGACCAGCGGCTCGCTGGTCACCGCCTGGGACTCCCCGACGGTGCTCGAATCCCTCGACCTGTGCCTGTCGTGCAAAGCGTGCTCGACGGACTGCCCCACCGGCACCGACATGGCCCGCTACAAGGCCGAGGTTCTCCACCGCGCCTACGCGGGCAAAATACGCCCGCGCAACCATTACATTCTTGGCCAGCTGCCCCGCTGGTCGTCGCTGGTCACCAAGGTCCCGGCCATAGCCAGGCTGGTCAACACAGTGCTGAGGGTCCGCCCGATCGCGAGGGCGGTGCTCACCGCGGGCGGGATGGACCCCCGCCGACAGATGGTCACCTTCGCCCAAGAACGCTTCTCCGCCTGGTTCAGGGAGCAGGGCCGCGCGACCATGCCCGATGGCGCGGCGCCCGCCGTCGCCAGGCCCGCGTCCTCCTCTCCGCCGCAGCCGGTGGTGCTGTGGGCGGACACGTTCTCCGACACGATGGACACCGCTGGGGCGCGTGCCACTGCCCGCGTGCTGCAGGAGGCCGGGTACACCGTGATCGTGCCCGAAGAATCCGCCTGCTGCGGGCTGACCTGGATCTCCACCGGCCAGCTCGACGGGGCGAAGAAGCGACTGACCCACCTGCTCTCCGTCCTGGCGCCTTACGCCGCCGGGGGGATCCCTGTCGTGGGCGTCGAACCCTCGTGCACCGCCGTGCTGCGCTCAGACATGGTCGACCTCCTCCCAGACGACCCCCGCGCCCCGACACTCGCAGCCGGCACCTACACCCTCGCCGAGCTGCTCACCGCCCCCGCGCCACTGGGCCCCGGACCCCGCTGGACCCCGCCGTCGCTGGCAGGCGTCGAGGTCGTCGCGCAGCCCCACTGCCACCACCACTCGGTCATGGGCTGGGAAGCCGACGCCGCCCTCCTGGCCCGGGCGGGCGCATCCGTGACCCGGCTGGCAGGGTGCTGCGGCCTGGCCGGCAACTTCGGCATGGAGGCCGGCCATTACGACACCTCCGTAGCCGTCGCCGAGAACGCCCTGCTGCCCGCCCTGAGCAATGCCGGGCCGGACACCGTGTACCTCGCGGACGGCTTCTCCTGCCGCACCCAGGCCGACCAGCTAGTCGGTCGCCCGGGCGTCCACCTCGCCGAACTCCTCGCTCGCGGCAACTACGGCTCTACGGCAGCTAAGTGAGCTCCTGGTGCTGCGTCAGGAGGTGGCGGTGCTGCGGCGACAGGTCGCTCGGCCGCGGGTGGGACTGGGCTGACCGGGCGTGCTGGCCGGCCTGACATGGCTGCTGCGCCGCCGATTGTGGGACGGGTTGTTCGCTCGGCCGGGCACCCTGCTGCGCTGGCATCGGGATCTGGTCCGCCAGCGCTGGACCTATCCGAGCCGACGCGGCCGGCGACCGGTCACCGGGGAGATCCGCGGTCTGGTGTTGCGACTGGCCAGGGAGAATTCGACCTGGGGCTACCGCAGAATTCATGGCGAGCTGCGCCGGCTTGGCTACCGGGTGGTGCCAGTACCAACTGGGTCATCCTCAACCTGGCCGGGATCGATCCCGCTCGGAAGCGGTCGGCGGTGACCTGGCGGCAGTTCCTAGGGGCCCAGGCGCAGGGCGTCCTGGCGGTGGACTTCTTCACCGTCGACACGGTGTTGCTGCGGCGGCTGTACGTGCTGTTCGCGGTCGAGGTGGGCAGCCGGTGGGTCCATGTGCTCGGCACCGCACATCCGGTGGAGGAGTGGGTGGTCCAGCAGGCCCGGAACCTGCTGATGGACCTTGGCGAGCGAGACGACCGGTTACGGTTCCTGCTCCGGGATCGCGACACGAAGTTCAGCGCCGTGTTCGACGCGGTCTTCGCCGCCGCAGGCATCGACGTCCTCACGACACCAGCGCGGGCACCGCGGGCCAACGCGTACGCGGAGCGCTGGGTCGGCACGGTACGCCGTGAACTGCTTGACCGCGTGCTGCTCTTCGGGCGTCGCCACCTCGAGTCGGTGGTAGCCGAATTCGTCGACCATGACAACTCGCACCGTCCACACCGTTCGTTGGCACAGGCACCGCCGCTCGGACCGGCCCAACCGCCGGTCGCCATCGCTGGCCGGCGGGTGCTGCGGCGTGATCGCCTCGGCGGCATGGTCGGCGAGTACTCGCAGGCCGCGTAGGCTGACCGACTTTCAGGCACCCACAGGGCATCGCCAGCCACCCTCCGCGCTGCTGGACCGCCTCGACGAAGACCGGCATGTTCGCAGCAGCGGTGTCCTCGGTGGCGCCGTCCCGGCAGCTTCCCAAAGTCGATCACGCCCGTCACCGCACTGCAGGCACCGACATCGCGGCCAAACAAATTGCTCAAGGCGGTAAACCGTACGCGCGCGGGATGCAACTTACGGATGACGACAAGCTCGCAGGCCTGCGGAAGTCGGCAGACATCCACGAAGAGCGGAGAGACGTGTGTCTCCTAGAACCTCCATTGTCGGATTTCGACGGACTCGCCTGGTTGCCGCAGTTCTCGCCTGCGCGCTGGCTGGCACAGCCGGTGCCGTCATCGCAGGACACGAACCAGCCGCCAACGCCAGCGAACAAAAGAACGGTGGCAAGCATCACCGGGTTGTAACGTCGCCGGACGCCCCGGCCGCGATAGGTCCGTACTCCCAGGCCATAGCTGTGGGAGACACCCTGTACCTGTCCGGCCAGCTTCCCATCGACCCGGTCACGAACAAGCTCTTGGCGAATGCGTCCATTGAGGACCAAACGCGCCAGGTCTTGAGGAACCTCGATGCGGTGCTGCGGGCCGGTGGAATGACCCTGGACAACGTCGTCAGCACCACGGTTTATGTGGCAGACCTCAATGAGTTCGCCCGCTTCAACACCGCGTACGCCGAGTTCTTCGGCAGTAAGCCGCCGGCCCGGGCCACCATCCAGGTGGCGCGGGTGCCGCAGGACGCCAAGGTCGAAATCTCCGCTATCGCAGTGCGATGACTCTACCTAGAAGGGGGACACAACTATGCTGAACACCGCCAACGCCCCAGTCCCTGGGGACACGCCGCCCCAGATTTCGCGTCGAGGCCTTCTCCAGTTCCTGGGCGCCGGCGCGGGCGCCGTCGCCGCGGGTGCGGCGGGGTTGAATTTCGCCGCCGCCTCTCCCGCGGCGGCATCCCCGCTGACCGCTGCCGGGTCGTCGTCGTTGCCGCTCGCGAACGACGCGAACTTCTGGCGCCAGGTCGAGAAGCTGTTCACCCTCAACAAGAAGGTCCTCTTCATGAACGTGGGGACAGTCGGCTCCCCACCCCGCGAGGTCCTTGACGCTCTCGACAAAACGAATCGGGACGTCGCCCGTGACGCCCTCTCCGCCTACAGCGACTTCGCCGACGTCCGGGCCGTCGCGGCTCGTGGATACGGCTGCGACGTGGACGAGCTCGTCATCTCGCACAACACCAGTGACGGCATGTCGAAGATCATCGCCGGGCTGAATCTGCGCGAGGGTGACGAAATCCTGACGACCAATCACGAGCACGGAGGCGGCCTCGTCCCGATGGGCATGGCCCGGGATCGGCACGGCGTTGTCATCCGGAAGGTGGCCCTGCCCGTGGGCAACGACCAGCGGGCTGAGGACTATGTGGAGCTGTTCCGCAAGGCGATTACCGCCAAGACCAAGGTCCTTCTGTTCTCCGCTCCGACGTACAAGACCGGGACGATGCTGCCCATCCCGATGCTGGCCAAGCTCGCCCAGGAATACGGCCTGACCAGCGTTGTGGACGGAGCACATATCCCCGGGATGATGAACTACAGCTTCCACGAGCTAGGCGTGGACTTCCTCGCCGGCTCCGCCGCCAAGTGGCAGTGCGGTCCGGGCGGAACGGGCGTGCTGTATATCCGCAACAAGGTCCTGTCCCAGTACAACCCGAACCCCCTGCCAGAGTTCTGGCCGGTCGTGTCCAGCAGCTATCCGGCGGAAGGCGGCGTACCGCCCCGCTCGACGACCGACAAGGAGAGCTACAACATCGGCAGTTACCTCCAGTCTGTCGGCAACGGCAGCCTGGCCTTGAACACCGGAGTCAGGACCGTCTGCGAGGTGTGGGACCGCATCGGACGACAGCGCATCGAAGACCACGTCGTCGGCCTGTCGTCGTACCTCAAGGAACTCGTCGCCGAGCGGTGGGGGGTCCAATCGTTGTACTCCCCGAAGGACGACTCTCGCCTGGTCTGCGCCCTGACGTCGTTCAACCCGTTCCGCAATCGCACCGATGTGCTCAACGCGGACAAGTCGGCCGAGTTCGTCGCGCGGATGAGCGACGAGTACGGGATCACCATCCGTAACAGCGACTTCCCCGTCATCGGATCGGCCCAGTCGCATCGCCCCGTCCGCATCTCAACGCACCTGTTCCACCAGAGCCAGGACGTTAACCGGCTGGTCGACGCGGCATGGAAACTGTCCGGCAAGATGGCCTGACAGCGGCCACGAGGCAAGGGGCGAGCGTTCGCGACGTCAGCGGGCGCTCGCCCTGCCGTGCGCCGCCGGCCCGATGGTGGACCGCCATGGCGCCGAACCCAGGTCAGGGTATGATCACGACACCATCGAGCCCGACCTTGCTCCCAGGGGCCACCGGCTGGTCGTACGGCGTCGGTCTGGTGTGGTGGTGATTGCTGAGAGCCCACAGCCCGACCACATCAGCCAGGGCGAAGATCAGCAATGCCAAGATGACGGTGAGCAGCCGCCGGCGCCGTTCCCGCCGCTGCCATTCGCTGCGGGCGTTGGCATATGCATCCGGGGAAGTGACGGCTGTGGTCGCCAGCACCTGGAGGGTATCCCGCAGCCGGGTCTCGGTCTCGCCGATACTCATCGGGACGCGCCCATGAGCGTAGCCAGGGCGGCCATGCCCCGGAAGATGTGTGACTTCACCGCCCCAGTGCTGATGCCCATGGCGCCGGCGATGTCAGCCTCCCTCAGATCCAGCCAGTAGCGCAGCACCAGCGCCTCGCGCTGGCGCACCGGCAGCTGCCGTAGCGCCGCCACAACCGCTCGCTGACCCTCCCGCAGCAGCACGGACGATTCTGCCGAGTCCACGACGCCGGCCTGGCCGGGGGGCAGCTCGTCTCCGGCATGACGGCGACGCACCTGCAGATGCCGGACGTGCATACGGGCAAGGTTACACACGATCGACCTCAGGTACTGTGGCGCTGCCGCCGGATCACGCAGCCGGTACCAGCGTCGATGTAGCTCGCAGAACGCCTCCGAGACCAGGTCCTCGGCGTCGTGGTCGGCGCCCAGCAGGAAGGCAAGTCGGACGAGCTGGCCGTGCAGTGAGTCGAACAGGGCGATCATCGCGGCTTCGCGTTCCACATCGTGGAGGTCGAGGCCGGGACCGTCCGCCAGCGGGCCGTCCGCTGGAAGCGGCACTCCTCGATGTTCCGCGCCGGCCGTGCCGGACGGGTTCGCTCCCGAGTCGTCGGGGTTAGGGCCGACAATCTCGGATTGCGCAGGCCGGTTGCGGCGATCTGAGGTGCCGTGGCGCTGCGTTCGATCGAGGTTCATGACTGCACCGAGCGCGAGGCGGCGGCCGGCAGCGTCCGCGTACTTCGGCGACCCACCGTCCGATCCAGCCCCCGGACGGGCCCCCATCGTCGCAACAGCAGCTCGGCCACGACGACGACAGCGAGGTTGACCGCGAGCCCAAGCAGCCCCGGATACAGCTGCGTGCTGACCGGCCCGAGGGACACCAGTACGGTCGGAGAGAACCCACCGTGGGCGACCATCGCAGTGCCCGCAATCATCCCGACGAACCAGCCGGTCAGCAGGGCTAACCGATGCGGTGCCCGGGATGCGAGGCCGAGGACCAGAGCAGGCAACGTCTGCAGGACCCACACCGCACCCAGCAAGTGAAGGTTGATGGCGTTCTGACCGTGAAGGCCCATGGCGAAGCCCAAGGCGCCAAGCTTCACGACCAGCGACACGACCCGGGCCACCTTGGTCTCCTGCTCCGCGGTCGCGGTCGGGTTGACATACTCCACATACACGTTGCGGGCGAACAGGGCCGAAGCCCCGATCGACATGACGGCGGCCGGTACCAGCGCCGCCACCACCAGGGCACCCAGCACGGCCCCGGACAGCCATGCAGGTGCCAGCTCGCGCACCAGCATCGGGACGGCGAGCTCGGCCCGTCCCGGCGGCGGCACGAGGCTCATGGCCAGCGCGGCCACGCCAAACACCGCGAACAGGCCCAGCAGGCCGGTCCAGCCCAGCAGCGTCACCGCCGATCGCCGAACGACGTCGTCGCTGCGGGCTGAGAACGCGACCATCAGCACATGCGGAAACGCGAACAGCGCCAAAGCTGACCCCAGCGCCAACGACACG
This sequence comes from Micromonospora sp. NPDC005206, assembly GCF_040608175.1. Classification (NCBI taxonomy): domain Bacteria; kingdom Bacillati; phylum Actinomycetota; class Actinomycetes; order Micromonosporales; family Micromonosporaceae; genus Micromonospora; species Micromonospora sp. NPDC005206. Next base: position 96,983 of record NZ_JBEXHU010000025.1, read on the forward strand.
TACGCAGGTCCCAGCGCTGGGTCCAGCACGACGCTCAAACCGCTGTCCCGCGCGGTGATTGTCCGCTCCGCCGCGGAGAACAGCTCCCCCGGTGAACCGACCCGGATCCACACGAGCGCCGCGATCGACACGGCGGACGCCGTGACCAGGACCGCCTTTCCAATGGAGACAGCACTGGGCACGCGCAGCCCGTGCCGGTAGGTCGACACAGCAAGTACCGCAAACACGACGGTGAGCACCAGGTCTCCAACCACACCGCCGGACTCCACCCCGAGCACGCTGAGCACCGCCTGTATGCCCAGCAACTGCAGGGCGATGTACGGCATCGTGGCCAGAATCCCGGTGAGTGCCACCGCAAGCGCCAGGCCAGGGGAGCCGTACCTGCCGCGGATGAAGTCGGCCCCCGTCACGTAGCCGTGAGTGCGCGCGATGCCGGCCAGTCGTGGCAGGACCATGAAGGCCAACGCATAGACCACGACCGTGTACGTCAGGGCGTAGAAGCCGACACCGCCGGAGCTGAACACCAGCCCGGGAACGGCCAGGAACGTGTAGGCGGTGTAGATCGTGCCGCCCAGGACACACCACGTCAACAGGTGCCCGTGGCTGCGGTCGGCCAAGGCCCAGCCGGCCAGGTCGCGTCCCGCGGGCAAGCGGCGACCCCGGCCGCGGGAGGCCACGAGGGCGACCACGGACGCCGACAGGACCACGACCGCGGCGACCGCCGCTCTCACGTCCACTTCCCAAGGTCGGCGTGACAGCAGACTGCGAACTCTGCCATGTGCTGCTCCTCCCATGCCGCTGGCGGGGTCCAGACCCGATGCGGGTAAACCTTCTGGGTTCGGACCGCAACTGAGGTGGTGAGGGAGCAGCAGGGGAGGGACGCAGCAGAGGAAGCAAAGTGATCGAGAGCTAATTAACCAGCTCGAAACTTGAGAATCAAGTGTCAGAGGTGATGGGAGAGACGTATGAACCCAGGTGAGGCGGGCGAGATGGTGGCACCCACCGCACAGCGTGCCCGCGTCTGGGCCTGTCTACAGGCGGTCGCTCTGGCGCTGCCCATGCTGGGCGCGGTGGCCACACCGGTGTTCGCCCGCGCCGAACCGCGACTCTTCGGCGTGCCGTTCTTCCACTGGTACCAGCTCGCGTGGGTCCCCTTGACGGCAGCCTGCTTGGCCTGCGCCTACCTGGCCCATCGGCGTGCCAGGCGGGCGGGTCCGCACTGAGTCCGGCCACCGCGCGGCCCGCCCCGACCATCGCGCGCATCGCACCGATTACCCCCGCATCGACGAACAGGAGCAGAATGTGCCGGCGAAGCCGAGAGCTAGAGCCAAGGACAGCAGCCCGTGGAACTGGCTGTTGTTCGTCCCGATCGTGGTGCCGTTGACCACGCCCGTGTTCAACTCGGACGGACCGCGGCTGTTCGGGTTTCCGACCTTCTACTGGCTGCAACTCGCCTTCATCATCATCGGCGTCTCCACCACGACGGTGGTCTACCAGATGACGAAGAAGCGGGGTGAGCGCTGATGTGGCGCGACCATCTCACCGAGATCATCATCTTCTGCTTGCTGTTCCTGCTGGTCAGTGCCATGGGATTCGTGGCGGCCAGGTGGCGTGCACCCAAGGATATGGCCCACCTCGACGAGTGGGGGCTGGGCGGGCGCAGCTTCGGTGGCTGGATCACCTGGTTCCTGGTCGGCGGTGACCTCTACACGGCGTACACCTTCGTGGCGGTGCCGGCGCTGATGTTCGGCGCGGGCGCGGCCGGGTTCTTCGCTGTGCCCTACACGATCATCGTCTATCCACTGGTCTTCCTGGTGCTGGTGCGGCTCTGGTCGGTGTCGCACCGGCACGGCTTCGTCACCCCGGCGGATTTCGTCCGGACCCGGTTCGGCTCGCCAACGCTGGCCCTGCTGGTGGCGATCACCGGCATCGCCGCCACCATGCCGTACATCGCGCTGCAACTGGTCGGCATCGAAGCGGTGCTCAAGACGATGGGGGTGACCGGCGAGAGCACCATCGCCCGGCACCTTCCGATCATCATCGCGTTCGCGATCCTCGCCGCGTACACCTACAAGTCCGGCCTGCGGGCGCCGGCGCTGATCGCCTTCATCAAGGACATCCTGATCTACATCGTGATCCTGGTGGCGATCATCTATCTGCCGTACAAGCTGGGGGGTTGGGGGGAGATCTTCGACGCGGCGGACGCCAAGTTCGACACCAGCCAGAACGCCGGCGACGGGATCCTGCTCAACGCCAACAACCAGTGGCAGTACATCACCCTGGCGCTGGGCTCGGCCCTCGCGCTGTTCCTCTACCCGCACAGCCTAACCGGCGTGCTGGCCAGCAAGAACCGCAACGTAATCAAGCGCAACATGTCGGCGCTGCCGGCGTACACCCTGCTCCTGGGGCTGATCGCGCTGCTCGGCTACATGGCGATCGCGGCCGGGGTGACCCCGTTGCCGGGGGCCAAGGAGGGCTCGGTGGACAACAACACCGTCGTGCCGCTCCTGTTCGACCAGCAGTTCCCGAGCTGGTTCGCCGGCATCGCGTTCGCCGCAATCGGGATCGGCGCCCTCGTCCCCGCGGCGATCATGTCGATCGCGGCGGCGAACCTGTTCACCCGCAACATCTACAAGGAATACCTGCGGCGCGACGCCACCCCAGCGCAGGAGGCGAACGTCTCGAAGATCACCTCGCTGGTGGTGAAGGTCGGCGCCGTCGCCTGCATCGTCTTCCTCGACCCGCAGTTCTCCATCGACCTGCAACTGATCGGTGGCGTGATCATCCTGCAGACGTTGCCCGCGGTGGCGCTGGGCCTCTACACCCGCTGGTTCCACCGGGGCGCGCTGATCGCCGGCTGGGTCGCCGGGATGGGGCTGGGCATGTGGATGCTCTACCAGGTGGCCAGCCCCACCCGGAAGCACTTCGGTGGCTCGGCGTTCCCGCTGTCGGAGTTCGGCTTCGACACCACCAAGACGATCTACGTAGGCATCGTGGCCGTACTGGTCAACCTGCTGGTGGCGGTGCTCGGCACGCTGATCCTGCGGGCCACGAAGGTGGCCGACGGCGCCGACGGCACCACCACCGACGACTACCACGCCGACGAGGGCGACGCCCGGCTCGTCCCCGCGCCGCGTAGGGAGGCCGGCGTGGACGCGCCCGAACCGGTGGCCTAAACCGATCGCAGGCCCCCTCCCGACCGCCGCCGGTCGGGAGGGGGGCTCACTGATCGCATACGACCACTGACCAAACTTCGGACTTACCGTCTAGACGAACGGGGTCGGGGCAGGCTGCTGCGGGTCCAGCGAGCCGTGGGGTCTGTAGGTGTTGTACTCGATGCGCCAGTCTTCGGACAGCTTCCAGTCAAGTGGGCTGCGGCGTAGATCGAAGTCGGCTGAGCGGGTGCAGCTGTCGACGTTGCGGCGCGTCGGTGACCGATCAGTGGCGGGCCTCCGGTAGACGGTTCAGCGTCAGCTCACGGCAAGGTCGATGTATGCGGGGTCGTGGTCGGACCCGTCACCGCTGATCTGGGTGCGGCGCATCACGTGCGCGGCGGTGACGGTCAGGTCGGGGGTCGTCCAGATCTGGTCGTAGAGGGCGAAGGTGGTGACGCCCTTTGCCCGGTGCCGGTGTGTCCACATGGTGGGGGACAGGTCGGCGAACTTGTCGTCGATGAGGGTCCCGTTGCGGTTGGGGCCGGCGATCGTGGTGCCCCGTTGGATGTGTTCGGTGAGGTTCGCTTCTTGCAGGGCGGCGAGGGTCGCGGCCTCAGGGGCATCGTTGAAGTCGCCGGTGATCACAACGCGGCGGGTCAGCCGCTGTCGACGCAGGATCTTGGCGATCGCCGTGGCTTGGTCGCGGCGTCGTTCGGCAATAGCTTTTCGAGCGGCTGCGACCTCGGCGGGGCTGAGGGTGTGTTCGTCGGTGATGAAGTTGCTCTTGAGGTGGTTGACGAGCACGTGCAACGGCTTGCCGTCCGGGGCGGCGATCTCGGCTTGAAGGAGGTCGCGGCCGAACACCGGTTCTCCGGTGGGGTTGGGCCAAAACCGCCAGGAGCTGATGCGGGTGATCGGGTGGCGGGAGCAGATGGCAACGTCGATGCGGCGGGGGTCGTTGCCCTCTACGACGACCCGGTAGCGGTAGTCGATGCCCAGGGGGCGCAGGTCGTCGCGGTGGAACGTGTCAAGGGCGTCTTGGTCTTCGACTTCCTGCAGGCACAGCACGTCGGCGTTCAGGGCTGCGATGCGTCGGGCGATCCACGCCCGGGCTTTCGGGTCCTTGCCCTTCACGAGTCTGCCGCGGAAGGTGCGCAGAATCCCGCTCATGTGGGTGCCGTCAGGCAGGACCACCTCGACCACTGACGGTTGCTCGCTGCTCGGCCCGCCTGTTGCGTCCGGCGTAGCGTCGGTGGCGATCTCGGCGAGCGGGGGATTGGCCACGGTCCGGGAAAGCTCTGCCTGGAACGACCAGCGGGAGAACAGGTTGTTGGCGTTGAAAGTCGCGATCCTCACAGCTACCGCCCGCTTCCACTGTCCACGGATCGGCCCTTGGATGAGGTTGACGATACGGTCCGCCCGCCCAAGTGGGCAGCAACTATCAGCAAGCCGCCAGTCCTGGAGCCCGCCGGCCCCGCCTTGGTGACCCCGTCGGGAAGACGTAGAGGTCCGTCGGTGCCTTCAAGCCGCCGCCGATTCGGATCAGCTCATCGACTCTGGCCTCGGGGGTGCTACGAACGGCGGAGTGTCCCGTAGGCCCTGAGACCCCATTGCCTATTAACCGGCATTTGGGTGAAACTTGTATGCGTCTTACGGACCTCAACGGGCGGCACGCGACGAGCGCCAACGTCCGGAGAAGCTCGGCGCCCGAGCGGCTACAGGTATCGGCAGACCTGCTCGGGTGGGCAGGTGTCCGGTTCGGCGTCGGTGGCGGACTGGTGAAGCTGAGCCACGGTGGAGCGTAGGGCGTGCAGGTCGGCCAGCTGGGCGTCGATGGGCGTCGAGCCGTTGGGCGAGCAGTTGGCGTCCATGTCCGCAGGGGGCGTTGCCGGCGTCGCGGACGGCAAGGATGTCGCGGATCTGGGCGAGGGTGAATCCGGCGGCGCGACCGCGGCGGATGAAGTCGAGCCGCGCGAGCGCCCGGTCGTCGTAGTCGCGGTAGCCGTTCCCGCAACGTCCCGCAGGTGGGAGCAGGCCGCTGGCTTCGTAGAAGCGTAGCGTTTTGGTAGTGGTGCCGGTTTCCTGGGCGAGTTCCCCGATCCGCATTCGTGGCCTCCTGCCGTCGCGCCTTGACCTTCCCCTGCACTGGAAGGTCCAGTCTGGTACCGGTAGAGCCGTAACGGCCAAGCGGTGTGCGTCATGCCACCGGTCACCAGACGGAAAGGGGCTGTGATGACTGCAGCAGCAGAGCGCCAGCTGGCTGTTGAGCTTCGTTCCGTGCCCGAGTGTCCGAACCTTGGCCCTGCTCGGCAGGAGCTGCGCGCCGCGCTGGCCGACGTCGGGCTGTCGCTGGATGTTGTCACCGAGGTGGTGGGGGACTATCCGTCACCGTCGATCTTGATCAACGGTTTAGACGTGATGGGCAGCACCGGTGACGGGTCGGCGGCCTGTCGCCTGGACCTTCCCACAGGCGAGCGCATCCGTGCTGCCTTGCACCAGGCGATGCGCGCCGAACCCGCCACCGCCGCAGCCGAGTCGAGCCCGGTGGATTGCTGCGCGCAGCCGGGCAACGCTATCCGGGCCGACCGACCTCGCCGCGCCGAGCATCTGCCCGACCGGCTCCGGCAGGTGCACCAGACGATCCTCCGCCACTTCTCCACTACTGGAACCGTCCCCACGGACGCCGACATCCGCACTGCTTTCGGCGCCCCGGACCTGGACACCGCGAACGCGCTGCGCGAACTCGCCCGGGAAGACCTTGTCGCTGTCGACAGCGCCGGGCGTCTGGTCGCGGCCTACCCGTTCTCCCCAACGCCAACCCCGCACGTGGTCTCATTCGGCGATGTCGAGGTGTTCGCGATGTGCGCCATCGACGCGTTGGGCATGCCGTTCATGCTCGGCACCGACGCAACGATCACCTCCACTGATCCGCACACCGGCCAATCGGTCCGCGTGACCATCACCAACGGTGCCGCCACCTACGAGCCGGCCGAAGCGGTGGTCGTCTACGCAGCCACCGGAGACGCTGGTCGCTCCGCGGACACCTGCTGCTCCACCATCAGCTTCTTCACGAGCGCGCCCAACGCTCAAGCGTGGATCACCGCCCATCCCAACCTGGCCGCCACTGTTCTCGACCAGGACCAGGCCGTCACGCTCGGCCGCGACATCTTCGAACCGCTGCTCGCCTAAGGCCGACAGCACCATCGCCACCCGCCGCCGCCGGACCCGACACGAGGTGCATCGATGCAGGGCTCCGCGAGAAGTCAACAGTTCACCGCCACGGTCACCGGGGCCACACGCGGCCGTGTCCTGATCCCGGTCCCCTTCAACCCGGACACCGTCTGGGGAGCCAAGCCCGCCCACCACATTCGCGGCACCGTCAACGGCATCGGTGTACGTGCCGTGGTGGAACCAGCAGGCGATGTCTTCGGGTTCACCCTCGGCCCGGCCTGGCTACGGTGCTGCGGCTTGGCCGCCGGCGACACCGTCTCCGTGACTATCGAGCCGGAAGGCCCCCAACGCGGCGACCTCGCCGAAGACGTGGCCGCCGCGCTCGACGCGCAACCGCAAGCCGGCGCGTTCTTCGACTCGTTGGCTCAGTTCTACCGGCGCGCATACCTACGGCGGATCGACGCCACAAAACGCCAACCCGAGCAACGGCCCCAACGCATCGCCGAAATGATCGAACTCCTGAAAGCCGGGCACAAGGAACGCCCGTGCCCTTAGCAACCCGGATTGAGGGGTAGGGTCTGTCAAGAAAACGGTGTAACGCGGGTTGTTGAGGACTACTTGCGGGCTGCGGTGAGTCGGCCTTCGAAGGCCATCTCGAAGGCGTTCAACGCTGGCTTCCAGCGCATCGTCCAGCGTTTGCGGCCTTGCCCGGTCGGGTCCAGGCTCATGACCGCGAGGTAGACACATTTGAGCGCGGCGGCCTCGTTGGGGAAGTGTCCGCGGGCTCGGACAGCTCGCCGGATCCGGGCGTTGACGCTCTCGATGGCGTTGGTGGAGCACACGACGGTGCGGATCTCGGCGTCGAAGAGCCTGTCGCAGAATGCCGATGGCTGGGCGGAGCAGGCTGGCTTGATCGCGCCGTCGGCCGGGGCTGGCCCCCGGGGCTGGCGCGTCAGGCTGCTGCGGTGTGGATTTTGCGGATGTTGTAAGCGGCGGCTGCGAGGTTCAGTTCGCTTCGGGCGG
>NZ_JBEXHU010000026.1:0-86823 GCF_040608175.1 Micromonospora sp. NPDC005206
TCCTCGGAGCAGCGTGTCTCGATCATCAGGTGGGTCAGGGCGCCGTCGATGTACAGCACCGCCTGGTCGGCCGTGCCGAGGTCCGGGGCGTCGTAGCCGAGCCGCGCCAGTTCCGCGTCCAGCTGTGCGGCCCGCGCCTCGCTGGCCTGCTGCACGCTGGCCGCGTGGCGGCGTCGCGCTTCGGTCAGCCAGTCCGGCCTGCTCTCACGCGGCGACCGCACGTCCCGTTGGGTCCAGGGGCGGTCGAGTTTCGGCAGGTCCGCGTAGTCGATGCCGAGGACCTTGGCCGCCCCTCTCGGCTTCACGACCTTGTCCAGTTTTGCAGGCATGCCCACACCGTCTCATCTTATCTATGTCACCACGATGGACTCCGGACCCGCATAGTCGCAGAGGTAGAAGCGTTGTCTACAGCCTGCACGTACATCTTGTCTTCGTCACCACGTATCGGCGGGACGTCCTCAACGACGCGATGCTCACCGACGACCACGTCCACCTGCTCGTGCCCTACCCGCCCAAGCTGCCGATCTCCACACTGGTCAACCGACTCAAGGGCGTCTCGGCGCACTACCTGCGCAAGGAGTTCACCGGCCGGATCAACCGGCACATCATGCATGGGCACCTGTGGTCCCCTTCGTACTTCGCCGCGTCCTGCGGCGGCGCCCCACTGGAAGTGATCAAGGACTACATCAAGGGGCAGAAACGTCCCGGTCCGTAACGCGATTCCTCCCGGCCCTGAAGGGCCGGGATTCCTCGCTAGTCCAGTTGAACTTTCGTCCGGTGTGGGCCGTACCACTGCCCGAGGATGTCGATGCGGCTGGTCCGCCGTATCGCTGCCGAACTGCGGGAGGCCTGCCGTGCGAGTTGGTGAGCAGTCGACGGATCCCATCGATCAGGTACTGGGGGAGGTGCCGCTGCCGGCACCGCTGACCCCCGAGGATGTCCGGCTCGCGGTCCGGGCGGTGGTGGTGCACACCGCCGAGGAGTGGCCCACCGGGCCACTGTGCCGTAACGACGGCGCCTCCTACCCCTGCCGGTTGCACCGCTGGGGGCGGCGGGTGCTCGAGACACACGGGCTCAACGAGCGACAGATCGAGGCGTTGATCCGGCACGGCAACCCCTTCGTGCACGTGCCCTTCCCGTTCACCGCGACCGGGCCGTCCTCCGCCCGTCCCGCCGGCTACTCGGCCCAGGCCGCGCGTACCAACGGGCTGACGGCGCGACACCCGGCCGCGCGGGTCGTCCCACCCGGGGTACGACCCACCGCTCCCGGCCGGCCGGTGACTCCCCCCGTCACCGCGCCGCGCTGGCCCCGGGCGAGCTGAAGCGGCGCTACCCCTCGCCCGCCAGACCCGGGGCGACACGATGCCGGCCCGACGCGGAGGTTCCCCACCCGCGCCGGGCCGGCGTCGTGCTGTCCGAGCCTCAGTCGTTGCCGGCCCCGATCCCGCAGTCCGGCGCGGACCAGCTCGTCGTGTTCGAGCTGTTGTCGCTGTTGTTCTCCCGCCGCGAGTCGACGTGCACGTGGTCGTCGTGGTCGGGGTAGCCCGGCCCGTAGAGTCCGCTGAAGCCGTTGTTGCGCGCGCCGCGGGCGACCTGGCACAGCGACGACGTCCGCGAGGTGATGTCGGCCGCGTTGCCGTACAGGTGCTGGCTGTCCGATGCGCCGCCGACCTGGTTGTTGCAGCTCCGGCTGCGGAAGCCGCCCGAGACGTAGAGCGGCTTGTCGCCCAGGCCCTTGCGCAGCGCCTCCAGCTTCCACATGGTGCGCAGCGCGTTCTGCTTGGTCTGGCTCGCCGACAGCGGACCGCCGCTCCACCCGCTCCCGCCGCACCCGTTGTCCAGTTCGTTGTAGCTGAAGTGCGCGGGCGTGCAGTCGTTGTCCTGGAGCTGGTACAGCTTGGCGTAGGTCTGCGGTCCGGCGATCCCGTCGGCGCGCAGCCCGTACGCCTGTTGGAACCGCTTGACCGCCGCGGCGGTCTTCGGTCCGTAGATGCCGTCGTTCTCGACGATGTCCCGGGACCCGGCCCAACCGGCCACCCGGATCTGCAACTGGCGGACGTCGCTGCCCGAGCGGCCCTGGGACAGCGTGCGGTCCCAGGTGTAGCAGCCGTCGGCGTGGGCCGCGGGCGCGGCGACCACCGAGGCGATCGCGGCCCCGGGCAGCGCCAGGGCGAATGCGACGGCAGCTCGCTTCAAGGTGTTTACGCGCACAGAAGTCCTCCCGATAGGAGAGCGAATGGGGTGGTTTCAGGACATCGACCGAGACATCCCGTGATTTCCACCCTCGCACTGATCAGTGCGGTTGGCGGCAATTAACGAGAATTGTCCTCACGATTGGCCTTGCCTGGGTATCGGCTGGGATTTCGACTGATTTGCGAAACAGCCATTCACTCCCGATCACCCCGCCAAAGGGCAACCACACCGAACGTCGCAATCAATCGCACCGAGGGTGATGTTCCTCGGCCATTGGCGGCCGGTAACGTCAGCCTCGGGCGGCGGACTGGCGGAGGTGCACGTGGCACGCGGTGGCGTCTTCTGTGTCGAGGGCCAGTGGCACCGAGACCTCAACGAGCGGGGTTCCGTGCTGCCCACCCTCGAGTTGCTGGAACGGCTCGGCAAGATCCGGTTCATCCACAAGGACGCGGCCACCCGCGACGAGCTCTTCTACTTCCTGGACCGCTGGCTGCTCAAGCAGTACGCCGACCACCGGGTCGCCTTCTTCGCCATGCACGGTGAGCCGAGCCGTCTCTGCCTCACCGACTGGCAGTCCGTGGAGTTGAACGAGGTGGCCGAGTTGATGGCCGGCCGCTGCGAGGGGCGCCGGCTCTATTTCGGCAGTTGCTCGGTGCTGCGCGCCTCGGACGCGGTGCTGCGCGAGTTCCTCGAAGTCACCGGAGCCGCCCTGATCTGCGGTTTCACCCGGGAAGTCGACTGGGTCGAATCGGCCGCTTTCGAAACCGTGCTGCTCGACGTGCTGGCCAACGGTCAGCGGCACAATGCCGCCGAACTGCGGATGGGCTCGGCGCACTGGGCGCCGCTCGCCTCGTACCTCGGTTTCCGGGTGATCTACGCAAACGGCCGGGCCTGGCGTCCGGCCGGTCGCCCCCGGGTGCCGGCCCAGGCGGCGCACCGCGCGGCCCGGCCCAGCTGACCCGCCGTCGCCGCGTCGCGATCGCCCTGGTAGGAACGGATGATGGCGCCCAGCATCGCGAAGAACACCCGGGTCGACCGGGACACCCTGCTCGACTTCCTCCGGCCGCGACACCGCGTCGTGCTGATGACCACCCGGGCGGACGGCCGCCCCCAGTCCTCTCCGGTCTCCGCGGGCGTGGACGGCCAGGGCCGGCTGGTCGTCTCCACCTACCCGGAGCGAGCTAAGGTCACCAACATCCGCCGCGACCCGCGGGTCTCGGCCTGCGTGCTGTCCGACGACTGGAACGGGCCCTGGGTGCAGCTCGACGGCACCGCCGAGGTGCTGGACCTGCCGGAGGCGCTGGAGCCGCTGGTCGAGTACTTCCGCAGCATCTCCGGCGAGCACCCGGACTGGAACGACTACCGGGCGGCGATGGTGCGCCAGGGCAAGTCGCTGATCCGGGTCACCATCGACTCCTGGGGCCCGATCGCCACCGGCGGCTTCCCCGCCCGGCTCGCCGACTGACGGTTGGCGGGTGGTGTTCAGTACGCGGCGGTGAAGCGGGCGTTCTGGTGCCGCGGCTGCTCGATCTCGTCGACGATCGCCACCGCCAGGTCCTCGTACGTCAGCACCGAACGGCCCTGGTCGTCGGTGACCGGCTGGTCGGTGCCGGTGCGGTAGTGCCCGGTGCGCTCGCCGGGGTGGAACTCCAGCGGGGGCGGCGAGACGTACGTCCAGCTCACCCCATCGGCGGCGGTGCGGTAGTAGTCGAGGGCGTCGGCCTGGCCCAGCGCCGAGTCCCGATACTGCGCCGGGAAGTCCGGCTCGTCCGCGATGCGGGTGCCACGTGGGGTGAGCAGGGTCGACCCGCCGCCCAGGTGGATGATCCGCGGCGCAGCCGGCATCCCGCGCAGCGTTGTCACCAGGTTCTCCGCCGCGTTCCGCCACAGCTCGCGTTCGCCGCCGCCGATGGCCACGACCAGCGCGTCCACGTCCGGTGCCAGCTCCCGCACACTCCGCTCGCTGGTCGCGTCGCCGGTGACCGTCCGTACCCCCGCCGGCAGGTACGAGGTGGCCTCCGGGCGGCGGACGGCGGCGATCACCCGGTGCCCCCGGTCGACCGCCTCGGCGGTGATCCGCGACCCGGCGGTGCCGCCCGCGCCAAACACGACGATGGTGCTCACGATCGCCTCCCACCCGAACCTGGACCCGTCTTCAGGCTAGGGAGCGGCCGCCCGGGAGGTGCCGTAACGACGAACCCGGCCGTACGTTCGGGTGACTCGAAGGCTCGCATAGATCGAATACGGTGAGTCGCGCGAGATCCATTGAACCCAACGGGGGAGTCATGAGGCATCTCTCTGCCCGACGTCGGCTGCTCTCCTGGGCGGCGCCGGTCACGCTCGCGCTCACCGCTCTCGGACCCGCGTTCCCGGCGCACGCCGCCGCAGCCGGCACCCCGACTCCGGCCGTCGTCGGCCCGGTCGACAAGGACCTCAACGGCGACGGCGTACCCGACCTGGTGACCGTCGGCGGCACCGCCGGCCTTGGCTCCGGTGTCTGGACGGCGCGGGGCCGGGTCAACGCGACCACCGGCGCGGGCACCGGCCGCGTGAAGGTCCCGGCCGTGAACATCGGGGTGTACGGCAACGGGGTTTACGGCACAGACAACCCGCCGTCGGAGTTCGACGGCGCCCAGGTGATCACCGGCCGCTTTTTCGGCACTGCGAACCAGGACTTCCTCGCCTACTACCCGAGTGGCATCAACACCGGGGGCGGCAGCTTCATCGCGGGCGTCGGCGACGGCACGATGGTCAATCCCTATGGTGGCGGCGGCCAGGTGAGCCTCATGTCCGAATTCCTTGCCGACGAGTACGGTAACTTCCCGATCCAGCTCGTCAACGGGTACACGGCAGACGACGTGGACACCGCCATCCCGGACCTGATCGGCATCGTGGGCGACGAGACCAACGGATACCGCGTCAACTACTACCCGAACATCGGGGCACCCGGCCTCTACTTCCCCCGTCTGCCGCTCAACAACGCCACCCCGACCGGCGGCAGCGACTGGCAGAACTGGACCCTGGCCAGCACCGAGCTGGCGTCGGGGGCGGCGCTGGTGTTGCGTAACGCCACCAGCGGTGACCTCTACCTCTGGCAGGGCGTCACGATGACCGACAACGGCGACGGGACCGGCACGCTCGCCTACACCCAGTACCAGCTCGCCTCCGGCTGGAACACCGGCGTCGCGATCAGCGGCCTCACCGCCGCCGACTTGAACGCCGACGGCGTGGCCGACCTGTGGGCCGTGTTCCCGGACGGGACCGTGCGCGCGTACCTGATCTTGAAGCTGTCCGCGACCGGTACGGCGAAGGTGCGCGCGATCCAGGCGCAGCAGCTCGGCTGAGCCACGGCACCGGGGGCCCGTCGTGGCAGACGGGCCCCCGGTACCGGTCAGTCGACCAGGGCGGCGTAGACGAGCTGGCGCAGCTGGGAGCGCAGCGGGTACGTGCTCGACGGCATCAACTGGGTGAAGAGAAGCGCGGTGATCTCCTCGGCCGGGTCCACCCAGAACGCGGTGCTGGCCACCCCACCCCAGTAGTACTCGCCGACGCTGCTCGGCACCCGGCTGGGAATCGGGTCGTCGACGACCGCGAAGCCGAGGCCGAAGCCGATCCCGTCCAGGGTGGTCTCGGCGAAGCCGCCGGTGGACAGGGTGCCCAGGTCCTGACCCTCTGGCAGGTGGTTGCGGGTCATGAAGCGCACCGTGCGCGGCCCGAGCAGGCGTACCCCGTCCAGCTCGCCGCCGCGCAGCAGCAGCTGTGTGAAGCGGTGGTAGTCGGCGGCGCTGGAGATCAGGCCGCCGCCACCGGAGAACAGGGCGGGCTTGCGGTAGGCCAGCGAGCCGAGGCTGTCGTAGCGGACCGCCCGGCCGCTGCGCGGCTCGGGGACGTAGAGCGCGGCCAGGCGTTCGGCCTCGTCGCCCTCGACCCACCATCGGCTGTCGGTCATGCCCAGCGGGCCGAAGATCCGGTCGGCGAAGAACGCGTCGAGGCTCTGCCCGGACACCACCTCGACCAGTCGGCCGAGCACGTCGGTGGCGACCGAGTAGCCCCAGGCGGTGCCCGGCTGGAACAGCAGCGGCAGCTCGCCGAAGGCCGCGCAGGCGCCGGCCAGGTCGACGTCCGCCGGCGGGTACAGGTCGTAGCCGGCCGCCCGGTAGAGCCCGTCGACCACGGAGGTCTGCATGAAGCCGTACGTCAGACCGGCGGTGTGGGTGAGCAGGTGCCAGACCCGGATCGGCTCGATCGCCGGCACGGTGTACGGCTTGAGCGTCGACCCCTTCGAGTAGACCCGCAGGTCGGCGAACTCCGGCAGCCAGCGGCTGATCTCGTCGGTCAGCTCGAAGCGGCCCTCCTCCCACAGCATCATCGCCGCGACCGAGGTGACCGGCTTGGTCATCGAGTAGATCCGCCAGAGCGTGTCGGCCTCGACCGGAGCGCCCGACTCCCGGTCCCGCAGCCCGTACGTCGAGGAGTGCGCCACCTCGCCGCGGCGGGTGACCACCACCTGCCAGCCGGCCAGCCGGCCGTCGTCGACGTACCGGCCGAAGTGCTCGTCGATCCGGGCCAGCCGCGCCGGGTCGAAGCCGATCTGATCCGGGTCCTTGCTCCGCGCCACACTCACGCCGCCGAACCTACTAGCCGGTACGCCGGTACCGGAAGGGGCTGCCACCGACCGACCGGCCGGCCGGCTGTCGGCGGCCGGCACTAGCCTGGCCGAATGCCGGAGCTGACCGAGGACGTGACCTTCCGCCACGAGGACTGGTACGGCGAGGAGCTGACCGACCGGCACTTCGTGGGCTGCGAGTTCTTCCACGTGGACCTGACCGAGGCGGTGAGTCGCGGCGCGGTGTTCACCGGCTGCACGTTCGGCAACGTGCTGTTCAACGCCTCCCGGCACGTCGACTCCGCCTTCACCCGCTGCGTCTTCAAGCGGTGCAACTTCTTCGAGGTCGAGTTCACCGGCTGCAAGCTGGTCGGCAGCACCTTCACCCAGTGCGACCTGCGCCCGTTGACGGTGGCCGGCGGCGACTGGTCGTTCGTCGCGCTGCCCGGCGCGGACCTGCGCGGCGTCCGTCTGACCGACGTGCGGATGCGCGAGGTCGACCTGACCGGCGCCAACCTCACCGGCGCCACCGTGACCGGCGTCGACCTCTCCGGCGCGCAGCTGCACAGCTCCCGGCTCGGCGACGCCGACCTGCGCGGCAGCGACCTGACCGCGCTGGACCCGACGGTCGTCGAGCGGGCCGGTGCCATCGTCGACGCCGAGCAGGCCGTGGTCATCGCGCAGGCGCTCGGCTTCCGGATCGGCTGACGCGAGGGCGGTCAGGATCGACCGGAGTCCCGGCCGGCTGCCCGATACCGTCCGGTTCCGGACTGGACACGCCCGCCCGTCCGGATCTAGCGTGTCGTCCACGCCGGATGCGAGCGCAAAACGGCCCACAGTGGACGGTGCGATCCGCGACGCTGGATGGCGGCCGGGCGGTGGAGGTGGAGGGGTCGGTGGCGGACGAAGACCGCACGCGGGCGGATTCGGGGGCCGGTGACGAGCCGTCCGACCGACCAGCGAGGCACCGGCCGCGCGCCGGCATCACCGGGCATGCCCGCAGCACACTGCGCCGACTCACCAGTGACCGGAAGCGGCGGCGCTGGGCGGTGCAGGGGCTCGCCGTGCTCGTCTGCCTGGTGGGGCTCGTCTTGTACCTCGGCACCCGGTCCGGCCCGGAGTCCGGCGACGATCAGGCGGGCCGCCCGGGCGGCGTGCCCGCCGGGGCCACCCGCCCCACCGGCTTCCGGGGCGCGGAGGGTCGCACCCTCGAGGCCGGGCCGGCGACGCCCAATCTGCGTCCTCGGCAGCGTCCGCCCTCGCCCGACCCGACGCCGTCGGTCAGCGCGCCGGCCCCGCCGCCGCCGTCCCCGTCAGCGCCGGTGCTGTCGGTGAGCCGGGCGGAGGTGCCCGCCGAGGTCGACCTCACCGCCGTGGGCACCCGGGACTGGATGCACTGGGGCCTGCACGGCGGCAAGTCGACGGTCCGTAAGCGCGCCGGCTCCGGAGAGATCATCGACGGGGGTGGCGTCGGCACCCGGGTCGGCTGGGACGGCAACCAGGAGGTTGTCAGCTGGCGGGACGGCACGTCGGAGCGTTCGGTGAGCGGCAGCCCGAACGGCGTCTACACCTGCGGCGCCGGCAACGGGTTCAGCCTCGCCGTCGCCGGCAGCGGCGAGCCGCGTGTCGTCCAGCTCTACGCCGGGACCTGGATGGCCCGGGGCCGGCTGGAGGCCCGGCTGTCCACCGGCGGCCCGGTCAGCACCGCGCGGCTGGAGGACCCGTACACCAGCCAGAGCGCCCAGTTCACCATCCGGTTCAAGCTGCCGAAGGGCGCCCGGCTGCTGCTGACCTGGACCGTCGAGAAGGCCTTCACCGAGCACTGCGGCAACGTCGGCCTCCAGGCCGTGGCGGTGCGCTGACCGCCGGCTGTCGCCACGGTGTTCGGGCTGCCCGCCACGGATGGCGGCAGTAGCCTGGGCGCGAGGGCCACCGATCCGTGAGGAGTGCCGATGACGTCCAGCGAGCAGGTGGTGGACAGCCCCAGTGGCTGGGTCGCCGAGCACATCCGGCGGTACGTCGAGACCGGCGGCGCCGAGGGGCACGAGTGGCGGCCCGGGGTCTACACGCTCCTGCTGACCACCCGGGGCCGGCACAGCGGCAAGCGGCGCCGCACCGCCCTGATCTACGGGCGGGACGGCGACGACCACCTGGTGGTCGGCTCGCAGGGCGGCGCCCCGAAGCACCCGGCCTGGGTCCTCAACCTGCTGGCCGAGCCGCAGGTCGAAGTGCAGGTCGGCCCGGAGACGTTCACCGCGCGGGCGCGCATCGCGACGCCCGAGGAGAAGCCGCGGATGTGGGCCACGATGACCGCCATCTGGCCGGCGTACGACGACTACCAGGCCCGGACCGACCGGGAGATCCCGGTGGTGGTGCTGGAACGGTTCTGACCTGGCGTCCGTCATGCCGCGCCGGACGGCGGGACAGTTTGTCCGTCGCACGTGGTCGAGGGCGACGTAACTTTCTGCCGTCTCCGTCCCACCGTCCAGTGTGGAGGCACCGCAGATGAGCAGCAGTACCGCCCACCGTGTCCGTCCGGCCGTTTCGTCCGGTGCCGGTGAAGCCCCGGGGGAGGTGCTCCGCGACATCCCCCTGCCGCCATACGTGACGGGGGAGGACACCCAGTTCGCGGTGCGGGCGGTGGTGGTGCACGCGCCCCGCCGGTGGTCCGGCGGCATGGTCTGCCGTAACGACGCCAGCCCGCACCCACGCCGGCTGCACCGCTGGGGCACCCGGGTGCTGGCGCTGCGCGGGCTGCGGGCCGCCGAGATCGCCGCGCTCATCGAGCGGGGTGACCCGACCGCGGTGGTTCCCCCACCGGACCGCCCGGCCTGATCCGGCCGGGGGCGCGGGGCGCCCCCGGCCGTCGGTCAGCAGGTGATCGGCTTGACCCAGGAGCATTCCACGCCCTCCGGGGTCCGTGGCGTCTCCGGCACCGCCGGCGGTGCAATCCGTGCCGTGGCCGCGCCGTCCTCGCGGTAACCGGCCAACGCCACGGCGATCTGGTCCTCCAGCGGCTTCACGGACGCGGTGAGGTAGTTGTTCAGCAGGATGGAGAACGCCAGCAGCCGGCCGTCGGCGCTGGTGACATAGCCGGACAACCCGGAGACCCCGGTCAGGCTGCCGGTCTTGGCGTGCACGTTGCCCGCCGCCGGGGTGCCGGCCATCCGGCTGCGCAGCGTGCCGCCGACGAACCGGTCGGGTTGCCCGGCGATCGGCAGGGCCGCGTACCAGGTGGCGAACCAGGGTTCGGCCCGGACGGCGGCCAGCAGGTCGACGAACTCCGTGGCCGGAACGAGGTTGCGCCGGGACAGCCCGGAGCCGTCGCGCTGGCGCAGCGTGCCGGTGTCCATCCCGGTGTCGGCGACGTACTCGCTGATCGCGGTCAGCCCGGCCAACCAGGTGCCGGAGCCGGAGAGCACCCGGCCGATCTCCTTGGTCAACACCTCGGCGTGCCCATTGTTGGAGAGCTTGAGGAACGGCGTCATCAGCTCACCCAGACTCATCGAGTCGTGCCGGGCCACCGGATGCGCGGCCTCCGGGGTGGGCTGACCGAGCACGGTTCGACCGAGCACCCGGACGCCGTGCCGGTGCAGTGCCGCCCGGAACACGTCGGCCGCGTAGCCGGTGGGCTCCCAGACCGTCACCCAGTCGCTGGCCGGCTCGTCGCCGACCGCGATCTGCCCGCTCACCACGATCGTGTTGCCGCCGTGCTCGCGTTCGATCGAGATCGAGGTCTCACCACCGGCGACCGTCTCGGCGCGGTTGTCGATCCGGACGTACCCGGTGGGTGGGGTGGTGTTGACAACCGGCGGGGCGCCGGCCCGGTCAGCCGGGGCGGCGTGCACGATCACGGTGCCCGCGTCGTAGTCGGTGTCCGGCGCGACGGTCAGCGCGGAGACCTGGGCGGCGTAGTAGTAGGGCTCGTCGTCCCAGGTCCAGTCGGGGCCGAGCCGGGTGCGGTCGTACCGGGTGTCGTCGGCGATCAGGTTGCCGGTCACCACCCGGACACCGTCGGCCGCGACCTGTGCGGCGAGCGCGTCGTAGTCGGCCGCGAGCATGGTCGGGTCGCCGCCGCCCCGCAGGTAGAGGTTGCCCGAGAGCAGCCCGCCTCGGCGCTTGCCGGTGGTGCGTACGTCGGTGCCGAAGCGGTGACCCGGGCCGAGCAGTTCCAGGGCGGCCGTGGAGGTCAGCAGCTTGGTGTTGGAGGCCGGGATCAGCCGCCGGTCCCCGTTGCGGTCGTAAAGGGTCTGCCCCGTGCCGGTGTCGACCACGACCACCGACGCCTGCGCGCCGGTCAGCCGCTGGTCGGCGAGGATCGTGTCGATGGCCGCGCGCAGGCGGGTCGTCGCGGGGGTGGGCGACTCGGCGGTGGCGACGGGCGCGCCGGCGGTGGCCGCGGTGGCGACCAGCGCGACCAGCGCGAGGAGCCGGGGAAAGAGACGGCGATGCATGCGCTGATGCTGCCACGAAGGTATTCGCCGGAGAAGGGTCTCGGGCGAAGGATATTGCCAAACCCCGTTACGTCGGTCGGCCGACCGACCTGTCGTGCCCGCCCCAGTAGTGTCGTTGCGCCCCCATGACCAGCGGTGCCACCAGCGCGGCGAGGGCCCCGCCGAGCAGCGGGAAGACGATGAACAGCCAGAGCTGCCGCAGTGCCACTCCGCCCTCGAAGACGGCCGGGCCGAAGGCGCGGGCCGGGTTGACGGCGGCGCCGTCCAACGTCACGCCGACCAGCTGGGTCACGGCCAGGGCCAGCCCGATCGCCACGCCGGCGGTGCCCGGATTCTCGCTGCGACTGGTCACCACCAGGACGACCAGCACGAAGAGGAAGGTCAGCACGATCTCCAGCACGGCCGCGCCGCCCCGGTTGATGTTCGCGCCGTACCCGTTCGAGCCCAGCGCCCCGGTCTGGTCCACCACGTCGCCCCAGCGGGTCAGCGCCCAGAGCAGGAAGCCGGCCACGGTCGCGCCGGCGAACTGCGCGATCCAGTAGGCCACCGCACCGATCACCGAGATCTTCCCGGAGAGCAGCACACCGAGCGTCACCGCCGGGTTGACGTGGCTGCCGGAGAGCGGGCCGATCGTGTAGACCAGAGCCAGCATGACGAACCCGAAGGCCAGGGCGACGACCACCACCCCGCCCTGGACGCGCGCCGCGACGGCGCTGCCCACCCCGAAGAAGACCAGCAGAAACGTGCCGAGGAATTCGGCGGCCGCACGACGGGCATCTTCCATTTCGTCAGCGTAAGGACAATTCGGGCGACCCGGTGCTCGAATCATGGTCTGTGATCGGTGCGACGGCCAGGGCGGGCAGAGCCACGCCGCGTTCGGCGTTGTACCTCGCGTGGACACCCACTCCGTCGACGTCGTGGTGATCGGGGCCGGCCAGGCCGGCCTGAGCGCCGGCTACCACCTGCGCCGCACCGGCTTCGCCCCCGGCAGCGGCTTCGTCATCCTCGACGGTGACGACGGCCCCGGCGGAGCCTGGCAGCACCGCTGGCCGACCCTGCTGCTGGACCGGGTGCACGGCATTCACGACCTGCCCGGGCGGCCCTTCCCGCCCGGCGACCCGCAACGGCCGGCCGCCGAGCAGGTCAGCGCCTACTTCGCGGGGTACGAGCGAGCCTTCGAACTGCCGGTGCGGCGGCCGGTGCGGGTCCGCGCGGTGCACTCCCGTCCGGACGGACGGCTGGACGTACGCACCGACGGCGACCAGTGGACCACCCGCGCCCTGATCAACGCGACCGGCACCTGGACCCGGCCGTTCTGGCCGTACTACCCGGGTCGGTCCTCATTCCGCGGCCGGCAGCTGCACACCGCCGACTACCGGGGCCCGGACGAGTTCACCGGCCGCCGGGTGGTGGTGGTCGGCGGCGGCACCTCCGCGGTGCAACTGCTCGCCGAGGTCTCCACCGTCGCGGCCGCCACCACCTGGGTGACCCGCCGGCCACCCCTGTTCCGCGACGAGGAGTTCGACACCGAGCTGGGCCGGGCCGCGGTGGCCCGGGTGGACGCGGCGGTACGGGCCGGGCGCCCACCGGGCAGCGTGGTGGGCGTGACCGGGCTGCCGGTCACCCCGGAGATACGACGGCTGCGCGAGCGAGGCGTCCTCGACCGGCTACCCGTCTTCGACCGGATCACGCCCGACGGGGTGGCCTGGGCGGACGGACGGTTCGTGCCGGCGGACATGATTCTCTGGTGCACCGGCTTTCGCGCCGCGCTCGACCACCTGGCCCCGCTGGGGCTGCGCGGGCCGGGCGGCGGTATCACGATGGACGGCACCCGCGTGGTCGCCGACGAGCGGATCCACCTGGTCGGGTACGGCCCGTCCGCGAGCACGATCGGAGCGAACCGGGCCGGCCGCGCGGCGGTCAACGAGATCCGTGCGTTGCTCGCCCCGGCCCACGCTCTCGACTGATCCGCCTCTATTTGACGGATCGCCCGGCAGCGGGCAACGTAGGCGGTGACGGGGCCCGTCAGCTGCCCCGACGCGATGCGACGGCGACGACCGTTCGCCCCTCCTGTCGCCTCCCACGTGTGCTCGTACGCGGACCGATTGTCCGGTCTGTGCGGTAACCGACCGCGAGCCGAGAATCCACGAGGAGTTCCGCCAATGCTCACCATGACCGACAATGCCGTGCTCGTCATCCGTGACCTCGCCAACCAACAGGACGTCGGCGAGGACGGTGGGGTGCGTATCGCCGCCGACGCCGACGCCGGATCGCTCACCGTGGAACTGGTGCCCGAGCCGGTGCAGGGCGACCACGTGGTCGACAACCAGGGCGCCCGGATCTTCCTCGACGAGGACGCCGTCGAACTGCTCGGCGACGCCTCGGTGGACGCCACCGTCGACGACGAGGGCATCATCCAGTTCGGGTTCACCGAGAAGGCCTAGCAGGGCTCAGCCGGCACGGCGGGTCGCACCGCCGCGCGACTGCCGCGGCGACCGCCCCCGCTGCGGCGGCTCCGGCCCGGGATGCCACCCCGGGTCGGCGTCGGCGCGTGGGTGCAGCAGCGCGGTCAGCACATGCGCCAGGTGGTGCGACGTGCTCCAGGCCGCCCAGTTGGCGGCCGAGCCGGCGCCGGCGCCCCTTCGGGCCCGGCGCAGCAGCTCATGGTCACCCCAGGAGAAGGCCGCGCCGGTGCGCGGCCAGTGCGGCGCCGAGACCAACGTGCGGCACAGGTCAGCGAACCGGTCGTCGCCCCGCCCGCCCCGCCGGGACCAGCGGTAGACCCACCAACCGCCGTCGGCCGTGTATCGCACGGTGGGCAACCGGTCACCCGGTTCACCGGTGCCGGGTACGGCCGGGCCGACGCCGTAGTCGCCGTAGTCGACCCCGGCGTCGGCCAGCCGCTGCCAGAGCTGCCAGTCCCAGCGGTCCAGCCGGACCGGCTCGTCGGTGGGCAGCCGGGACAGCGTCGGCGGCATTCCGCCGGCCGCCACCGTCACCGACCGCCAGGCGTGCCGACGGGCCCAGTCCAGCAGCCGGCGTACCCGGGGCTCGGCCAGCCGCACGTCCGCCGGGCAGCACACGTCGCCCGCGTCCACCAGCAGGTCGCACTCCTCCGGCGCCAGGCCGGTGAACCGCCAGATCCGCTCGACGGCGGCGGTGTCCTCGTCCGGCCCGGCCCGGTCCTGACCGGCCCGCAGCCGGACCAGCGCCCGCCGGGCGTACGCCCGGGCCGCCGTGCCGTGCGCGACCAGGCGCCGGTCGCTCTCCGCGAGCCCGATCACGGGCACCAGCGGTACGCCCCAACGGGCCAGCTCCGCGTCCGGCGCGTCGGGCAGGGTACTGACGTCGACGGCTGGCAGCAGCCCGACCGGCAGCCGGCGCAGTACGTCCATCGTGGTGCGGTCGACCGCGCCGACCTCCAGGATCGGGGCGAGCATCGGGGCGGCCGCCGGGTCGAGATGACTCAAGGCGTCCAGCTCGCCGCGACGGCTGGCGAGGATGGGGCGGTAGACCGGTTCCGCCGCCCGGCCCCCGTGGGCGGGCACCATACTTCAATCTAGCCAGGCATAGGCATATGTCCCAGCTCGTCGAGCCGGAATTCGGCTGTCCGGCTGTCGGCTCGGCGACTACGCTCGCCCGATGCTCGCGCCAGCTCACCGCTACCGGTCCGACGACGAGGACAGCGCCCGCTGGGCCGGCTTCCCGTTCCGGGACGGCGACATCGTGATCAGCACCCGATCCAAGAGTGGCACCACCTGGATGCAGATGATCTGCGCGCTGCTGGTGCTGGGCACCCCGGAGCTGCCGGCGCCGCTGACCGAGCTGTCACCGTGGCTGGACTGGCTGGTCGAGCCGCAGGACGCGGTGTACCGCCGGTTGGCCGCCCAGCCGCATCGGCGGTTCATCAAGACGCACACGCCGCTGGACGGTCTGCCGCTCGACCCCCGGGTGCACTACGTGGTGGTGGCCCGGCACCCGCTGGACATGGCGGTCTCCCTGTACCACCAGGCCGGCAATCTGGACCGGGTGCGGCTCAGCCAGCTGACCGGCCAGACCGTCCCGGCGGGGCCGCCGCGAGCACGGACGCCGGTGGGGCAGTGGCTGTCGAGCTGGGTCGACCGGGAGGCGGACCCGCGCGCCGAGCTGGACTCGCTGCCCGGGGTGCTCCTGCACCTGAGCGACGCCTGGTCGCGCCGGCACGAGCCGAACGTCGAGCTGGTGCACTACGACGACCTGCGGGCCGACCTGGGCGGCCAGATGCGCCGGCTCGCCGACCGGTGGGGCCTCGCGGTGTCACCCGAGCACTGGCCCGACCTGGTCGAGGCGGCGACCTTCGGCCGGATGCGGGAGCGCGCCGACCGGCTCGCACCGGACACGCTCGGTGTGCTGCGCGACCGCCGGGCCTTCTTCCGTCATGGCGGATCGGGACAGGGACGGGACCTGTTGGACGCGCCCGCGCTGGCCCGCTACCGGGCGCGAACGGCGGCGCTCGCGCCACCCGACCTGCTCACCTGGCTGCACCACGACGGCTGACCGGCCGGCGTGGCACGACGCAGGGGTGCGCAGACGAGCGCACGGCGCCGCTTCGACCGTGGTCGGAACGTCGCCGCGCTCTGGCCGTCTCCCACCACCGCAGCCGTTCGGCGGTACGCCGGCAGGGACCTGGCTCGACCGGCCGCCCGCGCCGGTCAGACATGTCGATCCCCGGCCGGCGTGGATCCAAACCTGCCAACCGTGGGGAATTCCACCATCTGCGAGTCCCGGCGTGGCTCGGCGCCGAACGGGGTATGAGCCCGACATGGAGCATTTCACGATCGCGACCGTCGCCGAGAAGAGCCCGGACTTCCGACGGGTGCTGTGGACCGGACAGCACACCCAGTTGGTCATCATGACCATCCCGCCGGGCGGGGAAATCGGCGAGGAGGTGCACGAGGACATCGACCAGATCCTGACCTTCGTCAGCGGCACCGGCGAGGCGCGGGTCGCCGGCGAGAAGCGGGAGGTCGTCTCCGGCGACCTGGTCGTGGTGCCGGCCGGCACCAGGCACAACTTCGTCAACACCGGGCCCAACCCGTTGGTGCTCTACACCGTCTACGGCCCGCCGGAGCACGCCGACCAGGCCGTGCACCGGACCAAGGAGGAGGCGGACGCGGCCGAGGAGGCCGGCGAGGACGAGCCACCCACCGCGTGACGCGGCCGACGGCGGTCTGATCCGGGCCGATCGGGGTACCCGCGACGGGTGGAGCAGCAGCCGGCGATCTCCGACTACGGATTCCTGTCCGACTCCCGCTCCGGCGCGCTGGTGAGCAAGCACGGGTCGATCGACTGGTGGTGTCCGCCCCGGTTCGACGGCGCCTCCGTGTTCGGGCGGTTGCTCGACCCGCGCGCCGGGCACTTCCGGTTGGCGCCGGTGGGCGTGGGCGGGCAGGGATACCGGGTGGAGCGCTCGTACCGGCCGGACACGCTGGTGTTGCGCACGGTGCACCACACCCCTAACGGCAGCGTGGCGGTCACCGACGCGCTCGCCGCCGAGTTCGGCGCCCGTGCGCACGAACTCGGCCAGAACTCACCCGCCGTGCTGATCCGGGTGATCGAGGGGCTGTCGGGGCGCGTCCGGATGGCGTTGGACTTCGCACCCCGTCCGGAGTACGGCCTGCTCACCCCGTACCTGCACGAGCAGCCGGACGGCACGGTCGTGGCCGGGGCGGGCCCGGTGACACTGTTGCTGCGCTCCGCGGAGCTGCCGCTACGGGCCGGCCGGGACCGGGTGACCCACGAGTTCGAGGTCTCCGCCGGCCAGGTGATCGGGATGGACGTGGCGTACGGCGCCACGTACGGCGACCCGCCGGTCCGGCTGGACCCGGTGGCCGCACTCGCCGACACGGTACGGGCGTGGGAGGCGTACCGGGAGCCGCACCAGTATCCGGGCCGGTACCCCGAGCTGGTCCGGCCCAGCGCGACCGTGCTGACCGGTCTCACGTACTCCCGCAGTGGCGCGATCACCGCCGCGCTGACCACGTCCCTGCCGGAGCAGATCGGCGGTGACCGCAACTACGACTACCGCTTCGCCTGGCTGCGCGACTTCTCGATGACCATGCGGGCGCTCTGGGTGGCGGCCTGCCCCCACGAGGCGTCCCAGCTGTTCGCCTGGGTGTCCCGCTCGATCGGCCGGATCGGCGACGAGCCGGTGCCGGTGCTGTTCGGGCTGGAGGGGGAGCGTGACCTCACCGAGCACGACTGCCCGCAGCTGGCCGGCTACGCCGGCAGCCGGCCGGTCCGGATCGGCAACGACGCCTGGCGGCAGCGACAGCTGGACGTGCCGGGGGAGGTGATGTCGGCGGTCTGGCGGCTGCGCGACTACCTGGGCGGGACGTTCGACGGGGAGCTGCGGGAGATGGTGCTCGGGCTGACCGAGCAGGTGGCGAGCACCTGGCATCTGCCGGACCGGGGCATGTGGGAGGCCCGCGACGGGGACCAGCACTACCTCTCCTCGAAGGTGCTCTGCTGGATGACCATGGACCGGGCGGTGCGGCTCGCCGACCGGCTGGGCGAGCGGGCCGCCCCGGACCGCTGGGCCAGGATCCGCGACGAGATCCGCGACGAGGTGCTCCGGCGGGGCTGGAACGAGCGGATCGGCGCGTTCACCGGCGCGTTCGGCTCGGCCGAGCTGGACGCATCGGCGCTCTTCCTGCCGGTGGTGCACTTCCTGCCGGCCACTGATCGGCGGATGCGCTCCACCATCGAGGTGGTGGAGCGGGAGCTGGGCACCGACGACGGTTTGGTACGCCGCTGGTCGACCGACCCGGCCGGCTTCGTGCTCTGCTCGTTCTGGCTGGTGGAGTGCCTGATGCTGGCGGGCGAGCGGCGCCGGGCCGAGGAGCTGTTCGAGCGGGTGGTCGGGCGAGCCAACGACGTGGGCCTGTTCAGCGAGCAGATCGACCTGGTCACCGGTGCGCAGCTCGGCAACACCCCGCAGGCGCTGTCGCACATCGGCCTGATCAACGCGGCCTGGCGGCTGACCGATCCGTACAGCTTCTGACCGGTCGACCGCCCCGCCTTCCGGTGAATCCTGCAACAGACCTGCAAGCGCAAGGCATTGACGTTGATGCGTACGCGGTCCTAGCCTCGAAGATGCGGGAAAGCCCTTTCCCACGGCTTTGATCCCGCTTCACCCCGCTCCGGACACCGGGCATCCGACGGGGCGCACCGATCCCAGGCCATGGCGTCACGCCGTGCCGGCACGTCCCCGTACGGACGGCCGCGGGATCGCCACCACACGCGTCAAGGAGGACAGCTGTGCAGAAGAGACGACTCCCCGGCCGACGACCATTGCTGCTCGCGGTGGGCGCCGGCGCGACCGTGGCCGCCCTCGCGGCCGGCATGACCTCGGCCTTCGCGGCCACCGTCTTCACCGACGACTTCAACGACGGCAACACCACCGGGTGGTCCAAGTCCGGCGGCACCTGGACCGTCGACGGCTCGGGCGTGCTCAACCAGTCCAACGCCGGCAGCTCGCTGGCCCGGCAGTTCGCCGGCCAGACCAGCTGGACCGACTACTCGGTGCAGGCCCGGGTCCGGCCGGCCAGCTTCGGCTCGTCCAGCGCCCTGGTCGGGCTCGCGGCCCGGTCCAGCAGCAGCACCAAGATGTACCGGCTGGCCCTGCTCGGCTCCGGACGGGCCGAACTCCAGGCCGTCAACGGCAGCGCCATCACCTCGATCGGCTCCGCGTCGCTGGGCATCGGCACCGGCAACTGGTACACCCTGCGCATCGAGGCCAGCGGCAGCACCATCCGCGGCTTCGTCAACGGCACCCAGATCGCCGCCGGCAGCAACAGCCTGGTCGGCGCCGGCCGGATCGGCCTGGTCACCGCGTACGCCAGCGGCGGCTTCGACGACGTCATCGTGGACGCGTCCGGCGGTGGCACCCCGCCCCCGACGACCCCGCCGCCCACCACGCCGGGCCCGACCAACCCGCCGCCCGCGGGCTGGCCGACGCCCACCGGGAACCAGAAGGTGGACGCGACGATCCCGGTCTCGGGCACCTTCGACGGCGGGCTCAGGCGCTACTACGGCATCGGCGACGGCGGCCAGAGCGAGAGCCAGGACCCGATGTTCGAGCTGGCCGCCGGTGCCACCCTGCGCAACGTCATCATCGGCGCGCCCGCCGGTGACGGCGTGCACTGCGAGGGCAACTGCACCCTGATCAACGTCTGGTGGGAGGACGTGGGCGAGGACGCGGCCACCTTCCGCGGTGGCACCACGTACACGGTCGACGGCGGCGGCGCCCGCTCGGCCAGCGACAAGGTCTTCCAGCACAACGGCTCCGGCACCGTCACCATCAGGAACTTCCGGGTGGAGAACGCCGGCAAGCTCTACCGGGCCTGCGGCAACTGCTCCACCTCGTACCAGCGGCACGTGGTGATCGACAACGTGATCGTCCGCGACACCGACGCGATCGCCGGCATCAACACCAACTGGGGCGACACCGCCCGGTTCAGCCGGATCACCATCGTCGGCGACCCGGACCGGGACACCTCGATCTGCGTCAAGTACCGGGGCGTGCCGAAGGGCAGCGAGCCCGTCCAGATCGGGGAGGGCGCCGACGGCGTCAACTGCCTCTACGCACCGTCCGACATCACCTACCAGTAGGCCGGCACCGCGGCACCCCGCGGACCGCACGGTCCGCGGGGCGCCCGCCGGCTCAGGCCAGCACGGGTACGCCGGAGACGTCGACGGTCTCCGGATACTTCAGCCCGGCGCCGGTGTTGAGCACCACCACCCGCTCACCGGCCCGGATCCAACCGCCCGCGCGCAACTGTCGTGCCGCGGTCAGGCAGGCGGCCCCCTCCGGGCAGAGCAGCAGCCCCTCCCGGGTGGCGAAGGCCCGCAGGTCGGCCAGGATGTCCGCGTCGTCGACGGCCACGGCCGTGCCGGCGGAGTCCCGCAGCGCCGCCAGGATCAGCTCGTCGCCGAGCGGCGCCGGCACGGTGATGCCGAACGCGACGGTGTGGGCGCCGGCCCACGGCCGGGCCCGATCCTCGCCGGCGGCGAAGGCCCGCACGATCGGCGCGCAGCCGGTCGACTGCACCGCCACCAGCCGGGGCAGCTTGTCGCCGATCCAGCCCAGCTCGCGCAGCTCGTGCAACGCCTTGTGGATGCCGATCAGCCCGACACCGCCGCCCGTCGGGTAGATGATCACGTCGGGCGTCTGCCAGCCGAGCTGCTCGACGATCTCGTACCCCATCGTCTTCTTGCCCTCCAGCCGGTAGGGCTCGCGCAGCGTGCCGGCGTCGAAGATCGCCCCGGCGGACTCCGCGACCAACTCGGCCACCCGCCGGCTCGCGTCGCTGATCAGCCCGTCGATCAGGCGCAGGTCGGCGCCGGCCGCCACGCACTCACGCCGGCAGATGCTCGGCGCCGGCAACGGCATGACGATGGTGGCTCCCATCCCGGCCCGCGCCGCGTACGTCGCCCAGGCCGAGCCGGCGTTGCCGTTGGTGGGCATGGCGATCCGCTCGACGCCCAGCTCGCGGGCCCGGCTCACGCCGACCGCGGCGCCGCGCGCCTTGAACGAGCCGGTCGGCATCAGCCCCTCGTCCTTGACCATCAGGTCCTCGATGCCGATCTCGGCTCCGTACGCCGGGGCGCGTAGCAGTGGCGTCCAACCCTCGCCGAGCGTGGTGACGTGTCGAGGGTCGGCGACCGGCAGCAGCTCCCGGTAGCGCCACAGGTCGGCCGGGCGCAGCGGGAAGCGCTCCGGGGTGACCGCCTTTGCCACCGCCGCGAGGTCGTAGCGGGCCAGCAGCGGGGAGCCGCACTCGCACAGGTTCTGCAACCGGTCGGCGGCGTACTCCCGGCCGCAGCGTGGGCAGTCCAGGTGGGTCAGGTACACGTCGCTCCTCGCCGTCAGACCGCGTCGATGCTGAGCCAGCGCCCGCTGCGCTTCCCCGGCTCGTAGACCGAGTCCAGCCGCTTGGCGACCACGCCGGGCAGGCCCTGCTCACGCCCGGTGCGCAGGGCCTCGTCGCCGGCGCCGGGGAACCACGGCGGAGTCTGCCAGTGCGTACCGGTCAGCGCCAGCCCGTCGAGCAGTTCCCGGCGTTGCGCGTACGGCAGGTCCACGCTGCTCACGCCCTCCAGCCAGAGCAGGTCGACCAGGAGGTACTGGGCGCCCGCCGGGACCCTGCCGCCGCTGGCCGCGCCTGCCGGGCGCACCCGGCCGGCGCCGTCGATGCGCACCAGCACACCGTCCAGCACCGCCTCGGTCGGGGCCAGCGCCTCGGCCAGCGCGCGCAGCCACGGGTATCCGCCGGTGATCTCCTCGTCGGTCTCCGAGAGCAGCCGCAGCCGCCCACCGGAGACGTACGCCATCGCCCGAACCCCGTCCCAGCGCAGCTCGTAGCCCCACCCGGCGACGTCCCGGGGGAGCCCGGCGGCGGGCGTGGCGTGCATCGGGCGGACCAGCTCGGGCATCGGCGTCCAGCCGGGCGGGGCCGGGTCGGTACGCCGGACCATCCAGTCCCGGCCGCCGGTGGGGAAGAGCACGTACCGCCCGGCGGTCCGCTCCCCGGCGAGGGTCACGATCACCTCGTCGTCGCGCCACTTCTCCGAGCGGTAGGTGCCGCGGTCGTGGATGACCATCCGGCCGCCGCCGTACTCGCCGGCTGGGATCTCGCCGTGGAAGTCGAGGTACTCCATCGGGTGGTCCTCGGTGTGCACGGCGAGGTGGTTGTGGCCGGGGTCGCGGGGCAGGCCGCGCGGCACCGCCCAGGACGCCAGCACCCCCTCGTGCTCCAGGCGCAGGTCCCAGTGCAGGCTGCGGGCGTGGTGCTGCTGGATGACGAAGCGGGCGGCGCCGTCGCCGGGGCCGGCCGCCGTCGGGCTCCGCGCCGGCACCGGCTCGGGTGTGCGGGCCGCGTCCCGCCGACGCCGGTACTCCTCCAGCCGGTCGGTCACACCCGCATTCTCCGGCAAACCGGACCGTCCCGCTGGACACCTGAGTGTCCGGTTCGCTCGCCGGCCGGGCGTCGGGCGGGTAGAACGGTCCATATGGACAACACGGACCAGCCCACCGTCCTGCTCCCCGGTGACGTGCGGATGCCCCTGCTCGGGTTCGGCACCTGGAAGGCCACCGGCCAGGCCGGTTACGACGCGGTGCTGGCCGCGCTCGACACCGGCTACCGGCACCTCGACACCGCCACCCTGTACGGCAACGAGCGGGAGGTCGGCCGGGCGGTCCAGGAGAGCGGGATGCGCCGCGAGGACATCTTCATCACCACCAAGGTCCCGCCGGACCGGGTAGGCCGGGAGCGGGAGACGCTGGAGGCCAGTCTGGAGGCGCTCGGCGTCGACCAGGTGGATCTCTGGTTGATCCACTGGCCGCCGTCCGCCACCGACAGCATCCCGATGTGGCGGGAGTTGCTGGCCGCCCGGGACGAGAACCTGGCCCGGGCGGTGGGGGTCAGCAACTACAGCACGGCGGAGATGGACGAGCTGATCCAGTCGACCGAGGAGAATCCGGCGGTCAACCAGATTCGGTGGGGCCCGATGCTGTACGACCGGCAGCGGCACGCCGAGCACCGGGACCGGGGAGTGGTGCTGGAGGGGTACAGCGCGTTCAAGACGACCGACCTGAGCAATCCGGTACTCACCGGGATCGCCGGCGCGCACAGCGTCTCGCCGGCGCAGGTGGTGCTGCGCTGGCACATCGACCACGAGATCGTGGTGATCCCGAAGTCGGTGACCCCGGAGCGGATCAGCGCCAACTTCGACGTCTTCCACTTCTCGTTGACGGCGGAGGAGATGCGCGAGATCGACGCGCTCGGCAACGCCTGATTCTGCCAAATTCCTTCAGTGAACGGCGCGTGTGTGAAGGGTATCGACATCGACGCTCATGACGGTATAGCGTGCCCGTCATCACGTTCGTCGATGCGTTCGAACCCGCCGTCGCTGGAGGATCGCCATGGCCCGGTCACCATCCATCCGTCTGCGCCGCCGAGGGATGCTCGCCATCCCCGCCCTGGTGGCCGCCGCGCTGACCACCGTCGCCCGGCCCGCCCCGGCGAGCGCCGCGCCGAAGGCCGAGTGCCTGGCCGACCTGCTCGGGGGCTCCTGATGGCCACCATTCCCTGGCTGGTCGACGTGCTGCGCGCCGCCGGGGTCCAGGTCGTCGTCGAGGGGGACTGGCTCAACCGGATGCGGCCCGGCTCCTTCGACCCGATCGGGGTGCTCTGGCACCACACGGCCTCGACCTCCAGCGCCAGCAACCCGCACCCGGCGCTCGGCATCTGCATCAACGGCCGACCGGACCTGGCCGGCCCGCTCTGCCAGGCGCTGGTCGACTACAACGGGGTATTCCACGTCATCTCGGCCGGCCGGTGCAACCACGCCGGGGTCAGCGGTGGCAGCGGACCGATCCCGTCGGGAGACGGCAACACGCTCATGATCGGGTGGGAGATCGACTACAACGGCGTCAACCAGGAGATGACCGCCGCGCAGTACAACGCGTCGATCGCCGCCACCGCCGCTGTGCTCACCCGGCTGGGCAGGGACAGCAGCTACGCCCGAGGGCACCGGGAGACCAGCACCAGCGGCAAGATCGACCCGTCCTTCATCGACCTGAACGTGATGCGGTCCGACGTGGCCGCCAGGATGGCCGGCGGCGGCACCGCGTGGTCCTCCACCGTGGACAACACCACCGCCGGCCGCTTCACCGCCAGCGCCAACTGGGGTGTGTCCTCGTACTCCGGCCAGCGGTACGGCGCCGACTACCGGTACGCGGACCCGGTCGCGGCCAGCGACGTCGCGTGGTACCGGTTCGCCGTCCCGGCCACCGCCAGTTACCGCGTCGAGGCCTGGTGGCCCGCGAACGCCGGCTACAACAGCGCCGCGCCGTACATCGTCGCCACCACCACCGGCAACCAGACGGTCCGCGTCGACCAGCGGATCACCGGCGGGCAGTGGCGGATCCTCGGCACGTTCACCCTGCCGGCCGGTGACGCCAACCGGGTGGGCGTGAGCCGGTGGAGCAACGGCACCGGCCTGGTCATCGCCGACGCCGTCCGCCTCACCCGGGTCTGACCCGCACTGCCAGATCGACTCGATTTCCAAGAATTCGGGGTATCCCAGGTGCGAGGACGCCCCGACTTCAAGGAACCCGAGTGGACATCACCGGTGGGGCGTGACCGGATGGCCACGCCCCACCGTTGGCCGGTCAGGTGCGGGCGCAGGTCGCCCCGTTAAGCGAGAAGCTCGTCGGTGACGAGTACGCCCCGCTCACCGTCCCCTGGTACCCGAAGCTCGCGGTACCCCCGGGTGGAACGGAACCGTTGTGGCCGACGTTCCGGGCGGTCACCGCGGACCCGCTCTGGCTCACCGTGGCGTTCCAGGCGTTGGTGACCTGCTGCCCGCTGGGCAGGTTGTAGGTCAGCGTCCAGCCGTTCAGCGCGCTGGACCCGGTGTTGGTGATCTGCACGTCGGCGGTGAAGCCGTTGTTCCACGAGTTCGGCGTGTACTTCACCGCGCAACCCGCGCCACCCGGCGGCGGCGTGGTGGGCGGTGGGGTGGTGGGCGGCGTGCCGCCACCGTTGACGGCGGCCGAGAACGAGGTCACCGCGAGGCCGACGCCGCCCTGCCAGGGCTCGAAGCCGGCCTGGATGCTGGTCAGGTACCAGCTGTTGGTGATCGCACCCCGGTTGCGGACGTCGTTGATGAAGTCCAGCACGCTGAAGTTCAGGCTGGAGATCGCCGACGGCGCGACGTACGAGATGACGTTGTTGGAACCGTTGCTGCCCCGCCAGACCTCCCACGTCCGGCCGGCCAGGGTGGCCGTGCCGACCGGTGAACCGATGGGCTGGATCGAGCCCTGCCGGTTGAGCCAGATCATGATCTCCATCTGGTTCACCCCGTCTCGCTTGGGCGACGGGTCCAGCCAGATGTCGTACGAGGCGTTGTAGGTGGCGCCACTGACGTACCGGTAGTTGATGCTGCTGGTGGCGCTGCTGATCTGGCTCACCTGGATCGGCAGGTTCGTGCCGGGAGAGCAGTTGGTGTAGTGGCAACCGAAGAACACCGAGGGGTACGCCGTCGGCGCGCCGTTGGTGGGGCTGCTGCCGTTGAGGGTGGTGATTTCGAAGCCGGTGCTGGTGACATTGATGCACTGCTGGGCGCTGGTGCCCCAGCGGTTGTTCTGCACCACGTACCGGCTCTGGATCACGGTGGAGCCGTACTGTTCGCAGATCTGGGTGTCGGCGGAGGCGTTGCCGCCGAAGGTCACGGCAACGAGTGAGCTGGCGAGTAGCAGCCCGGCGGCGACTAGGGCCCGAAGTGGACGTTTCATGACGCTCCTTGACTGCGGCGCGTGCCGGGCGCCGGACGGGTCGGGGCGAAGACGGGAGCGCTCCCACGCTCAATGACACATTTACATGCCTGAAACTCTGGCGCAACCGTACGCGTCAAACTGGTGAATTGTGAGGATTGCCACGCCCGCGCCGGACGGCCGTCGGCGGACATCCAGCTAACCGGTGCGGGCCGCCCAACGATCGGCTTCGGGCGGGCCGATCGGGCCCTGGTGTGCGCCGATAGCGCCGAGTAGCGTGTTGCCTCCAACGCGTGCCGTATCCCCTCCGGAGGCGTACACCACCATGGGTGGCTCCCCCCTGCGCATCCTCGTCGTCGGCGCGGGCATTGCCGGCCTGGCCGTGGCCCGGGCGCTGCGCCTGGTGGGCTTCCGGCCGGACGTCACGGACAAGCTGCCACCGGGGGAGTCCACCGACACGGGCCTCTACCTACCGGGCAACGCCGCTCGCGCGCTGCACCGGCTGGGCCTGCACGACCCGGTCCGCCCACTCGGGCAGGTGATCCACCGCCAGCGCTTCTTCGACGCCGCCGGCGTGCCGCTCTGCGAGGTCGACCTCGACACTCTCTGGGCCGGCGTCGGCGAGTGCCGGGCGCTGCCCCGGGCGGATCTGCACCGGGTGCTGCTCAGCGGAGCCGGCGGCGCGGTCCGCCACGGCGCCGAGGTCCGCACCCTGGATCTGCTCCCGGGCGGGGTCGGGGTCACCTTCACCGACGGCACCAGCACCGAGTACGACCTGGTCATCGGTGCCGACGGGCCGCGATCCTCGGTCCGTACCCTGGCCTCCCTCGGCGGGCCGCCCCGCCCGGTCGGGCAGGTGGTCTACCGGGCCGTGCTCCGCGATGGCCCTCCGGTCACCGAGTGGACCGCCCTGCTCGGTCAGCGCTGCGGGTTGCTGATGGTGCCGATCGGTGCCGGTCGGCTGCACTGCTACGCCGACGAGGCGGGCACCGAGCCGCCCGCCGACCCGCTGGCCCGGCTGCGCGAACTCTTCGCCGACTACCGCGGCCCGGTGCCCGAGGTGCTGGCGGCGCTCGACCGGGTGCACGTCGCGATCACCGACGAGGTGGAGCTGGGCCGCTGGCACCGGGGGCGGGTGCTGCTGGTCGGCGACGCCGCGCACGCCACCGCGCCGACCCTGTCCCAGGGCGCGGCGATGGCGCTGGAGGACGCCGTGGTGCTGGCCGAGTCGCTGCGCGCCGCCGGCAGCGTGGAGGCGGCGCTGGTGGCGTACGAGAGCCGCCGCCGCCCGCGTACCCGATGGGTGCGGGACCGGACCCGGGACCGCAACCGGACCCGGGACGTGCCGCCGGCGCTGCGCGACCCGCTGCTGCGTGGACGCGGCGACCGGATCTTCGGAGAGCACTACCGGCTGCTGGTCGGCCCGCTGTAGATCGTGTCCCGCCACCCCACGCGGCGCTGCGACCTGCCGGGGACTATCCTCCTTGCGGATGACGGCCCGCAGATAACCAGCGTGTGCCGAGCGGGACAAACGAGAACCGGAGGCCACTCGTGACCACCGTCGCACCCAAGCCGGTCGTGACCCGGCCCTGGCCGGTCCGGGAGCCGGTCAAGGGGTCGGCCATCGCGCGGCTGCTGCGTACCACGGACGCGAAGCAGATCGGGATCATGTACATGGTCACCGCGTTCGCGTTCTTCATGATCGGCGGCCTGATGGCCCTGATCATGCGGGCTGAGCTGGCCCAACCCGGGCTGCAGTTCCTGTCGCCCGAGCAGTACAACCAGCTCTTCACGATGCACGGCACGATCATGCTGCTGTTCTTCGCGACGCCGATCGTGTTCGCCTTCGCGAACTACATCGTGCCGATCCAGATCGGCGCACCCGACGTCTCCTTCCCGCGGCTGAACAGTTTCGCCTTCTGGCTGTTCCTCTTCGGCGGGTCGATCGCGATCGCCGGCTTCATGACCCCCGGCGGCGCCGCCGACTTCGGCTGGACCGCCTACACCCCGTTGAGCACCGCGGAGCACTCGCCGGGCGTCGGCGGGAACATGTGGGTGGTGGGCCTGGCCGTCTCCGGCCTGGGCACCATCCTCGGCGCGGTGAACATGATCACCACGATCCTGACTCTCCGCGCGCCGGGCATGACCATGTTCCGGATGCCGATCTTCACGTGGAACATCCTGGTCACCAGCCTGCTGGTGATCCTGGTCTTCCCGCTG
Source organism: Micromonospora sp. NPDC005206 (assembly GCF_040608175.1). Classification (NCBI taxonomy): domain Bacteria; kingdom Bacillati; phylum Actinomycetota; class Actinomycetes; order Micromonosporales; family Micromonosporaceae; genus Micromonospora; species Micromonospora sp. NPDC005206. The sequence goes on from NZ_JBEXHU010000026.1 coordinate 27,794, forward strand.
CTGGCCGCCGCGCTCTTCGCGCTCGCCGCCGACCGAATCATCGGGGCCCACGTGTACGACCCGGCGACCGGTGGGCCGATGCTCTGGCAGCACCTGTTCTGGTTCTTCGGGCACCCCGAGGTGTACATCATCGCGTTGCCGTTCTTCGGCATCATCTCGGAGATCATTCCGGTCTTCTCCCGCAAGCCGATCTTCGGCTACAAGGGTCTGGTGGCCGCCACCATCTCGATCGCCGCGCTCTCCATGAGCGTCTGGGCGCACCACATGTTCGCCACGGGTCAGGTGCTGCTGCCGTTCTTCAGCTTCCTGAGCTACCTGATCGCCGTGCCCACCGGTATGAAGTTCTTCAACTGGATCGGCACCATGTGGCGAGGCCAGATCAGCTTCGAGACGCCCATGCTCTGGGCGGTGGGCTTCCTGGTGACCTTCCTCTTCGGCGGTCTCACCGGCGTGCTGCTGGCCAGCCCGCCGGTCGACTTCCACGTGTCGGACTCGTACTTCGTGGTGGCGCACTTCCACTACGTGCTCTTCGGCACCATCGTGTTCGCCGTCTTCGGTGGCATCTACTTCTGGTTCCCGAAGATGTTCGGCCGGATGCTCGACGAGCGCCTGGGCAAGGTGCACTTCTGGCTCACCATGATCGGCTTCCACACCACGTTCCTGGTGCAGCACTGGCTAGGCAACGAGGGCATGCCCCGCCGATACGCCGACTACCTGCCCAGCGACGGCTTCACCACGCTGAACGTGATCTCCACCATCGGCGCGTTCATCACCGGTATCTCCACGCTGCCGTTCATCTACAACTGCTGGAAGTCGTACAAGACCGGCCCGGTGGTCGAGGTGAACGACCCCTGGGGTTACGGCAACTCGCTGGAGTGGGCGACGAGCAGCCCGCCGCCGCTGCGCAACTTCGACCGGATGCCCCGGATCCGCTCCGAGCGGCCGGCGTTCGACGCGAAGTTCCCGGAGCTGGCCGCCGGCGGCCAGAGCCTGGCCGGCCCGCCGGAGGGTGGCGCCAAGCCGCTCACCAGCGAGTCGGACGGCGGTGCCAGCTACCGCGAGGACACCGCCAGCGACATCGACCGGAACTGACACTCAGCTCCGCAGCTGTACGACGGGCGCCGCCACCGGGACCACCGGAAGCGGCGCCCGTCGCCATTCCCGCCTCGCCTCGCCTCGGCTCGGCTCGGCCCGTCACGGCTGGGGCCGGCTCGTCACCGCCCGCGCCGGCCCGCCGCCTGACGGGTTCCCCGGGCCACCTGTACCTGATGAGCCTTATACCTCTGAGGTATATCTATGACTTACAGGTATAACCCTTCTCCGGCACAGGCCCGCCGGGCAGCGGCACGGGCGGCACGGCAAACCGGTTCCCGCGCCCGGGGGACTTCCCACGCGAGCCGGGGAGGTTCGTTCGCCAGCCAGGCAGGGGAGGTTCGTTCGCCGCAAGGCCGCGACGTGCCGGCTTCAGCGGGCCGCGGCGGGGGTGAGGTCGGTCTCGACGGGCGGGGGCGGGGTGGCCGCGTCCGCGTTGCGGCGGCGACGCAGCTCGATCGGAAGCACCACCAGGGTCACCAGCGCACCCAGCGCGCCGGTCACCACGAAACCCCAGAGCGGGGCGCTGGCGTCGATCACCGCACCGGCGAGCGGCGCGCCGACGGCGATGCCCACGGTGACCGCGGATCCGTGCAGGCCCATCGCCTCACCGCGCACCTCTGCCGGTGCCAGCCGGCTGACCGCGTCGGAGGAGGCCGCGATGGTCGGCGCGCAGAGCGCCCCGGCCGGGATCAGCGCCAGGCAGAGTAGCCACCAGTGCGCGCCGCCCAGCCCGACCGGGATGGTGCAAAGGCCGAGCGCCGCGGTCAGCGCCAGCGGGGAGAGTGAGCGGTGCACGGCACCGTACGCGAAGCCACCGAACAACGAGGCGACCGCCCAGCCGGCCAGCACCGCGCCGGTCCAGCCGGCCTCACCGCTCTCCCGCAGCACGGCAACCACCGCCACGTCGGTCCCGCCGAGCACGAGGGTCGCGGCGGCGCTGACCGCCAGGACGGCGAGCAGCCGGGGGGTCAGCCACTCCCGGCGAGGCACCCTGCGCCGCGGGCCGGTGGGCTCGGCGACGCCACGGATCGGTGGATTGAGCAGCCACAGGGCGATCCCGGCGGCAACGATGCCGGCGCCGACCAGGTAGAGGGTGGTCCGTGCGGAGATCGCGGTGACCAGGGCCACCGCCAACGCCGGGCCGACCATGAAGGACAGCTCCACCGACATCGAGTCCAGCGCGTACGCCGGGCGGCGCCGATCCTCCGGAACCAGCGCCGCGATGGACTGCCGGACCACCGAGAAGATCGGCAGGGCGAGCGAGCCGGCGACGAAGGCGGCAGGCAGCAGCAGCGGGTACGGCAGCGACGGCGCGGTGGCCCAGAACACCGCCTCGGCGATGCCGGTGAGCACCAGGACCGGGCGCAGGCCACGCCGGTCCACCAGCCGACCGAGCAACGGGCCGCCGATCGCCGCGCCCACCGTGATGGCCGCGCCGACCAGGCCGGCCGCCCCATAGCCCCGATCGAGGTCGAGCACCACGTGGAAGGTCAACGTCACCCCGGTCGCGGTGAGCGGAATCCGGGCGAGGACGGCTACCAGCAGCAGCGACCGCAGGCCGGGCAGAGCGAGCGCTTCCCGGTAAGGCTTCATGTTCACGTGGGTCCGTACCTCCGGCGACATCCTCGACCGGCGGCGGGCCGATGACCAACCAATTACCGCCTCATGCGGCCCTGATCACAGGCTGACCGTGCAGGGTCACCCCCGCGCCGTCCATCGCCCGCAGCGCCACGTCGGTGGTGTCCGGAGCGACCGCCGCCGTCAGCTCCAGCAGCACGGTGGTGGCGAAGCCCTCCCGGGCGGCGTCCAGCGCGGTCGCCCGGACGCAGTGGTCGGTGGCGATGCCGACCAGGTCGACCCGGTCCACGTCGTGCCGGCGCAGCCAGTCGGCCAGGCACTCGCCGTCGTCGGCGTGCCCATCGAACCCGGAGTACGCCGCCGCGTGCTCACCCTTGTGGAAGATCGCCTCGACCCGCTCGGTGTCCAGGTCGGGGTGGAACTCCGAGCCGCTGGTGCCGACCACGCAGTGCCGGGGCCAGGACTCCACGAAATCCGGCGGATCGCCGAAGTGCGCACCCGGGTCGATGTGGTAGTCCTTGGTCGCGACCACGTGCGCCCACCGGTCCGGCTCGGTGGCGATCAGCCGGGAGATGCCGGCGGCCACCCCCGCGCCGCCAGCGACGGCCAGCGAGCCGCCCTCGCAGAAGTCGTTCTGCACGTCCACGATGATCAGCGCATTGCGCACCGGGCGCTCCTCTCGTCACGGCCGCGCCCGTGTGGCGGGCCCCGGGTGATCTCAGTCGGCGGGTACGACGGTGACCGGCACGGCCGGGTCGCCGGCGGAGAGCTTCAGCCCCTCCCACGGGATGGAGATCAGGCACTCCCGCAGGTGTTCCCGCGACTCGTCGAGGGTGGGCAGCTCCACCGGTTCGCCGTCGACCACGTACGAGCGCTGGAGCATCCGGTCGTTGGGCTGTCGGTCCGGCACGCCCTGCGGGCAGATGACCTCCTCGGTGGCGGTGCCGGTCGGCTTGTGCCGGCGGACCGCGACCTTCCGGCCGCCGATGGTCGCCTTGTGCTCGGAGCGCTTCACCACCGGCCGTCCCTCGACCTCGACGAGCTTGTAGACCAGCCCGGCGGTGGGAGCCCCGGAGCCGGTGACCACGGCCGTGCCAGCGCCGTACATGTCCACCGGCTCGGCGGCCAGCGACGCGATCGCGTGCTCGTCCAGGTCGCCAGAGACGATGATTTTGGTCTCGGTGGCGCCCAGCGAGTCCAGCAGTTCCCGGGACTGCTGGGCGATCACCGCGAGGTCGCCCGAGTCGATTCGCACCGCCCGCAGTGCCGGCCCGGCCACCGCTATCGCGTTGCGGATGCCCTGGCTGATGTCGTACGTGTCGACGAGCAGCGTCGTGTTGTTGCCCAGCGTGGCCACCTGCGAGGCGAACGCGGCCCGTTCGTCGTCGTGCAGCAGCGTGAACGCGTGTGCCGCAGTGCCCGCCGTGGGGATGCCGTAGTGCGCACCGGCGGCAAGGTTGGAGGTGAACCGGAAACCGGCCAGGTACGCGGCCCGCGCCGCGGCCACCGCGGCCCCCTCGTGCGCCCGGCGCGCTCCCATCTCGATCAGCGTCCGGCCGCGTGCCGCGGTCACCATCCGGGCCGCCGCCGCCGCCACCGCGCTGTCGTGGTTGAGCACCGAGAGCGCCAGCGTCTCCAGCACCACGCACTCGGCGAAGCCGCCGGAGACGGTGAGGATCGGCGAACCGGGGAAGAAGAGCTCACCCTCGGCGTACCCGTCGATGTCGCCGGTGAAGCGGTAGTCGGCGAGCCAGGCGGCGGCCGCGTCGTCGACCACCCCGGTCCGACGCAGGAAGTCGATCTCCGCCGGGTCGAACCGGAAGTCGCGGATCAGCTCGATCAGCCGGGCCGTGCCGGCGACCACGCCGTACCGGCGCCCGGTCGGTAGCCGGCGGCTGAACACCTCGAAGACGCAACGGCGGTCGGCGGTGCCGTCCTTGAGGGCTGCGCTGACCATGGTCAGCTCGTAGTGGTCGGTCAGCAGCGAGGGGCGGAGAGTGCTCACCGCCCCAGCCTAAGGTTCAGCTCGCGGCGCCGCCCTCGTGGCCCGGGATCGACCGGAGGGCCGCCCACAGCTCGGCCCTGCCGGTCACACCGAGCTTGGTGTAGATCCGCTGGAGATGGTTCTCCACCGTTCGTGCCGAGAGGTAGAGCCGCTCGGCGATGGCTCGGCTGGTCGCGCCGTGCGCGGCGAGCCGGGCCACCTGCCACTCCCGCTCGGTCAGCACCGGCGCCCCGGCGTGCAGCGCCGGCGTACGGATCAGGTCGCAGCGGCTGAGCAACCCGGCGAGACGCTCCCGGGCGTCGCCGGCCGCCGCCGAGTGCTGCCGGCGCAGCCGGTGCAGGGCCTGGGCGGTGGCCTCGGCGGCGTACACGTGCAGCTCCAGCGCGACGTAGTCGTCGGCGACCGCGAGCAGATCCGTGGCGGCGTCGGTCACCGCGGCCCGGGCGTGCCGGGCCAGCAGCGGCGGGAGCACGCCGTCGACCTGCTCAGAGAGCTCGGCGAGGCGCTGCGCGACGGTGCGCCGGCCGCCGTCGGAGCAGGTCGGCCCGACCGGCGCGCCGGCCTGATCCAGCCGGACCAGATCGTGCAGGACGTGCACCTCGTGCCCGGCGAAGCCGTCCGAGCGCAGCCGGTCCACCAGGTCGTTGAGCTGTTTGATCGCGCCGGGCAGATCGCCCGACGCGGCGAGCACCGCGCCGCGGGCCTGCTCCAGCCACGGGTAGAGCACCGCCATGCCCGGTGCCTGGGTGCGGTCCGCCTCGGCCATCGCCTCGGTGGCCTGCGCCGCGTCGCCGCGCAGCGCCGCCGCCTGCGCCCGTTCGGCCTGGGCCAGACCGGCGTAGACCCGACTGGTGGCCAGCACCGCGCAGGCGCCCAGCGACGTCCGCATCGCCCCGTCGCTCTGCCCGCGCATGCGGGCGGCGTACGCCTGGAGGATGGCCAGGTATCCGGTGCCGAGCCGGAAGTCCCCCGCACCCGCGAGGTCGGCGAACTCGTCGGCGACGATCGCGTCGATTCCGACCAGGTCGCCGGTGAGCATGAGCCGGGTGCCGCGGGCCAACTCCAGGGCCAGTTGCAGGTACGGCATGTCGGTACGCCAGCTGGCCGCGGCGGAGTGCACCTGGGCGATCGCCGTACCGCTGCGGCTCAGCTGGCCCTGCGCGGCCTGGACGTATGCGATGGTGCTGCGGGCCAGCTCGCGGGCGGCCACGCTGGCCGCCGGCCGGTCCAGCACCCGCTGGCTGAGCCGTACGGCGGTGGTCGTGTCCAGCCGGTGCAGTCGCATGATCGCCTCGAAGGCGTGCACCCGGGCCCGGTCGGCGGAGTCGCTGAGCTGCTCGACACGGGACGCGATCTCCTCCACCGTGGATTCCCGGCTCAGCCCCCAGTAGCTGACCATTCCCCGCACGGTCAGCCATCGGCAGAGTCGCCGCTCGTCGCTGGGGTCGGGGCTCACCGCGTCCAGGACCTCGATGGCCTCCTCCGGCCGGTCGGCGAACATCAGGATGGTGGCCAGCAGCTCCGCCGCGTCCGACCCGCCGTCGGCGTCCAGCGCGGCGCGGGCCAGCCGGGTCGCCAGCGGCACGTCGTAGCGGGTGAATGCCTGCACCGCGGCGTCCACCAGCAGGGCCGGGTCCTGCGCGGTGCCCGAGTCGAGCCGCCACACCGCCACCCGCAACAGGTCGTCGCGGCGGCGCTTGCCGACTCGCTCGAGCAGCTCCGCGAGGCTCGCCTGGAGCCGTCGGGTGCGGCTGACCGGGCAGCGGCGGCGCATGACCTCGCCGTAGAGCGGGTGGGCCAGCCGGACGTTGGTCCGCCGGTCGTGCTGCACCACGCTGATCAGCCCACGTTCCTCGGCGATCTCCACGTCGGCCGGGTCGGCGGCCTGGTTGAGCAGGTGCAGGCCCAGGGGCTCGCCGAAGGCGACCAGCTCGACGACCGCGCGGACGCCGTCGGTGAGCTGCCCGACCCGGGTGTCGATCAGGTCGGTCAGATTGGGCGCCAGCTCCAGCCGCCCGGTCCACTTCCAGATGCCGTAGGTGCGCTTGAGCTCCGCGCTGCCGTTGGCGGCGTGCACCAGCTCGCGCAGCAGTAGCGGGTTGCCGGCCGACAGCCGGCCGAGCCGGTCGGCGGAGCCGGCGTCGACCGGGCCGTCCAGGATCGCCGCCAGCAGCCCGGCGGTCTCCGCCGGTGGCATCGGGGTCAGCTCGACGTGCTCGACCAGGTCGTCGGTCCAGAGTGCGCGGATCGGCAGCGGGATCTGCTCGCCGTCGCGTAGGGTGCCGACCACGGTGGCGTTCTCCGCGCGGGCGACCAGGTGCACCAGCGCCGCGGAGGGCGGGTCGAGCAGGTGCGCGTCGTCGATGGCGAGCACGATCCGCCGGCCGGCGGCCTGCTGTTGCAGCACGCCCAGCGCCCAGCGCAGGATGCCGGCGGGCGAGAGGCCCTGGGGCTGCTCGGCGGGGAGGACCTGCACGAGCCCGCCGAACGGCAGCGCGGCCGTGGTGGCGCTGGCCGCGATGGACCAGATCGCGTACCGGTCGGTGGGCAGCGTTTTCACGCCCTCGCGCAGCAGCCGGCTCTTGCCGATGCCCGCGCTGCCGCTGAAGAAGAGCCCTCGGCCGGCCTGCCCGGTCACTGTCGCCAGCAGGCGGTTGAGCTCGTCGGTTCGGCCGACGAACTGCCATCGACTCATCCCGGCAGCATATCCATCGAGACCTGTCTGCGCCGGTACCGTCACGCACCGAAGTTGAGTAATCTCGCGATTACCGGTGAGTATTCGAAGTGTTCCGCCCGGTTACCTGGCCGCCCGTAGTCTTCCGGCATCCGGGTACCGTTACCGGTATTTCCACGCGACCGGATGCCTGGTCGCCTGCAATGGGAGGCCACCTGATGAAGCAGGGCCCTCTCCCCTCGGTCGACTCGCCGGGCGACATGGCCGGCCCAGCTGACCTGCCGCGCTGCGGTCCGCTACCCACCCGGATCGGGGTGACCGGCCCCGCTCCGGAGGAGCCGCTCGGCGTGGTCGCCGTCGGCCCCGCCGGTGCCGAGCGTCGCGGCGTGTTCGCCACCCTGCTCGGGCTCGACCCGGTCATGCTCACCGTGCCGGCGGGCAGTTGGCTGGTGGTGCGACACGCCAAGGCGCCCACCCGGGCGGCGTACGTGCCGGGTTACCGCCAACCGCACTCCTACGGCGCGGACCGGGACGCCGCCGGCCCGGCGCTGGCCCGCCCGCCCCGGCGGGTCGAGCTGAGCGTGCCCGAGCCGCTGCTGCGGCACTTCACCCTGGTCGACACGCCGGACACCGGCACGCTCGGCGTCGCCGGCGGCCGGGTGCTGCTCGACGCGGTCGGCCGGGCCGGCGCGCTGCTCTTCGTGATTGCGGCCGATCAGGCGTTCACCGCCGCGGAGCTGAACCTGCTCGCCGAGGTGGCCCCGGCCGCGGTGAAGGTCGTCTTCGCGGTCACTCCCGGCGCGGCGGGCTGGGCGCCGCTGCCCGACGGCGCGGCGACGACGGAGGACGCGGGGGCGTCCGTCCCGCCGGCACAGGGCGGGCCGGGGAAGGTGGACCCGGTCGCGGTGACCGTGGCGGCGCACCGCGCGGCGCTGCTGGCCGCGGTGCCCTCGCTGGCGAGTGCGCGGTGGTTCCCGGTCGACGGCGCCGAGTCCGCCGCCGACCTGCGCCGGGCGCTGGTGGGTTGGGCGGCGCACGAGGGGTTGCAGCGGGCCAGTGCGGATCCGCCGGTGCTGCCCGGCCAGCACGACCGGGTGTCGGTGGTGTCCGACCCGGGGGACTGGTCCGAGCAGCTCGACCGGCAGACCCGCTCCTGCGCACAGCGGATCCGCCAGCACCTCGCGCTGGAGTTGGCGAACGCCCACCTGCGGGTGGTTCAGGAGATCGTCTTCGGGGTCGGGTGCGCCGGCCTGCCGGAGTTGCTGGACCGGGAGATGGCGGCGTTGTCGCTGTTGGCCACCGCGCAGTGCGACCACGCGGTGCGGGGCATCGTGGCGGACGCCGCGGCCCGGGTGCTCGGCGCGCCGCCGGCCGGGGGTGTGCGCCGCCGGATCGCCACCGCCGTGCAGTACGGCCTGACCGATCACTGGCCCGGCCGCGACCTGGACCGGGTGCTGCTGATCACCAGCACGGCCGGCGTGGCCTCGCTGACCGGTCCGGAGGCGATCGACGCGCTCGACGGCTATCCGCGGGCGTCCCGCGACGAGGTGCTCCCGCCGGTCGCGGTGGCGCTGTCCGGTGGATGCTGGCAGCAGTGGCGTACGCCCGGCAATGACGACCACAACGCCGCCCGGGCGTGGTCCCAGCGGGCGTTGCGGGAGGTCGAGCTGGGGCTGTCCCGGGAGATCTCCCGACGGTTCGAGGTGATCCGCCTCTCGCTGGGCGCGGTGCTCTCCGATGCAGTCGATCACGGCATCCTGCTCGCCTGACGGCGGGGCTGCGCCCTGCTCCGGCCCCGTGCGAGACCTCGCGTCCAACAGCGTTCAGGGCGAGGCCGGGGACGCCGGGTTGGGTGATCCTCGCCGGGCCGGCGTTCCGGTTCCTCGGTTCCGGGAAACCGGTGGCACGATGGGGGGCATGGCGGCTCCGCAGGTTGCACCGGTCGAGACGCCGGCCACTCACGAGGTGCCGGCGTCCGAGCGGCAGTGGGTGACGATCGTGTGGGACGACCCGGTCAACCTGATGACGTACGTGACCTGGGTCTTCCAGAAGCTTTTCGGCTACAGCCGGGAGAGGGCCGAGCAGCTGATGCTGGACGTGCACCACAAGGGCCGCGCCGTGGTCTCCACCGGCGCCCGGGAGCGGATGGAGCACGACGCGTCGCAGTTGCACGCGTACGGGTTGTGGGCGACGGTGGACCGCTCGTGAGCGCGAGGAGTGAGCCGGTTCTGCGAGCCCCGCAGTCGCGAACAGGGGGGGCATCGTGAGCATGTTCCGCCGCCAGGCCGGCCGTTACGTCGCCACCTTCGCCGTCGACGAGGTGCGGGTGCTGCGCAAGGTCGCCTCCGAGGTGGTCGGTCTGCTCACCGACGGCTTCGACCACACTGACCCGGTCGTCGGCCGGCTCTTCCCGGCGGCCTACCCCGAGGACGCGGCCGGCTCCGCCGAGTTCCGCCGCTACACCGAGGGCGACCTGAAGACCGCGAAGATCGATCAGGCGGGGGCCATCCTGGCCGCGCTGCCCGATGAGGCGGGCGGTGAGGTGCGGCTGGACGCCGAGGCGGCCGAGGCGTGGCTGCGGGCGTTGAACGACGCCCGGCTGGCGATGGGCGTCCGGCTGGAGATCAAGGACGGGACGGACCTGGGTGAGGAGCTGGACGACGCGGTCGCCGAGGACCCGGCCTCCAGCCGGGTGTTCCAGCTGTCGGTCTACGCGTACCTCGGATATCTACAGGAGTCGCTGCTCAACGCCTTGATCGATTAGGCGTGACCGGCACCACTTCAGGCCGGTACCCGGCAGGCGTTAGGCTGGTGCACGTGCTGAGCATCGACCGGTCGATCATCGACGCGATCGTCGCCCACGCGCGCCGGGACCACCCAGACGAGGCGTGCGGCGTGGTCGCCGGTCCCCTCGGCAGCGACACACCGACCCGGCACATCCCGATGGACAACGCCGCGCGGTCGATGACGTTCTACGAGTTCGACTCGATGGAGCAGCTGCGGGTGTGGCGGGAGATGGACGACCGGGACGAGGAGCCCGTTGTCATCTACCACTCGCACACCGCCACCGAGGCGTACCCCTCGCGCACCGACGTCTCCTTCGCGGGCGAGCCGGGCGCGCACTACCTGCTCGTCTCGACTCGCGAGCCCGACTCCGAGGAGATCCGGTCGTTCCGGATCGTCGACGGCGTGGTGACCGAGGAGCCGGTTCGGATCGTGGCGGCTGGGGTCGACCCGCACGCCGTCCAGTCCTACATGTTCGGGCAGAGCCCGGCGACGGTCGACTACGAGTGTTCCGGCCGCTGACCCGTCAGCGTCCGCACCCGTTCCGTCCCGTCACCCCTGGCACACTCGAATGAGGAGCACGACATCATGGCCATCGAGGTTCGCATCCCCACCATCCTGCGCAGCTACACCGGCGGCGCCAAGGTCGTCGAAGGTTCCGGCGACACCCTGAGCGACCTGCTCGCCGACCTGGATTCCCGGCACGCCGGGCTGCGGGGCCGGCTGGTCACCGAGGCTGGCACGCTGCACCGTTTCGTCAACGTCTACGTCAACGACGAGGACGTCCGTTTCCTCGGCGCGCTGGACGCCAAGCTCTCCGACGGCGACAGCATCACCATCCTGCCGGCCGTGGCCGGCGGCGCGTTCGGCTTCGCGGCGGCAGCGGCGATCAGCCAGCACAGTGCCGCCGTGGCCAGCCAGCAGAGCGCGACGGCGGCAGCCCGCGACAGCCGTCGCGGTGCCGTCGCCGCCCGCTGAGGGCGGCCGCCATGGCGCGGTACGACAGCCTGCTCGACGCCTGCGGGGGCACGCCGCTGGTCGGCCTGCCCCGGCTCTCCCCGACGGTGCCCGAGGGCGCCCCGCCGGTGCGGCTCTGGGCCAAGCTGGAGGACCGGAACCCGACCGGCAGCATCAAGGACCGGGCGGCGCTGTTCATGGTCCGCGCCGCGGAGGAGGCCGGCCGGCTCCGGACGGGTGACACCATCCTGGAACCGACTAGCGGCAACACCGGCATCTCGCTGGCCATGGTGGCCAAGCTGCGCGGCTACCGGCTGGTCTGCGTGATGCCCGAGAACGTCTCCACCGAGCGGGTCCAACTGCTCCGGATGTACGGCGCTGAGATCATCTTCTCGCCGGCGGCGGGTGGCTCCAATCAGGCCGTCGCCACCGCCAAGCAGATCGCCGCCGAGCATCCCGACTGGGTGATGCTCTACCAGTACGGCAATGAGGCCAACGCCCGGGCGCACTACGAGACGACCGGCCCGGAGCTGCTGCACGACCTGCCCACCATCACGCACTTCGTGGCCGGCCTGGGCACCACCGGCACGCTGATGGGCACCGGGCGCTACCTGCGGGAGAAGGTCGACGGCATCCAGGTCGTGGCCGCCGAGCCGCGCTACGGCGAGGTGGTCTACGGCCTGCGCAACATCGACGAGGGGTACGTGCCGGAGCTGTACGACGCCTCGGTGCTCTCCCGGCGCTTCTCGGTCGGCACGCGGGACGCGGTGCTGCGTACCCGGCAGCTCGTCGACGTGGAGGGCATCTTCGCCGGCTTCTCCACCGGCGCGATCCTGCACGCCGCCCTCGCGGTGGCGCATGAGGCGGTCCGCGACGGCCGCCGCGCCGACGTGGCCTTCGTGGTCTGCGACGGCGGCTGGAAGTACCTGTCGACCGGCGCGTACGGCGGCACGCTGGCCGACGCCGAGGACGCCCTGGAGGGGCAGCTCTGGGCGTGACCGATCTGGTCTCCGCGTACGGGCCGTCGATGCGCACGTCGACGGCCCGTACGCTGCCCGCCGCGCCGTGAGCAGGTGTCACGTTCGTGACAAGTTCCATTGGATGATTCTTGCGGCCGCGTACCCCAGCGTAGGCTGCGCAGCGTGGCGTACGCGTCGGTAGAGATCACGGCCGGGACGACGGCCGGCTCGGGTGCTACTGACAGTGACAGCGAGAAAACTTGATGCGACTGACCGTCCTGGGTTGCGCCGGTAGCTTCCCCGGCCCCGAGTCGCCGTGTTCGGCCTACCTCGTCGAGGCCGACGGCTTCCGGCTACTGGTCGACTTCGGCCCTGGTTCGCTGTCCAGCCTCCAGCGGTACGCGGGGCTGCACGCCCCGGACGCGATCCTCCTGACCCACCTGCACTGCGACCACATCCTCGACGCCGTGTCGTACGTGGTGGTCCGCCGGTACGCCCCGGACGGTCCCTACCCGGCGCTGCCGGTGTACGCGCCCTCCGGCGCACCGGACCGGCTCAGCGCCGCCTACGGCGACGACGGCTCCGTGGAGGACGTCTACCAGTTCTACGCCCTCCAACCGGGCACCTTCCCGATCGGCCCGTTCACGGTCACCGTCGACCGGGTCAACCACCCCGTCGAGACGTACGGCGTGCGGCTGGAGCACGGCGGTCGGTCGCTCTGCTACTCCTCGGACACCGCGCCCTGCGACGCGCTGCTGCGGCTGGCCCAGAACGCCGACGTCCTCCTCTGCGAGGCCAGCTACCTCGACGGCGTGGACAACCCACCGGACCTGCACCTCACCGGCCGGGAAGCCGGTGAGGCGGCGACCAAGGCCGTGGTCGGCCGGTTGCTGCTCACCCACCTGGTGGCCGCCTGGGGCAGCGAGGCGCACACGCTGGAGTCGGCCGCCGCCGCGTACACCGGGCCGCTCGAGGTGGTCCGGGCCGGCGCCAGCTACGACGTCTGACCCACCTCGCCCCGGCCGCACGTGGTGGTCGATGCGACCAGCGCGCTGCCCGAGGTGCAGGGGCGCCGCCGTCGGTGGTGTCCGGTCGGGGCACCCCGGGGCAGGTGCGGCGCCGCACCGCATAGGGTGCAGGCATGGCGCGACCTGACGGGCGAGGGCCCGATGAACTTCGACCGGTGACCCTGACCCGAGGCTGGAGCACACATCCGGAGGGCTCGGTGCTCGTCGAGTTCGGCGGCACCCGGGTGCTCTGCACGGCGAGCGTCACCGAGGGCGTGCCCCGCTGGCGCAAGGGCTCCGGGCTCGGCTGGGTGACCGCCGAGTACGCGATGCTGCCCCGGGCCACCAACACCCGCTCCGACCGGGAGAGCGTCAAGGGTCGGGTCGGTGGCCGGACCCACGAGATCTCCCGGCTGATCGGCCGCAGCCTGCGCGCCTGCATCGACCTGAAGGCGCTCGGCGAGAACTCTGTGGTGCTCGACTGCGACGTGCTCCAGGCCGACGGCGGCACCCGGACCGCCGCGATCACCGGGGCGTACGTGGCGCTGCACGACGCGGTGGACTGGCTGGCCGCCCGCAAGGCGTTGGCCGGGAAGCCGGAGAACGTGATGCACCGTTCGGTGGCCGCGGTCAGCGTGGGGATCATCGCCGGCGAGGCGCGGCTCGACCTCTGCTACGAGGAGGACGCGGCCGCCGAGGTGGACATGAACGTGGTCTGCACGGGCGCGGGCGATTTCGTCGAGGTGCAGGGCACCGGTGAGGCGGGCGTGTTCGCCCGGGAGCAACTCGACACCCTGCTCGACCTGGCCGTCGCCGGTTGCGCCGACCTGGCCGAGGCCCAGCGGAAGGCTCTCTCATGAACAAGGTCCTGCTCGCCACCCGCAATCGCAAGAAGCTGGTCGAACTCCAGCGGATCCTGGACGGCGCGCTCGGCGCGCACCGGATCGCCCTCCTCGGGCTGGACGACGTCGAGCAGTACCCGGAACTGCCGGAGACCGGTCTGACCTTCGGCGAGAACGCGCTGATCAAGGCGCGGGAGGGCTGCCGGCGTACCGGGTTGCCGACCATCGCCGACGACTCCGGGATCGCGGTGGACGCGCTCAACGGGATGCCGGGGGTGTTCAGCGCCCGCTGGTCCGGGCAGCACGGTGACGACCACGCCAACCTTCAGCTGGTGCTGGATCAGATCGCTGACGTGCCCGACGAGCAGCGGGCCGCCTCGTTCGTCTGCACGGTGGCGCTGGTGCTGCCCGGTGGCAAGGAGCACCTCGTCGACGGCCGGCAGTCCGGGCAGGTGCTGCGCGCTCCGCGCGGTGATGGTGGATTCGGCTACGACCCGATCTTCCTGGGCGATGGACAGGACCGGACCAACGCCGAGCTGACCCCGACCGAGAAGGACGCGGTCAGCCATCGCGGCAAGGCGCTGCGCGAGCTGGCCAAGCTGATCGCCAAGGTGCTGCCGCCCACCGCGGCCTGAGACCGGGACAGTCCGGTCGGCAGCCAGGGGTGGCCAGGTGATCGGACGATGGCATGTACTGAATCCGGAAGTCCGGGCATCCGGATCGGCAGGTGGTCGGGGAGACGGGATGGCGTGGGCCGGTAGGCGCGGCGTGCTGGCGGCACTGATGGGTCTTGCCCTGCTGGCCGCCAGCGGTGGTCTCCTGGCCTTCTCGACCAAGACGCCGGAGGGTGGGGCGGCCGGCGCGTGGGTCGTGGAGCCCATCCCGCCGGCGCCACCGCTGACCGAGTCGCGCGACGCCCGCAGCGGTTTCGTCCACCCTGGCGTGCTGGTGCGCAGCGAGCAGTTGAACTTCGTGAGCCGCAAGGTCAGGGCTGGTGAGGAGCCCTGGCGTTCGGCATGGCTCGCCATGCAGCGCAGCCAGTACGCCGAGCTGTCCTGGCGCCCCCGACCGGTGTCCACCGTGGACTGCGGCTTCTACTCCCAGCCGGACAGCGGATGCACCGCCGAGGCCGAGGACGCGGTGGCCGCGTACACCCAGGCGTTGATGTGGTCCTTCACGCGTGACCGCAGGTACGCGGAGAAGGCCATCGACATCCTGGACGCGTGGTCGGGCGTTCTCAAGGAGCACACCAACGCCAACGCGCCGCTGCAGGCGGGGTGGGCCGGGGCGACGTTCGCGCGAGCCGCGGAACTGATCAAGCACACCTACACCGGCTGGCCCCCCGATTGGTTGGCCCGTACGGAGCGGATGCTCCGCACTGTCTACCTACCGACGGTCCTCGCCGGGACGAACGGCTCCAGGGCGGGGAACTGGGAACTGATCATGCTCGACGCGGCGGTGGGCATCTCGGTCTTCCTCGACGATCGCGCCTCGTTCCTCAAGGCCGTCGAGAAGTGGCGGCTGCGGCTGCGGGCGTACGTCTATCTCAGTGGCGACGGCCCCCTGCCCTACGCGCCACCCGGCGACGTCTTCACGAAGACGCAGCTCATCGACTATTGGGGTGGGCAGAACCCGCTCGTCGACGGGCTCGCCCAGGAGACCTGCCGCGACTTTCTGCACACCGGGTGGGGCCTCGCAGCGGCGGCGCATGTCGCCGAGACGGCGTGGATCCAGGGGCGGGACCTGTACGCCGAGGCGCGCGAGCGGCTCACTCGTGCGCTGGAGTTCCACACCGGCTTCGAGCTGGGCAGGCCGGTGCCGCCGTGGCTGTGCGGGGGTCGGCTCGTCACCGGGTTGGCGCCGTCACCCGAGATCGCCTTCAACCACTACGCCACCAGGATGGGGCTCGACCTGCCGAACACCAGGCGCGTGGTGGAGGCCGACCGGCCCGCGGGGCCGGCCGCCTACTTCTTCGCCTGGGAGACGCTGACCCACGCCGGTAACCCCAACTGACCGCACGTCGGCTCTCCCGCCACCGCGGCCAGCTCTGACCGCTGGACCCCTGTCGACGCGCCCTGGCCTGCGCGCAACGGCCGGCAGCACCCCGTGGCCGGTCGCAACCAGGGGCGTCTAGGCTACGCAGCTGCGAGCCACATCCCGGGCGGCGGCCGCCGTGCCGGCCCAGCGCGATCCAAAGGACCAGGACGAATGGTCGAGTTGGCCCCCTCCACCAGTTCGCCGGAGGTGACCGCAGCGGGTGAGGCGCGCGCGGAAGCACGCCCTTCAGCTCCCCTGACGGATCGACTCGCACGCTGGTCGGTGCCGGTCGTACCGGCCCTCGCCGCGTTCCTCATCGCGCTCTACGGCCTTGAGCGCCGGCAGCTCTGGCGCGACGAGATCGCCACGTGGGCGGCGTCGACGAAGTCAATGGGGGCGCTGCGGGGCCTGGTGGAGGTGACCGACGCGGTCATCGCGCCCTACTACATCCTGATGCACGGCTGGATCGCGGTGTTCGGCGAATCGGAGGCGTCCCTGCGGATGCCGTCCATCATCGCGGTGGCGCTCGCCGCCGCGATGACCGCGGTCATCGGCCGCAAGCTGTTCGACCCGACGACCGGTCTGTTCGCCGGTCTGCTCGTCGCCGTGCTGCCGACCGTCTCCCGGTACGCGCAGGAAGCGCGCCCCTACGCTCTCGCCGCCGCCGCGGTGGCGCTGGCGACCCTGCTGATGCTGCGTGCGGCGGAGCGGCCGACGTGGCTGCGGTGGCTCGCGTACGCCGTGGTGGTGGCCGTGGCCGGGTTGCTGCACATGGTCGCGCTGCTGCTGTTGCCGGCGCACATGGTGTACGTCCTGAGCCTTCGTCAGAAGAGGGTGATCCTGCGCTGGTTCCTGGCGGCGGTCGCGGCTGTCATCCCCGTGCTTCCCCTGGCCTGGATCGGGTCCGAGCAGGCCAAGCAGGTGTCGTGGATTCCGGAGGCCACCTGGGACAGCACCAACAACGAGATCGTGCGGGTGACGGGCAGTGTCACGGTCAGCGCGCTGATCATCGGGCTGGCCCTCCTCGGCGCCGTGACGCTGGGGCGTCGTGGCGCTCTGCTCGGCACGTGGGCGGTCGCGCCGTTCTATGTACTGCTGCTCATCTCACCGGTGGCGGCGCTGCTCATCCATCGGTACGTGCTGTTCACCCTGCCGGCGTGGTGCCTGCTGGCCGTCGCGACCGTGACCCGGCACGCCCAACCGGCGCCCGGTACGGCGACGTCGTCCTGGCGGCGGGCCGTCCTGCCCGCGCTGCTGGTCGTGCTCTGCGCCGCCTTCGCGCTGCCGATGCACGCGACGAACCGCGAAAACGTCGTGCCGGGCGAGCCCGACCTGCGGGGCGCGGTGGCGGTCCTCGCGGCGGAGGCCAACGCTGGCGACGCGGTCGGGATCCATGCCGGATACGCCAGTCGACTGCAGGACGGTGTGAACTACTACCTTCGCCGGGCCGACGGGCCGGAGCTGAACACGGTCTTCACCGCTTGGCCCGGCGGCGTCGCGACGTACGGGCGGACCTGCCGGAACGGCGACTGTCTCCGCACGGCCGAGCGGCTGTGGCTGGTCAGCGGGTCGACCGAGGCCGACCAGCGCACCGGCATGAATCCGTCGCTGAGCCAGCAGCTCGCCGGGTTCGAGCAGGTCCGGGTGGTCCGGCTCACCGGGGTCACCGTGTCACTGTGGCAAGCCACGGGACGGGCCTGAGCAGGGAGTTCCGACGCACCGTGACCGATGTCCACTGTGTCCGGCGACCGCTCGTACGGAGCTGACGCGCACCGCCTGCGCACCGACGGTCCCCGGATGGAGTACGGGCGTTCCGGCCGTATACCCTCGCCGTCGCCGCTAGTGCATGGCGGTGTGGCGGGTACACGCCACCCCACCCCTACCGCAGTGGTGAGGCACAGTGAGCGACTCGAAGCCGACGTCTCGTGGGCTGCTGCGGCCGGAGATCCAAGCACTGCGGGCCCTTGCCGTGCTCCTGGTGCTGCTGTTTCATTTCTGGCCGCACCGGATCCCGGGCGGATACGTCGGCGTCGACGTCTTCTTCGCGATCAGCGGCTTCCTCATCACGGCGCACCTCGTGCGCGAGGTGCGGCAATCCGGCTCGGTTCGCCTCCGGGCCTTCTGGGCCCGCCGGATCCGGCGCCTGTTGCCGGCTTCCCTGCTCGTCCTCGTCGCCACCGCGGCGGCCGTCTTCATCTGGGTGCCACAGCTCTACTGGCCGCAGATACTCCGAGAGATCGCGGCGGCGACCATCTACGTCGAGAACTGGCAACTGGCGCACGACGCCGTGGACTACCTCGCCGCGGAAAATGTCCGGTCGCCGGTGCAGCACTACTGGTCACTCTCGGTGGAGGAACAGTTCTACCTGGTCTGGCCCCTGTTGATCGTGCTCGCGGTGGTGATCGCCGGCCGGCTCCGGCGGACGGACCCGATGGGCGCGATCCGGGTCACGCTCGCCCTGATCGTCGCAACCTCCTTCGCCTACTCCGTCTACGAGACGTCCGCGAACAGTGCCGCCGCCTACTTCGTCACGCCCACTCGGGCGTGGGAGTTCGGGGCCGGCGCGATGCTCGCGACCCTGCCGGGGCTCGGCCGGTCGGCCGGGGAGCGTACCCGGGCGGCGGTCTCCTGGCTGGGCCTGCTCCTGATCGGCGTCGCCGCTTTCGTACTCCATTCCGGGACCCCCTTCCCGGGTTACGCCGCAGCGCTGCCGGTCGTCGGCACGCTCGCCGCCATCTGGGCCGGTGCACCCGGTCCGCGCTGGTCTCCTCTCGGGCCGATGGCCTGGGCGCCGGTGCAGAAGTTCGGCGACTGGTCGTACTCCGTCTACCTCTGGCACTGGCCGCCCATCGTGATTTTCCAGCTGGCGACCGGCGACCGGATGATCTGGCCGGTGAAGCTCGTCGTCATCGCGGGTGTGGTGGTGTTGGCCGCGCTGACCAAGCGCCTCGTCGAGGACCCGGTGCGGTTCGGCGTGTTCACCCGCGGGCGCCGGTTGTGGCCGCAGTACGCGGCCGCGGCGATGTCGATGGCACTGGTCCTGTCCGTCGTCGTCGCCGGAAACCGCCTGCTCGAACAGGGCAGCCAGGCGAACACCTCGCGTCTCGAGCAGTTGTTGGCGGCGGGCACGCCGTGCCTCGGGGCGGGTGCCAGAGTCGAGCCGCAACGCTGCGAGGACGGCGCCCTCGGCCGGGAGCTGTTCCCCGAGATGTCGATGCTCACCAAGGACACGGGCTCCGCGTACCGGTGCTACGACCAGGAGCCGGGCGCCACGCTCACGTCGTGTCGCATCGGATCGCAGCGGCCCGACGCGACCCGGGTCGCACTCGTCGGGGACTCGCACGCGGCGATGCTGATTCCGGCGATCGAGGGTCAGCTCGACGCTCGGAACTGGGCGGTCGAGACCTACGTCGCCCGCGGGTGCATCTGGGCGACGGTCGACGCCGCGGACCAGTCCGATCCGTGCTACGCGCGACGGCAGGCGATGGCTCAGAGGCTTGGCGACGGCCCGAAGTACGACCTCGTCATCGTCAGTGGGAGGCGGAACGCGAGCGCCGACCCCCGGGCGGCGGGCGGCCAGATCCGCAAATACGTCGAGGCGTGGCGCCCGGTGCTGGAGCGGGGAACCAGGATCGTCGTGGTGGTGGACAATCCGGGGCTCGGCTCGGCCGACCTGAGCTGTCTCGTCGACGACGCGGCGAACGGAGGGGATCCGAGGCGATGCGCCGTCGACCGGCAGGCGGCGCTCGGCACCCGGGACGCCCTCGAGGAGGCCGCGAAGCGGACCGACGGAAAGGTGCGGACGGTCGATCTCACCGACCTGTTCTGCACCGCGACCCAGTGTCCGCTGGTGATCGGCAACGTCATCGTCTACCGCGACACGCACCACATGACGGCGACCTACGCGCGAACCCTGGGGTCCCACCTCGTCGAGCGTGTCGCGGCACGACTCGCAATGTAACGCCGAGCCCGCGACCCACAGGCATGGAAGTTCACCGCGAGTTGCAGCCGAACAGTCCATTGCGGTCACCTCGACTTCTCGCTCCGGCGGCGTGGTCGCGGAAAGTGGGCGAAAAAGGGGAAATCGCACTCGGTGCCGTGGCGGTCGCCGGTCGGTTCGCCGTCGACCCGGGCAACCTCTATCGGTTATGACGCTCGCGTATAGTGCCCCGAGGGATGGCGCTGAGAGGATCACGAAATGGACATAATGCCTCGAAAGGCGGCGGCTGCCCCGACTGAGGGCAGTGGCCGGCGCCTCGGGCGTTATCCGTTGGCCACAGCCCAGATCATGGCCGCACTCGCCATGGTAATGATCGGCGTGAAATCATTCTTCGACATCTTCGGCGAAAAGGTCGCGGCCGACACCGTTGACGCCGGCATGGTGGCGACGGTGATTGGCGCCCTCTTCATGGCGGGGTCCTTTGTCGCCATCGTCGTGGCGATGAAGCGTTTCCCGACGGATCTGGCGCCCTCCATCGTCGCGCTGCTGGTTCTCGGCCTGTTCTCCATCATCGGCCTGCTGGCGATATCCGCGCGGGAGGACTTCCTCCAGATCTTCACCACGGCCGACGTGGTCGCGCTCTTCGGTCCGGACGTCGCGCCGAAGAGCGGGGTCATCACGCAGGGCGCCCAGCTCGCGGTCGGGTTCGCGCCGATCATGCTGTTGGCGGTCATGTTCCGCAAGCCGGACTGGTTCTCCGTCGAACGGCTGCGGTGGGTGCTGCTGCTCGTGGTCCTCGGCGCCGTCGCGCATTCCGTGATCGCCTGGCTGCAGGTCGTCGGCGTCGTCCCGTACACCTACTTCTTCAACCTGATGAGCGGCAAGGTCGGGCGGGCGTCGGGGGGTTACTTCCATCCGGCGTCCCTCGGCCGGCTCCTGATCTTCGCGGTGTTCATCCTCTACGCCGCCGGTGACCGGCTACGGGTCAGTCCGGTGGCCCGCTACGCCGCCGTCGCGCTCCTGGCCGCCACCGCGGTCGTCAGCACACACCGGATCACCATCCTCTGTGTGGCGTTGGTGATCGTCGCGTTCGAGCTGCGCCGGCTCCCGGAGCTCCTCCGGCAGATTTCCAACCTGCCGTTCCGCACCGCCGTCTGGGGAGCGGTCGTCCTCGTCGTCCTCGTGGTCCTGGCGGCGATCCGTTGGGGAGCCTATCTGTTGGATCGCGCGCTCTTTCTCGTCACGCAGATCGGCTCACTCAATCCGACCAACGACGAGTTCCTGCACGGTCGAGGGCAGATCTGGTTCCGCGTAGCGGAAGTGTGGCAGGACGCGCCGTGGGACGTCTGGCTCATCGGGCTGGGCTACGAACCCTGGAACACCCACGCCGATCCGTTGCGCGTCTTCGTGGTGTGGGGATTGCTCGGGCTCATTCTCATGACGATTATCTTCGTCAACCTGTGGCGGGTGACGAAGCGGGCCATCGCGGTCGAGGCGAGGTGGATGCTGACCATCCTCTACGTCCTGACGGTCATCTCCGCTCTCACGCAGAAGCCGACCTCCTACTCGTACTTCATGTGGTTGTTCTTCCTCTCCCTCATTCTTCTTGTCAGATTCTTCCCCCTTTCGAGCACGCCGGCCGGCGCGCCAACCGATGCTGGTGGTGATCACAAATGAGCTCCCCCCTGTTCATTTCGTGGAAGCGTTATCAGCGTCGATCCGACGTGCTGGCGGAGGCGCTGGGCGCCGAGGTGGCGTGGCGCCCGTCCAAGGCGACGCCGAAGATCCTTCGCCCCTTCGACTACGTCGCCCACACGTGGAACGATCTCCAACTGCTCCGCTCGCGTCGGCCATCGTTCGTGGTCGCGCAGGCGCAGCCCCACCTGTCCGCGCTGGCCCCCTACCTCAGCCGGGTTCCGTACATCGTCGACGCGCACAACGGGCAGTTCCAGTCGCGGTGGCGCCGGGTTCCCAGCACCGCGTCGATCCTGCGGGGGGCGCAACTGGTTCTGACCCACACCGAAGAGGCCGACGCTATCGCCCGTGCGGAGTTCCCGGGCCTGCGTACGCTCGTCGTGCACGATCCGCTTCGGGAGATCCCGCCGGCGGCACCACGTGGCTGGGTGTTCGTCGTGGCCACCGTCGCTCCGGACGAGCCGATGGACGTCCTCATCGACGCGATCGAGGCGATGCCGGACGTCACCTTCGCGACCACCGCGCCACTGCACCGGTTGCCGCCGCCGCTTCGTGAGCGCGCGGAGCGCCTACCCAACTTCACCACCCTGGGCTTCCTCGACCTCCCCGACTACGAGGCGGCCGTCGCCGCCTCGCGCGCGGTTGTCGTGCTGACCGACCGGGACGCCACGCAGCCCAGTGGCGCGTGCGAGGCGCTGAGCGCGGGTCGGCCGTTGGTCCTGTCTCGCACCCGGACCACCGAGGCTCTGTTCGGGAGCTTCGCCACGCTCGTCGCCAACCAGAGCGATGCCCTGGTCGCCGGCGTCCGCGAGGCCATCGACGAGGACCCGGCCGCGGCCGGGCGGATCACGGCGGCTCGCGAGGCGTGGATGGGTCGCACGGAGGCCGAGTTGGAGATGTTGCGATCGCACGTGCCGGCCGGAGCGGCCGCGTGATGGTCGGACGATGACCGGAGTCGAGGTGCGGACCGGCCCGCCGGCAGGCAGCCGGTCCGGCAGCGGCATGGCGCGCCGCCTCCGCCAGTTGGGCCTGCTCGGGATCAGCCAGGCCGGCGTCACCGTGCTCGCGTTCCTCACCCAGGTGTTGCTCGCCCGTAGCCTGCCCAAGGCGGACTTCGGCGCCTTCATGTCGGTGATGTCCCTGGTCACGCTGGCCGGGCCGCTGGCCATCTTCGGGGTCGCCGAGTTCTGGCTGCAACGGTTCGGACGCGAGGGGTCTCGGGCGTTCCGTTGGGTACGGCCGTCCATCGCGCTGGTCGCGGTCACGTCCGGCCTGCTGGTCGTCGCGCTCGTCGGGTGGGGGCTGCTCGACCGGCATGATCCCGACACCGGTGACCTTCGGATCGGGCTCGCCCCGATCATCCTGTCGCTTGTCGCGATGGCGCTGTCCGGGTCGGCCCTCCAGTTGCAGGGCGCCTACGGGCGACTCGCGGCGCTGCAACTGGCGCCGCAGGTCGGTCGACTCCTCGTGGCCGTTCTGACCCTGTCCTTCGGGCTGTCGGCGCTCATGGTGGCACTGGGCTACGCGCTCGTGGCTGCCGTCACGGTGGCCATGAGTGT
Organism: Micromonospora sp. NPDC005206; assembly: GCF_040608175.1. Lineage (NCBI taxonomy): Bacteria > Bacillati > Actinomycetota > Actinomycetes > Micromonosporales > Micromonosporaceae > Micromonospora > Micromonospora sp. NPDC005206. The sequence continues at coordinate 50,926 of NZ_JBEXHU010000026.1, forward strand.
CCTGATGATCACGCCGTTCTGGTACGGGCGGGCGACGCTGGAGGGCCACCTTCCGGTGCGCCGTCGCCCGGCGCGTCCACCCCGGGCTCGCCACCTCGTCGCCGCCACGTGGCTGTTCCTGCTGGGCAGCCTGTTCTACCAGCTCGGCATGCAACTGGGCATCGTCGTCTCCGCCGAGTTTCTGAGCTCGGAGTCCGCCGCGGTGCTCGCCGTGCCCATGACGCTGTTGACCGCGATCTACCTGCTGCCGCGCATCGTCTACCAGCAGTACTTCCTGGCGAAGCTGCACCGGTGGTCCCGCTCCAACCGCAACGCGGTCCTCATCGCGTACCGCGCCGGCACGGTCGGGATGATCGGTCTCGGTCTGCTCCTCGGCGCCGCCGTCGCGCTGGTCGGCCGGTACGCCATTCCCCTGATCTTCGGCGCGGAGTACCGGACCTCCGTCCCGGTGATGGCCATCCTCGCGCTGGCGATCCCCCTGCGCTTCGGCGCTGCCAGTGTCGAGTCGCTGCTGATGAGCGGCGGCCTGGTGCGGCAGAAGGTGCTGTATCAGGGGCTGGGCTCGCTCGCCTACCTGGCCGCGCTGGCCACCGCGATCCCGCTGTTCGGTGTGGCCGGCGCCGCATGGGCGACGGTGCTGTCCGAGGCGATCGTTCTCGTCCTGTTCTGGTCCCGAGCGAAGCGCGACGTCGTGGCGGGCGCCGAACTACCCTCCTGGGCGGAGATCCGACGGACGGTCATCAGGAGCTGAGCCCGCTTCGACGGGTGACCTGGCAGGCCCCGACGCCGGTCATCGGGGCCGCCGATGGTCAGGCCAGCGGACCGACCTCGCGTTCGATGGCGGTACGCAGGTCGCGGTCGGACACCGTACGGCGGGCCGCCTCCATCGCCGGAGCGAGAAAGATGTCCGGGCCCGGCTCGCCGGCGAACGCCTGGACCGCCTCCACCGCGGCCCGGCCGGCCGGCGACGGCACCAGCGGGGCGCGCAGCTGAAGGCCGCGTACCGCCGCCAGCAGCTCGACCGCGAGCACGCTGGACAGGTTGTCCAGCACGGTGCGCAGCTTCTTGGCCGCCGCCCAGCCCATCGAGACGTGGTCCTCCTGCATCCCACTGGTGGGCAGGGAATCCACCGAGGCCGGCGCGGCCAGTCGGCGGTTCTCCGCGACGATCCCGGCCGCCGTGTACTGGGCGATCATCAGACCGGAGTTGACCCCGGCGTCGGGGGAGAGGAACGCCGGCAGCTCCCGGGACCGGGTGACGTCCAGCAGCCGGTCCACCCGCCGCTCGGCGATCGCGCCCACCTCGGCGGCGGCGATGGCCAGGAAGTCGGCGGCGAAGCCGAGCGGAGCCCCGTGGAAGTTACCGGTCGACTCGACCCGGCCGTCCGGCAGCACCACCGGGTTGTCCACCACGGAGATCAGCTCGCGGGCCGCCACCGTCCGCGCGAACTCCAGCGTGTCCCGGGCCGCCCCGGCCACCTGCGGCGCGCAGCGCATCGAGTACGCGTCCTGCACGGCGTGCGCCAGGTCGTCCCGGTGCGAGTCCATCACCCGGGAGTCCTGGAGCAGCCGGTGGATGTTCGCCGCCGAGGCCGCCTGCCCGGGGTGCGGACGGATGGCGTGCAGCTCGGGCAGGAAGGGCCGCTCGGAGCCGAGCATCGCCTCGATGCCCAGCGCGGCGGTGACGTCGGCCATGGTGAACAGGTGCGCGGCGTCGTGGATGGCCATCAACAGCATGCCGAGCATCCCGTCGGTGCCGTTGATCAGTGCCAGCCCCTCCTTGGCGGCCAGCTCGATCGGCTTGAGCCCGGCGGCGGTCAGCACGTCGGCCGCGTCCTGCCGCTCGCCGGTCGGCCCGAGCACCCAGCCCTCGCCGAGCAGCACGAGCGCGCAGTGCGCCAGCGGCGCCAGGTCGCCGGAGGCCCCCAGCGAGCCGTGCTCCGGCACCCAGGGGGTGATGTCGTGGTTGAGAAGGTCGAGCAGCGCCTCGGCGACCAGCGGGCGGACCCCGGAGTGGCCGAGCGCGAGCGAGCGGACCCGCAGCAGCATCATCGCCCGGACCACCTCGCGCGGCATCGGCGCGCCCACCCCGGCGGCGTGCGAGCGGATCAGCGCGTGCTGGAGCTCGGCCCGGCGCTCCGGGGCGACGAACGTGTTGGCGAGCGCCCCGAATCCCGTCGAGACCCCGTAGACGGGGCGGCCGGACGACTCGATGCCGTCCACGATGGCCCGGCTGGTCGCCATGGCGTCGATGGTGGCCGGGTCGAGGACGACCTTGGCGGTGCCGCGGGCCACCGCGAGCACGTCGGCGGGGGAGACCCCGGTGGGCTGAATGGTCACGGTCGTCATTGCGGCACTCCGTTGAGCAGGACCTGGCGGATCAGTGGAACACCGGGCCGGTAGGCCAGGTGCAGGTACGACGGCGCGTCCAGGACGACCAGGTCGGCCCGGGCGCCGGGGGTGAGCACGCCGATGTCGTCGCGGCGCAGCGCCCGCGCGCCGCCCAGCGTCGCGGCCCGGACCGCCTCCGCCGGGGTCATCCGCATCTCGCGGACCGCCAGCGCCACACAGAACGGCATCGACGAGGTGTACGACGAGCCGGGGTTGCAGTCGGTGGCGAGCGCGACGGTGATGCCGGCGTCGAGCAGGCGGCGGGCGTCCGGGTACGGCGAGCGGGTGGAGAACTCGGCGCCGGGCAGCAGGGTCGCCACCGTGCGGGTCCCCGACCCGTCGGTGTGGGCGGTGCCGGCCAGCGCGGCCACGTCGGCATCGCTGAGGTGGGTGCAGTGGTCGACGCTCGCCGCGTCCAGCTCCACGCCGAGCAGCACCCCGGGGCCGGGGCCGAGCTGGTTGGCGTGCAACCGCACGCCCAGCCCGGCGGCCTGCCCGCAGGCCAGGATGGCCCGGGCGTGGTCGACGTCGAAGGCGCCCCGCTCGCAGAACACGTCGATCCACTTGGCGTGCGGCGCGGCGGCGGCCAGCATCGGCCCGCAGACCAGGCCGACGTAGTCGTCGGGGCGGTCGGCGTACTCGGCGGGCACCACGTGCGCGCCGAGGAAGGTGGTCTCGGCGCTGGCCTCGGCGGCGATCCGCAGCGAGCGGGCCTCGTCGGCGACGGTCAGCCCGTACCCGCTCTTGATTTCCATGGTGGTGGTGCCCTGCCGCAGCGCCTCCCCGCGCAGCCGGCGCACGGTGGCGCGCAGCTCGTCGTCGGAAGCCGCCCGGGTCGCGCCGACCGTGGTCCGGATGCCGCCCCCGGTGTACGGCTGGCCGGCCATCCGGGCGGCGAACTCGGCGGCGCGGTCCCCGGCGAAGACCAGGTGTGCGTGGCTGTCCACGAATCCGGGCAGCACGGCGGCCCCGTCGGCGTCGACCCGCCGGTCGGCGGCCGGCGCGTACGCCGCCGGCCCGACCCAGGCCACCCGACCCTCCTCGACGAGCACGGCCGCGTTGCGGCGGATGCCCAGCGGGCCCTCGCCAGCGCCGTTGGTGACCAGCTCCCCGATGTTGTCCACCAGCAGGCTGCTCATGTGGGAGTCACCGCCTCGATCGAGGCCGACAGTTCAGCCGGCACGTCCACAGTCAGGTGCCGGCCCTCGGCCACCACCACCCGCCCGTCCACGACGACCTGTACGACGTCCGTGGCCCCGGCGGCGAAGAACGCGCCCACCGGCGGCACCCCGGCGGTGCGGGCGCTGTCCAGCCGTACCGTGACCAGGTCGGCCCGGGCGCCGACGGCGATCCGCCCGGCGTCGGCCCAGCCCAGTGCGGCGTGCCCGGCGGAGGTGGCGGCGATCAGCAGCTCGGCCGGGGTGAAGTGGCCGCGGCGTCGGGTGCGCAGCCGCTCGTCCAACTCCACCGCCCGGGCCTCCTCGAAGAGGTCGATCACCGCCTGGCTGTCGCTGCCCAGGCTCAACCGGATCCCCGCCTCGGCCATCCGCCGGGCCGGGCCGATCCCGTCGGCGAGGTCCCGTTCGGTGGTCGGGCACAGGCACACCCCGGTCCTGCTCTCCCCGAGCAGCGCCAGGTCACCGCTGGTCGGGTGGGTGGCGTGCACGGCCGTGGTGTCCGGCCCGAGCACGCCGTGCTCGGCGAGCAGCGCGGTCGGCGTACGCCCGTGCACGGCCCGGCACTCGTCGTTCTCGGCGGGCTGCTCGGAGAGGTGCACGTGCAGCGGCGCCCGCCGGTCCCGCGCCCAGTCGGCCACCGTGCCGAGCTGGTCGGCGGGGACCGCCCGTACCGAGTGCACGGCCGCGCCGACCCGGGAGTGCCCGTCCGTCGGCTGGAACGCCGTCACCCGCTCGGCCCACCGGGCCGCGTCGCCGTCGCCGAAGCGTCGCTGCGGCCCGGCCAGGGCCCGGCCGTCCACGCCGGCGGTCAGGTAGCAGGTGTCCAGCAGGGTGAGCCGGATCCCGGCGTGCGCGGCGGCCTCGACCAGCGCCTCGCCCATCGCGTTCGGGTCGTCGTAGGCGCCGCCGTCGGGCCGGTGGTGCAGGTAGTGGAACTCACCGACGCAGGTGATCCCCGCGAGGGCCATCTCGGCGTAGACCGCCCGGGCCAGGGCGAGGTAGGTGTCCGGGTCCAGGCGGTCCGCAACGGCGTACATCCGGTCCCGCCAGCTCCAGAAGTCGCCCCGGCCACCGTGGGTACGCCCGCGCAGCGCCCGGTGGAACGCGTGCGAGTGCACGTTGGCCAGTCCGGGCAGGGTCAACCCGGGCAGCGGCTTGGCGTCGGCGAACACCTCGACCCCGGCGGGCGGTCGGCTGCCCGCGGTCAGCGGCGTCACGGCGGTGATCCGCTCACCGTCGGTCTCGATCAGCACGTCCGGAGTGGGCTCGGCGTACTCGGGCAGCCAGGCGTACTCGGCGAGCCAGCGGGTCACCGGCATGTCAGCTCCTCCAGGACCCGGGCCAGCGCCCGTACGCCGGCGGCGCAGTCGACGTCGGTGGCCGCCTCGGCGGGGGAGTGCGACACCCCGGTCGGGTTGCGCACGAAGAGCATCGCGGTGGGCAGGTGCGCGGCCAGCACCCCGGCGTCGTGCCCGGCGCCGGTGGGCAGCACCGGTGCCGTGAGCAGCGTGGCCAGCCGGCCGGCCAGCCCGCCATCGAAGGCGACCAGCGGGGTCGTCGACTCCTCGGTCACCGTCACCGCCGTACCGTCGCGGCGGGCCCGCTCGGCGAGCTTGCCCCGTACCGCGTCGACCAGCCCGGTCAGCGTCTCCGGGTCGGCGGCCCGGGCGTCCAGCCAGCCGGTCACCTTCGACGGGATGGCGTTGGTGGCGTTCGGTTCGACGGCGACCCGGCCCACGGTGGCGTGCGCGCCGCGCAGCCGGGCCTCCTTGTTGGCCGCCAGCACGGTGAACGCGTAGGTGAGCATCGGGTCGCGGCGGTCGGCCATCCGGGTCGTACCGGCGTGGTTGCCCTCGCCGACCACGTCGAAGCGCCACCGGCCGTGCGGCCAGATCGCGCTGGCCACACCGACCGGAGCGTCCGTCTCGTCCAGCGCGCGGCCCTGCTCGACGTGCAGCTCCACGAAGGCGCCGAACCGGCCCAGCAGGTCCGGGCGGGCGCCCGCCGGCTGGTCGCCGAGCGCCTCGGCGAAGCTCACCCCGGCCGCGTCGCGCAGCCCGGCCGCGCGTTCCGCCGGCAGCGCCCCGGTGAGCAGCCGCGACCCCAGGCACGGTACGCCGAAGCGCGCACCCTCCTCCTCGACGAACGCGGCCAGCACCAGCGGGCGGCCCGGGGTGACGCCGGCGGCCCGCAGCTCGTCCACGGCGAGGAACGCGCTGACGATGCCGAGCGGCCCGTCGTACGCCCCGCCGTGCGGCACCGAGTCGAAGTGGCTGCCGGTCAGCACCGCGTCCCCGGCCTCCGGGTCACCCCAGTGGGCGAACAGGTTGCCGTTGCCGTCCTCGGTGACCGGCAGGCCGCGCCGGTCGGCCTGGGACCGGAACCAGCTGCGCAGCTCCAGCTCGGGCTTGGTCAACGCGTAGCGCAGGTAGCCGCCGCTGCCGGCGTCCCGCCCGACCGGCGCGATCTCGTCCCACAGCTCCCGAAACCTGTTGGCAAGGGGCCCTTCTACAACAGAATCCGATAACAAGGGGCCCTTCCTCACTGCTCGGTCATCGGGGTGCGGACGCCGGTACGCGTGGCGACCTCGCGAGCGATGTCGTAGCCGGCGTCGACGTGGCGAATGACGCCCATCGCCGGGTCGTTGGTGAGCACCCGCTCGATCTTCTGCCCGGCCAGCGCGGTGCCGTCGGCCACGCAGACCTGCCCGGCGTGGATCGACCGGCCGATGCCCACCCCGCCGCCGTGGTGGATGGACACCCAGGAGGCGCCGCTGGCCGTGTTGACCAGCGCGTTGAGCAGCGGCCAGTCGGCGATCGCGTCGGAGCCGTCGGCCATCGCCTCGGTCTCCCGGTACGGGCTGGCCACGCTGCCGGCGTCCAGGTGGTCCCGGCCGATGACGAGCGGGGCGGAGAGTTCGCCGGAGGCGACCATCTCGTTGAACCGCACGCCAGCCTTGTCCCGTTCGCCGTACCCGAGCCAGCAGATCCGCGCGGGCAGGCCCTGGAAGGCGACCCGCTCGCCCGCCAGCCGGATCCACCGGGCCAGCGACTCGTTCTCCGGGAACAACTCCAGGATGGCCCGGTCGGTGGCGGCGATGTCGGCCGGGTCGCCGGAGAGCGCCGCCCACCGGAACGGGCCCTTGCCCTCGGAGAACAGCGGCCGGATGTACGCCGGCACGAAGCCGGGAAAGTCGAACGCGCGCTGGTAGCCGGCGAGCTGCGCCTCGCCCCGGATCGAGTTGCCGTAGTCGAAGACCTCCGCGCCAGCGTCGAGGAAGCCGACCATCGCCTCGACGTGCCGCGCCATGGACGCCCGGGCCCGGTCGGTGAACTCGGCCGGCTTCGCCGCCGCGTACTCCCGGGCGTCGGCCAGCTCCACCCCCACCGGCAGGTACGACAGCGGGTCGTGCGCGCTGGTCTGGTCGGTCACGATGTCGATCTCGACGCCGCGGCTGAGCAGCTCCGGGAAGACCTCGGCCGCGTTGCCGACCACGCCGACGGAGAGCGCGCGCCGGTCCCGCTTCGCGGCCAGCACCCGCCGGACCGCGTCGTCCAGCGAGTCGGCCACCTCGTCCAGGTAGCGGTCGTGCACGCGCCGGTCGAGGCGGGTCCGGTCCACGTCCACGATCAGGCAGACGCCGCCGTTCATGGTGACCGCGAGCGGCTGCGCGCCGCCCATCCCGCCGCAGCCGGCGGTCAGCGTCAGCGTGCCCGCGAGGGTGTCCCCGAACCGCTTCGCGGCCACCGCGGCGAACGTCTCGTAGGTGCCCTGGAGGATGCCCTGGGTGCCGATGTAGATCCACGAGCCGGCGGTCATCTGCCCGTACATCGTCAGACCGAGCTGCTCCAGCCGGCGGAACTCCGGCCAGGTCGCCCAGTCGCCGACCAGGTTGGAGTTGGCCAGCAGCACCCGGGGCGCCCACTCGTGGGTGCGCAGCACGCCGACCGGGCGGCCGGACTGCACCAGCATCGTCTCGTCCTCGCGCAGGTCGGTCAGCGTGCGGACCAACGCGTGGTACGACGGCCAGTCCCGCGCCGCCTTGCCGGTGCCGCCGTAGACGACCAGGTCGTCGGGGCGTTCGGCCACCTCGGGGTCGAGGTTGTTCATGAGCATCCGCAGGGCGGCCTCCTGCGGCCAACCGCGGGCGGTGAGCTCGCTGCCCCGTGCGGCACGGACGTGCTGGGTCATCTCGGGTCTCCTCCGGTCATCATCCGAGGAACAACTGACGGCGGGCCGCGGAGGCTTCGAACGCCTCCAGCCGGCGCTGGGTGTCGGCCGGCGCGGCGTCGCAGATCGCCTGCAACAGCACCATGGCCAGGGTCATCGGGGCGGTGTGCAGGTCGAAGACGAGCTGGGCGCCGACCGCGGCGGGCAGCACCACGTCGGCGTGCTCGGTGGCGGGGCTGACCGGCGAGTCGGTGATCGCCACCACGGTCAACCCGGCGGCCCGCGCGTCGCGCAGCGCGTCCAGGGTCTCCCGGGGGTAGCGGGGCAGCACGAAGGCCAGGACCGCCGAGGCGCCAGCCTCGGCGGCCTGCTCCAGGCGGTCGGCGAGCAGGCTGCCGCCGTCGTCGAGCACCCGGACGTCCGGGTGCACCTTGGCGGCGAAGTAGGCGAAGTACGCGGCCAGCGGCGCGGCGGCGCGTAGGCCGAGCACCGGCAGCGGGCGACTGGCGGCGAGCAGCCGACCGGTCTCGGCGATCCGGTCCCGGTCGGCGAGCTGACCGGCGAGGCGGTCGAGGTTGCCCATCTCGGCGCGTACGGCCTGCTGGAGTTCGTTGCCGGCGTCCGCCGGTCCGCCGGGCGCGGCGGTGGTGAGGTCGCGCAACCGGCGGCGCAGCGCGGGGTAGCCGTCGTGGCCGAGCGCGACGGCGAACCGGGTGACCGACGGCTGGCTGACCCCGGCCAGCTCTGCCACCTCGGCCGCGGACAGGTACGCCACGGCGGGGGCGTGCTGCACCAGGCAGTGCGCGATCCGACGCTGGGTCGGGGTGAGCCGCACCCCCTGGAACAGGTCGAGCACCCGCTCGGTGGGCGCGGCGACAGCTCCTTCATTCACACCGAGACTCTATGCATGAAAACTTTCAGAGGGCAACCGTTCCTCGCCGCACGTTCCACCCACCGGTTGGTGGACCGACCGGTGGACGACCGGGCGAGCGTCCCCTCTGTAGGATCCGCACGGCGGTCGAGCAGAGGAGTGCGCATGCAGTCGGTTGGCCCGTACCGGTTCACCCACATGCTGGGCACCTGCCCAGTGGGAAAGGCCTGGGCTGCCATCGACGAGCAGGGCCGGTTCGTGACCGTAGCGGTGCTGGACGCCGTGGCCGCGAGCACGCCGGGGTGGCGCGAGGCCTTCGCCGGGACTGCCAACGCCATGTCGCAGAGGCCGGGCGGCCAGGCCTTCGCGTACGCCGACTTCTTCTCCGCCGAGCCGTGGGCGGCCTACCCGGCGGAGGCCGGCCAGGGCGCCGAGAAGCTGTTCCGCGCACTGGGGCAGGAGTACCACCCGGTGCCGACGGACAAGGGCAGCTCGACCGAGGAGGGCGGCTCGACGGAGCCGGTCACCGGGGTGCCGCGGCAGGTCTCCGGGCCGCCGCAGTCGGTGTCCGGCCCTCCGCAGCAGTTCTCCGCGCCGCCGCAGCCGGTGTCCGGCGCCCCGCAGCCCGTCTCCGGTGCCCCGCTGCCGACGTCCGGAGCACCGTTCGCGCCGTGGGCGCTGCACGCCGGCGGGCTGCCGACCGTGCCGCCCGCGCCGATCCCACCGCCCGCCGCCGACGCGCCCCAGTCGCCCGCGCCGGTGTCCGCCGCTCCGGCGGATCCGCCGCCCTACGATCCATTCGGCGCCCCGGTCCGGCGCATCAAGCCGTCGGAGCCGCCGCCGCGCCGTACCGGGCTCTGGGCGGGGCTGGCCGCGCTCGTGCTGGTGGCGGCTGTGGGCAGTGGCGTGGCCATCTGGGCGATCGCCGGCAAGGACCAGCCCGATCCGTACACTCCGCCGACGGCGATCGTCACGGCGTCCCCGGGTGACGCCGCGGCCGAGCCGGGGCTGAAGCCGTGGGCACAGGCCACTCTGTACAGCCCGGAGGAGCGCGCCCTCGCGGTCGCCGCGCCGTCGCTGGTCTTCATCGAGGCGGTCTTCACCGGGTACGTCCGGGACACCAGGACGAACGCCCTGGTGCACCCCCAGCCCGTCTCCTTCATCCGTCGGTGCAGTGGCTTCGTGGTGACTCCTGACGGCCACGCCGTCACCAACGGGTCCTGCGTCAAGCCGACCGAGGAGCACGCCCGCTGGCTCGCCGTCGACGCGCTGGCCAGGTTGCTCGTGCAGGAGAAGAAGCTCTCCGCCCCGCAGATCTCCACCTACATCGCGGCCAACCTCGGCAAGGTGCGGTTCACTGGTGTGGAACCGGGCACCGAGCCGACCAGTGCGGTGTACGGCCAGCTCAACACCGGCACGGGCAACGTGACGAAGGAGCCGGCCATCCCGGCCGAGGTCGTCCGGAGCCTGCCCGAGGACAGCGGCAACACCGCACTGATCAAGCTCGCCCAGGGCGGCCTGCCCGCGGTGGAACTCAACCCGTCCGCCAGCCTCGCGGAGGACGCCTCGGTACGCATCCTCGCCTTCACGACCACCGATGTCGTCTTCCGCAACGCCACCTACCGTCCCCAGTCGAAGCTGGTGACGATCACCGGTACGAGCCAGCGCGGACCCGTCTCGATCTACCTCGTCAACGAGGACCTCGGCACGGTGTCACACGGGGGTATCGCCCTCGATCCCGCGGGCCGGGTCGCCGGGCTGATCTACCAGGATCAGGCGCGACCGGACCGTGCCAACCGGGCGGTGCTGCCGGCGTCGACGATCGCCACGCTGCTGACCGAGGCCGGCATCGGCAACGCACTCGGTGACTCCGACAAGCTCTACCGCAGCGGGCTGGACGCGTACTTCGGCGGCGACTCGTCGGGCGCCGTCACGCAGCTTGAGAAGGCCGCGGCGGCGTCACCCGCCAACGTGCTCGCGCAGGCCTACCGGCAGAACGCCGCCGAGCGCCAGCGATTGGAGAACGCGTCGCGGGCGCAGTCGGATGCCCTCGTCTTCGTGCTGGTCGGGTTCGCGGCCGTGTTGCTCATCGCCCTTGTCGTCCTGGTCGTGATGCTCGTCCGTCGTCGCGGCCGCTGAGTGGCCGGTGACGGGACAAATTCGCCGGATCGGACACATGGGAATAAGTGCTGATGATCCGTCTCAGTGATCGCCCTCATTGGTCATTCACCAGCCCACGAAAATTCATGCCCACCCAAAGATCAGATGTTCGGTTGACTCGATTCCCACCGAACGGCCCCGTGGTTCGCCGGCCTCAGCGGGGCGTTCAGCCCGTGTGGATCTGAGCGGTGGCCAGGTAAATCCCTTGTAGGGACAGCGATTTCGATCGACATCCGGCCGCCTGACAGGTGATGGTGTGGCGGTGCGGCGATGGTTATACTCCGTCTTGTTGCGCGATGGATCTTCATTGTCGTCGATCGAGGGAAGTCCTGCGAACGCGTCGCTGAAATCGCTGCGAATGGTGGCTTTTCATGGGGGTGGCGAAGATGGGCGGGTCGGATCGTTGTGTCTTGTGGACCGGCGGGGTTGGCGTGCTGGGCGGCCTAGGTAGTACGGGCGGGCTGCGAAACGGCCGCCGTCCGTGACTAACCACCCCGCATACTCTCCCCCTTCCGCGCGTGACTCCGCTGGCAGCACCCTCCCCTCCGAGCACGGGCCCCCGCAGCCGATGATCGACGGGCCCACGGTGCCCTCGATGCCGGCCGTCGGCGCCTCGACCCTCCCGCTGACGCGGGCAGCAGACCAGGTGACCCCAGCGATCTCCGTCTGCATCGCTGTCCGGGACCGGCCCGAGCTCCTGGTGAAGTCCATCCAGAGTGTGCTCGCCGGCAGCTTCGACGATTTCGAGCTCATCGTGGTCGACGACGGTTCGGCCGTACCCGTTCGGGACGGGTTGGCCGAGGCGGGCCTGCTTGCCGACCGGCGGATCCGCCTCGTCCAGCAAAAGCCGACGGGGATCAGCGCCGCGCGCAACGCTGCCCTACGCATCGCCCGCGGCCGGTTCGTCACCGTGCTCGACTCGGACGACGAGTTGGCCCCCGACGGTCTGGCCCGGATGCAGGATTTCCTTGCTCAAACGGGTGCGCGCTGGGTCTACACCGACTACGAGGAGATCGTCGGCGGTTCGGCGAAGGTGATCAGGCTCCCCTCGTACCCGGATGCGCGTCGGATGCTCCGGTCCGTGCTGACTCGGCCCCGGCTGCCCTTCAAGCACTCCGGCATGACCATCGACCGTGAGTTGCTGCTACAGCTCGGCGGGTACGACGAGCAGATGTCCATCAAGGTGGATGTCGAGTTGGTCCTGCGTGCCCTCAGTAACGGGGTCCACCTGCAGCGACTCGACGAGCCGATCGTTCGATTCCATCGGCACAGCGGCAGCATCAGCCGGCGGCGCATCGCCGGTCTCGTCGCCTGGCGCAAGATGATCAAGATGTACAGCCGTCCACGTGTTCCGGGGCTGGCCCTCGTTGTCGTGGCGGTGCGTGCGGTGAGTGAGATCGGCAAATGGTTGGTCACGGCCGCCGGGCGGTGATCCGCCCCGGCACGGGACGGCGTCGTCGAACGCATGGAACGGCTCCGTGGTTACCGCCTCGACGCCGAGCGATCGGCACCGCGAGAAGCCGGCTCATGACGCTCTGATCCCGGAGCTGTCGGCGTGGTGCGATTTCGCGAAGGACTGGTCGGACCACAACAGCAGCGCCCGAATCGCCACTAGGCAGGGCACCGCACGGACGCATAAGGTGCACGTCGCGATCTCCCGTCGGGGGCGATGTGGGAAAGGAAGGTCGTGTCCGCGCACACTCAGTTCCTCTCGGCTGTCACGCCACAGCAGACGCCGAGGTTCGACCCCGACCTGGGGGTCATCACGCCACCTTCCAACGGCATGGCCCGGTCGGTGTTCGCGCGTCCGGTCGCGCCACGGGCCAACTGGCGTCGGCGCTACGTGGCCTGGCTGGTCCTGCTCGATGCCCTCGTTGCCCTGGCCGCCAGCCGGACGGTCGTCGCCCTGCTGGACGAGGCCGACGCCGGCTTCTGGGACCAGCGGGTGCTGGGGAACATCAGCTCCTTCACCCTCGTGGCGAACATCGGCGTCCCCCTGGGTTGGCTGATCCTGCTCGTCGCCGCCGGGGCGTATGACCAGCGTGCACTCGGGCTAGGCACCGAGGAACTCAAGCGGGTGGCCCGGGCCAACCTCGCGATGGCCGCCACGGTCTCGTTCCTCGCACTCGGCTTCAAGAAGGACCTGTCCCGGGCGACGGTCGCCGCCATCATCATCTGCCTGCTGCTCTACACCCTGGTGGCTCGCTTCGCCGCCCGGGTGGTGCTGCGCCGGATCCGACGCAGCGGGCGGGCCTCGCAGAAGGTGCTGCTGGTCGGCCGGCTCTCCGACGCGCTCGCGCTGCACGAGGTGGTGACCCGCAACTACGGAGCCGGGCTGCACCCGGTCGCCATCCACCTGCCACACCACCCCCGGCCGGGCGAGCGGGTGAACGCTCCGGTGCCGGTCTACGTCGGCTGGGACCTGGTGCCATTGGTCCAGCAGCTCGGCGCGGACACCATCGCGGTCTGTGGCCCTGCCAGTCTGGAGTCGTACGAGCTTCGCAAGCTCGCCTGGCAGTTGGAGGGCACCGGCCTGAACCTGGTGGTGGTCCCCCAGGTCACCGACGTCACCGGCCCGCGCATCCACGTCCGGCCGATCGAGGGCCTCCCGCTGCTCAACGTGGACGAACCCACCATCTCCGGCCTGTCGCTGCTGGTCAAGACCGTGCTCGACCGGGTCACCGCGCTGGTCGGTCTGGTGCTGCTGAGCCCGGTGCTGCTCGCCATCGCATTGGCCATCAGGTTCACCGACCCGGGGCCGGTGATGTTCCGGCAGACCCGGATCGGCCACGAGGGCCGCGCGTTCAAGGTCTGGAAGTTCCGGACCATGTACACCGACGCGGAGGAGCGGCTGGCCGCCCTGCAGCATCGGAACGAGAGCGACGGCCTGCTGTTCAAGATGAAGGACGACCCGCGGGTCACCCCGATCGGCCGGCACCTGCGGGCGCTCTCCCTGGACGAGCTGCCCCAGCTGATCAACGTGTTGCGCGGGCAGATGTCGCTGGTCGGCCCGCGCCCGCTGCCCACCGAGGACGACGACTACCGCGGTGACGTGCGCCGGCGGTTGCTGGTGCGCCCGGGCATCACCGGCCTCTGGCAGATCTCCGGCCGCTCGGACCTGACCTGGGACGACGCGGTCCGGCTGGACCTGCACTACGTGGACAACTGGTCGCTGGTGTACGACCTCGCCATTTTGTGGAAGACGGCCAGCGTCGTGCTGGCCCGGCGGGGCGCGTACTGATCCCGAATCCGTGGAACGCCGACGGGCGGTGGCCTCCTGGCCACCGCCCGTCGCTGTTCGTGGTGCCGCCTCCGCGGTCCGGGGACGGCGCCCTGCCGGGCGAGAGAACCTATGGCTTCTTCGCGCCGGCGATGATGTCCGGGACAGCGTCCCGGCGCACCGCGTCGTAGAACGACTTGACCCGGTTCGTGTCGGCCAGGACGACGCTCTCCGAACCGATCCGGCCGGTGCCCTTGGTGGGGCTGGTGACGAAGGTCAGGTTGCTGCCGCGGACGCCGCGCATCTGGTTCGCCGTCTCCAGCAGGGACAGCTCCTTGTCCACCGAGACCGAGCTCGAGGTGGCCTTGAGGAACGAGTTCAGCTTGCCGGGGTTGGTGAGGAGGCCACCGGAGGAGGCCTTGTCGATGATCGCCTTGATCACCTGCTGCTGGTGCCGGATCCGGGCGAAGTCACCGTCGGCGAACTGCTTGCGCTGGCGCGAGTAGTCGAGCGCCGCCTCGCCGTCCATCCGCTGCATGCCCTTGCTGAAGGTGCGGAACGGCGCGTGGATCGAGGTGAACTGCTTCTCCGAGTTGACCTCGATGCCGCCCAGCGCGTCGATGATCTCCTTGAACCCGGCGAAGTCGACCACCGCGACGTGGTCCACCCGTACCGCGGTGAACTTCTCCACGGTCTGCACCATCAGCGGAATCCCGCCCCAGGCGTACGCGGCATTGATCTTGGCATCCCGACCGCCGTTGTTGCCGTTCGCGGATCGGGGCACCGACACCCAGGTATCCCGGGGAATCGAGATCAGCTGAGCGCTGGACCGGTCCTTCGGCAGGTGGGCGAGGATGATCGTGTCGGTCCGCGAGCCGGAGGTCTTCTCCGGGTCGCGCGAGTCGCTGCCCAGGATCATGATGTTCATCGCGCCCTCGACCGTCGCCTGCGGGCGACCCTCCTCCGGCACGCCGTCGAACGCGTCCACGCGATCGATGCCCCCCTCGACGGAGCGCAGGTAGAGGCCACCGGCGATGACCGCTCCACCCCCCACCAGCGTCACCACCAGAAGGCTGATCAGGAGAATCCGCCGCCAGCGGCGTCGTTGGGGTGGCTGCGGGCCGACCGGCTCGCCGTCGTCCACCCGCTGTGGCTGGCCCGCAGTCCCGGTCGAGTAGTACGCGCCGGGTTGCGCGGTCTCATTGTGACGTGGCATGGCGCGATGCTACTCACCCGGCCTGCGGCCCGAGTACCCTCGTCCGGTCGGCGCCGCCCGCCGTCGGGTTGAACTGTCGACCGAACTCAATGGCAACTTCCTCTGCCGCACGGCGCGTCGGCCTGATAAGAAGCTCCGGTGGACGCAACGAAGCTCCGACGGGCGATCGCCCGTACCCGGCTCGCGCCCGTCGCAGCCTTCCCGAAACGGCTCGCGCGGGTCGCCCGGCACGACGCCAAGGTGCTGCGCACCTCGGCCCGCTGGCTGGTCACCTCCCGGGAGCACCACAACTACACCTACGAGCTCACCAAGCTCAGCCGCCACCACCTGGCCTGGTTCGTCAGTGTGGCCTGCGACCGCCCGGTCAAGCAGGTCCGCGGCTGGTTCGACGAGATCGAGTCCGACCAGCCGCTGCGGCAGCACATCGAGCGGGCCACCGCGGGCTCCGCCCGGCGAGGGCTGGCCGACAAACAGGTCCGCTACGCCCGCCGAATCGGCTGGTACGCGATGGTCCGAGCCACCCGCCCGGCGCACGTGGTGGAGACCGGTGTGGACAAGGGCCTGGGCAGCTGTGTGCTGGCCGCGGCACTGCTGCGCAACGCGCAGGAGGGCCACCCGGGCCGGGTCACCTCGCTGGACATCAACCCCGAGGCCGGCTACCTGGCCCACGCCGCTCCCTGGTCCGAGGTGGTCGACCTGGTGATCGGCGACTCGATCGCCTCGATCGGTGCTCTGGACCGCCCGGTCAACCTGTTCCTGCACGACAGCGACCACAGCCGGGCACACGAGAAGCGCGAGTTCGACGCGGTGGAGTCGAAGCTCGCCCCCGGCGCGATCCTGCTCACCGACAACGTCACCAGCACCAACGTGCTCGCCGAACACGCCGAGCGCACCGGCCGGCGGTTCCTCGCCTACCGGGAGAGCCCCGCCAACCACTGGTACCCCGGGGACGGCATCGGCGTGGCATGGTAGCCGGGTGCGGCTGACCTCGATCCACACGTACCCCGTCAAGGGTTGCCACCGGCTCGACCACGACGACGCCCTGGTGCATCCGTGGGGCCTGGCGGGCGACCGGCGCTGGATGGTGGTGGACGCCGACGGCGTCGGCGTCACCCAGCGGGAGACCACCCGGCTGGTCGACCTGCGCGCCACGGTTCATCCCGGCGGCCTCTCGCTGCGCGCCGGCGGGCAACCCGACCTCGACGTGCCCGAGCCGGCCGGCGGAGACCCGGTCGCCGTGCGCACCTTCCGCAGCCGGAAGATCCCGGTCCCCGCGCTACCCGGCGGGCCGGTGGCCGACGCCTGGCTCGGCGCGCTGCTCGGCCGGCCGGTCCGACTGGTCTGGCTGGCCCGGCCGACCCGACACCTTGCCGCCGGAGATCGCGAACACGACACCGGTGCCCAGGTCAGCTTCGCGGACGCCTACCCACTGCTGCTCGCGAACGCCGCCTCCCTCGACGCGCTCAACGACTGGCTCGCCGAGGCCGGGGAGGAGCCGGTGCCGATGGCCCGGTTCCGGCCCAACCTGGTGGTCGACGGAGCCCCTGCGTGGGCCGAGGACGACTGGGCCGGCCGGTCGCTGCGCATCGGCGACCTGCGGTTCCGTGCCGCCGGGCCGTGTGACCGCTGCGTGGTGACCACGACCGACCAGGAGACCGGGGTACGCACGAAGGAGCCGCTGCGCACCCTCGGCCGGTACCGCAACGTCCAACAGAAACTCCTCTTCGGGCTGCACCTGGTGCCCGTCGACAGTGGACCGATGATCGTCGGCGCCCCGGTCGTCATCGACGCCTGACCGGATGCCGACCGCCCCGGGTTGGCGGTGGCGAGTCTGACCGCAGGTCTGTTGCGGGAGCGCAGCGATCACCGTCCGTCGACACTGTCTTAGCTTTCGCTTAGCCGGCTTGTCCGGCCGACGACGGTTCGGGCAGCATCGCGTCGTGACGGACGGAAGCGCTCCCGGCGGCGTCGACATCGACATCGACCTCGACCGGGTTCCGGACGACCGGCCCACGCCCTCGTCCGGCCCCATCCCCTGGCTGGTCGCCACCAGCGTCACCGTCCTCGCGGCGGTGCTCGGGCTCACCCTTGCGCTGCGCTCCGGCTCCGCCCCCGCCTGCGCCGCCGGCCGTGCGCTCGCCGCGCCGCCCACCGGCACCGCCACGCACAGCGGCAAGGCGACCTTCTACGACTCGAACGGTGCCGGCGGCAACTGCTCGAACCCGGCAGCCCCGGCCAACCGGCTCTACGTCGCGCTCGGACCGACGGAGTACGCCGCCGGCGCCGCCTGCGGCGGGTTCCTCGACGTGACCGGCCCGAAGGGCAGCGTCCGCGTCCTGATCATGGATCAGTGCCCGGAGTGCGAACCCGGGCACCTCGACCTGTCCCGCGAGGCGTTCGCCCGGATCGCCGACCCGGTCCAGGGCCTCGTTCCGGTCACCTACCGCGCGGTGGTCAACCCGCCACTACCCGGCCCGCTCACCTTCCGGATCAAGGAGGGCGCGTCGCAGTTCTGGTTCGCCGTCCGGGTGGGCAACCACGGCAACCCGCTGCGCGCCGTGGAGGTCCGGCAGCGTGACAGCGGCCCGTGGCAGTCAGCCACACGGCAGGACTACAACTACTGGTTGATCGCCTCCGGCGCCGGCGCCGGCCCGTTCACGATCCGGGTGAGCGACGTGTACGGGAACCGGGCGACCGTCGCCGGCATCCGGATGGCGCCCGGCCAGGTCCAGACCAGCACAGTCCGCATGTACGGGCGCGGCGCGGCGCCCGCCAACTCCCGTCCGCCCGCGTCGGCCCGGCCGTCCGCCAACCGACCAGCGGGTACGCCGACGCCCGCCCGCCGCCCGGCCGAGGTGGCGAAGGCGAGCACGCCGGCCACCGCGGTGGCCGACCCGCCGACCACCCGACCGGCCGGGGCCTCGGCCCGCTGGTGCGCGAGCTGACCGCTCAGTCGGCCGGCCTTAGGTCGAGCCACATCAGGATTTCGTCCCGGTCGTCACCGGGCGCCACCCGCAGCGCACCCGGCAGGCGACCGA
Source organism: Micromonospora sp. NPDC005206 (assembly GCF_040608175.1). Lineage (NCBI taxonomy): Bacteria > Bacillati > Actinomycetota > Actinomycetes > Micromonosporales > Micromonosporaceae > Micromonospora > Micromonospora sp. NPDC005206. The sequence goes on from NZ_JBEXHU010000026.1 coordinate 69,169, forward strand.
TCTCCCGGTACCCCAGGCGGCGGTAGAACCCGTCCAGCCCCAGCCCGTCCCGCACAGTCACGTGCAGCGCCTCGTAACCCAACTCCCGCCCCAGCCGGGTGGCCTCGCGCATCAGCGCCGAGCCGTAGCCGGCGCCCTGGGTGTCCGGGTGGATCATCACGCGCTTTAGCACGCACCAGTGCGCCTTGAGAGGGAACCGGTTGTCGCAGAAGATCAGCACGGCCACCAGCCGGTCGCCGGCGTACCCGACCAGCAGCCGGTCCGGTCCGTCGGCGATGCCGGCGAACGTCGGGTCGGCGGTGGCGCGGACGTCGGCCGCGGTGACCGGGGGCACGAAGCCGACCGCGCCGCCGGCATTGGTGACGTCCACCCAGAGGGCGACGATCTCGGCGCGCAGCTGCGGGGTGAGGTCGGGATCGAGGACGAAGCGCAGACTCACGCCCGCCATCCTGACCCCGCGACCAGGGTGTCGGCCCGTGATCGTGACATGCACGACAGGGGCCTCTGATCGAGCTGAGGTGCTTCGTCTCGCGACGAAGACGTGGGGCCGACGGGATTCGAACCCGCACTGGTACGGACCTAAACCGTATGCCTCCTGCCGTTGGGCTACGGCCCCTTGATGCTGTACTCCACCAGCGTCCATGGCCATTCTTGTCGACGAGGCAGGCGTCTGCCTATCCGGAAGCCGGTTGGAGTGACAGCGTCAGGATCGTAGACCACCTCGGGCTCGACGTGAGCGGGTCGTCGCTGGCCGGCGTAAGTGGATGTCTGGCTGTGACAATTGGGGCACAGTAGCCGGAGGTTCTGCGGCTGGTTGTCGAGGAAGTCCCCGTTGATGTGATCGACGTGCAGGGTCAGCTTGCCCCCTTGCCACGTCGATCCAACGCCGCAGACCTCACAGCTCTCGGGCAGACCGATCGTCGCCAGGGCGCGTTTGAGGCGGACGCCCGGGATCCGGCGCGAGCCCTCGGGCAGCACCACGAGCAGATCTTCGGGCGACATCCGCCGCCAACGCACGCCCCGATTGTGGACGCTGCCGGTGAAGTGGGACGTGTCGACGCCGAAGCGCTTGAGCTGCCGACTGATGTGCGCGTGGGAGCCGCCGCTGACTCGGATGCCGAGCAGCCGCATCACCTCGGTGATGTTGCGAGCGGCGGCGGCCGCCGCGGCCAAAGCCTCGGGCGTGTACTTGTATCTGACCACCCACAGATGGTGACGGCCCGGTGCGACAGTCTCAGTCCAGGCCGAGGTCGCGGCGGAGCTTGGCGACGTGCCCGGTGGCCTTGACGTTGTAGAGCGCCCGCTCGATCTTGCCGTCGGCGTCGATGACGAACGTCGAGCGGATCACGCCGGTCACGGTCTTTCCGTACATCTGCTTCTCGCCGTAGGCGCCGTACGCGGTGAGCACCGCCTTGTCCGCGTCGGACACCAGCGCGAAGGTGATCGCGTCGCGGTCGCGGAACTTCGCCAGCTTCTCCGGCTTGTCCGGGGAGATGCCGACCACCTCGTAGCCGGCGGCCTGGAGGGAGGCGAGCGAGTCGCGGAAGTCGCAGGCCTGCTTGGTGCAGCCGGGGGTCATCGCGGCCGGGTAGGCGTAGAGGACGACCTTGCGGCCTCGCAGGTCGGCCAGGGCGAGTTGGTCACCGTTGTCGGTGGGGAGGGTGAACTCGGGTGCGGGGTCACCGGGGGAGAGACGGTCGGGCGCGGTCATGGCCCGACGATACCGCCGGGCTCGCCGGTGCCGCCGCAGGCGACGCGCCGAGCATTCGCGGCCGACGGTCGGTGACCCCAGTCCGAAATGGTGATCAAGGACATGCCTTGTTGCCAAGGTATGGCAACAACGAGGTTTGGGAAATAGGCTGACCCCGCCGGCCCGAACGGGTCCGCTGACGCGTGGGAGGTCGCGTGGAAACCCTGGCGATGCACATCTCGAACGGGATCATCGATGGTCCCGTCGCAGCGGTCTTCGCGGCGCTCGCCCTGGCCGCGCTCACCGGCTGCGTCCTGCGCGGCCGGCGCGACCTGGATGACCGCCTGGCCCCGATGGCCGGCCTGGTGGCCGCGTTCATCTTCGCCGTCCAGATGCTCAACTTTCCGATCTTCACGGCCGGGGTGAGTGGCCACCTGCTCGGTGGTGCGCTCGCCGCGATGCTGGTCGGCCCGTGGGTCGGCGCGCTCTGTGTGTCGGTGGTGCTGGTCGTGCAGGCGCTGATCTTCGGTGACGGGGGCGTGGCGATGCTCGGGCTCAACATCACCAACATGGCGCTGCTCGGCACCGCCGCGGCGTACGTGTTGATCGCGGTGCTGCTGCGGGTGCTGCCCCGCACGCCCGCCGGCCTGGCGGTCACCGGGTTCGTCGCCGCGATGCTCAGCGTGGTGGTCGCATCCCAGGGCTTCGTCCTGCAGTACTGGCTCGGCGGCACCACCGACCTGGGCGGCAACCTGGCCGGCCTGGCCGGCACGATGGCCGGCGCTCACTTGCTGATCGGCATCGGCGAGGGTCTGATCACCGCCACCACCGTGGTCACCGTGGCGAAGGTGCGCCCCGATCTCGTCTACGCGCTGCGCGGGCTGCGTCCCGCGACCGTACCCACCGTTCCGGCCGTCGGAGGTGTCCGATGAAGAACCGCTCGTGGGCCTTCCTGGCCGGTGGCCTCCTGGTCGCCCTGCTGCTGGCGGGGGTGGTGAGCAACTACGCCTCGTCCCACCCGGACGGGCTGGACTCGTCGCTGCTGAAGGGGTGCACCGTCGACGCCGATGACAACATCGTCGGCGGCAACTGCCCGGCCCAGCAGGCCCGGGATCACGAGTTGGGGGACAGCCCGCTCGCCGACTACGGGGTGCGCGGCGTGGAGAACAGCTTCCTCTCCACCGGCCTCTCCGGGGTGCTCGGCGTGCTGGTCACCTTCGCGATCGGCGCCGGAGGTTTCTGGCTGCTGCGCCGCCGTGGCGGCACGGCGACCCAGGGCGACACGGCGACGCCCGCCGAGGGCGCGACGCCGGCCGAGGGTGACGCGGCCACGTCCCGCGCCGGCGCGGCCGGCTGAGCAAGGGGAGTACGCGGATGGGTGCCGGTCACGGGCACGTGCTGTACCGGGAGTCCGACTCGCCGGTGCACCGGCTCCCACCCGAGGTCAAGATCGTGGCGATGGTGGTCTTCACGGTCGCCGTGGTGGCCACCCCGCGCGCCGCGTTCTGGGCCTTCGGCGCGTACGCCCTGCTGGTGGCGGCGGTGGCGGCGCTGGCCCGGGTGGGGCCGCGGTGGCTGCTCAGCCGGGCGCTGATCGAGCTGCCGTTCGTGCTGTTCGCCGTCGCGCTGCCGTTCCTCGGTGCCGGCGAGCGGGTCGACGTGCTGGGCCTGCGGCTGTCCGAGGACGGGTTGCACGGCGCGTGGAACATCGTGGCCAAGGGCACCCTGGGCGTTCTCGCCTCGCTGCTGCTCGCCGCGACCACCACCACCCGGGACCTGATCGTCGGGCTGGACCGGCTGCACTGCCCGCAGGTGCTCACCCAGATCGCCACGTTCATGCTGCGCTACCTCGACGTGCTGGTCGGCGAGGCGCGGCGGATGCGGGTGGCCCGGATCTCCCGGGGTGACGATCCGCGCTTCCTGTGGCAGTTGCGGGGCTTCGCCGCCGGGATCGGGGCGCTGTTCCTGCGGGCCTTCGAACGCGGCGAGCGGGTCTACCTGGCGATGCTGTCCCGGGGCTATTCCGGGCGGATGCCCGAGGTGTGGCAGGGCGACGGTGCGGCGACCGCCGGTCAGTGGCTGGTCGCGGCGACCGTGCCGGTGGTTGCGGCCTCCATCGCCGCCACCGCCGTCGTGCTGACATGATCGGTGTCGTGCAGACCGCTGTCTCGCTGGACGTACGTGGCGTTCGGTACGCGTACCCGGATGGGCATGTCGCCCTGCACGGGGTGGACCTGACCGTGCCGCGTGGGGAACGGGTGGCGCTGCTCGGGCCCAATGGCGCCGGTAAGACCACGCTGGTGCTGCACCTCAACGGCATCCTCACTCCGACCGAGGGCAGTGTGAGCGTCGGCGGGCTGACCGTGACGCCGGACCGGGCCACCCTGTCCGAGGTGCGCCGCCGGGTGGGCATCGTCTTTCAGGACCCGGACGACCAGCTCTTCCTGCCCACCGTGGCGGAGGACGTGGCGTTCGGGCCGGCGAACCTGGGCCTGCGCGGGGCGGAGCTGGCCGCCCGGGTGGACGAGGCGCTGGCCGCGGTGGGGATGAGTGAGCACCGGGACCGGGCGCCGCAGCACCTCTCCTTCGGGCAGCGCCGCCGGGTGGCGGTGGCCACCGTGCTCGCCATGCACCCGGAGATCCTGGTGCTGGACGAGCCGTCGTCGAACCTGGACCCGGCGGCGCGGCGCGAGTTGGCCGAGATCCTGCGCGAGCTGCCGGTGACGCTGCTGATGGTGACGCACGACCTGCCGTACGCGGCGGAGTTGTGCCAGCGCTCGGTGATCCTGGACGGTGGCCGGATCGTCGCCGACGCCCCCACGCTGGACCTGCTGGCCGACTCGACGCTCCTGGCCCGCCACCGCCTGGAACTGCCGTACGGCTTCGCTCCGCGCCCCTGACCGGCGGCGGGTCAGGTCCGGGCGGCGGCGGCGGTTCGGGAGGCGGCGTGCAGGCGCAGGACGCCGGCGGTGGTCGCGCCGGCGCCGATGATCAGCACCAGCGCCACCATGACCCGGGCGACCTCGGCCGGCCAGGGCACCGGCGCGACGGACCGGGCGAACACCGCGGCGTTGGCCACCCCGGCGAAGAGTGCCAGGCAGGCCCCGGCCAGCGCCACCGCGAAGTCGGCGGCCGGGCGGCGGGCCAGCGCGTAGCATCCGGCGGCGATCGCGCCGAGACCGGTGAGCAGCGACCAGACCTGCCCGGACAGCAGCCCGACCAGGACCCCGCCCACGCCCTGGGCGCCGGCGTCCAGCTCCCGGCCCACCGGGTAGAGCACGGCGACGGCGCCGCCGGCGATCAGCAGCACGCCCAGGGTGGACAGCGCCCGGGCGCCGGCCGGCGCGGCGGCGGCGAGCAGGCCGAGCGCGCCCACCGCGAGCAGCCCGACGATGGTCACCGCCCACCAGGTGTACGCGTCCGGCGGCGGCAGCCAGTCCAGCGAGCCGCGGATCTGCGCCGGGTCGCCGCCGTCGCGCAGCGGGATCGTCCAGTCCCGGACCCGGTGCTCGCGGTCGGGTGCGGCGCGTACCGCGTCCGGCGGTTGCGACTCCCGCCAAAGCGCGCGCTGGTCGTGCCAGCGCACCGTGGTTCCTTCGGCGACCCGCTGCCAGGAGGGGGTGGCCGCCGGGTCCGCCTCGGCGGGCAGCGTGGTGTCCCCGGCGATGGTGCGGTTCAGGTACGTGGCGGGGGAGCGGGTGTTCTCGAAGACCCCGTCCGGGCCGATCCGCAGGTACGGCTCACCGGAGTAGCCGATCACCTCGATCGGGCGGCCGGTGCGGTTGGTCAGCTCCAGCCGGGCGCCCGCCTCGACCACCCGTACCTCCAGCCCGGGCCGGGCCGGGGCGACGCCGGTGGTCCGGGTGCGGTAGTCGGTGGCGTCCGGGGCGTCGGCGCCGTGCGCGGCGGCGGGTGCCGCGGTGATCAGGGTGGCCGCGCAGGCGGCGGTGGCGACCAGGCCGGCGCGGGCCAGCAGGGTACGGATCACTTGCCGGCCGCCGCCACGGCCGCGGTGAGACCCTGCGGGCTGCGGTCGGCGAGCGGCTGACCGTTGACCAGGACGGTCGGCGTGCCGGTGACGTCGCCCCGGCTGGCCTCGTCGGTGACGTGCTCGGTCCACGTCCGGTACGTGTTGTCCTTGACGCAGCCACCGAACGAGCCCCGGTCGAGGCCCACGCCGGCGCCGATGTCGATCAACTCGTCGTCGGTGAGCCCGGCGCTGCCTTCCGGCGGTTGCCTGTCGAAGAGCGCCTTGGCGTACTCGCGGAACTTGCCGCCAACCGCGGCGCAGCCGGAGGCGGCCGAGGAGCGGGTGGAGTACTCGGTGGTGGAGAAGCGGTTGAGGTACGCCACCGGGTGGTAGACGACCTTCGCCTTGTTCTCGGTCACCAACTGCTCCAGGGTCGCCCCGCTGGTCTGCTCGAACTGTTTGCAGGCCGGGCAGAGGAAGTCCTCGTAGACGTCGACGGTGACCGGCCCGCCACCGGTGACGATGCCGGTGCCGTCCGCGTTGGCGCCGGGCGGGGTGGTGAAGTCGTCCGAGCGCTGGCTGGACCAGACGCCCCAGCCGATCAGGCCGGCGATGACCAGCACGGCGACCGCGGCGGCGGAGACCCAGACGGTGCGGCGGCGCCGCCGTTCGCGGGCCAACTGCTGGCGGACAACCCGGGCCGCGTCCCGCTGCCCCTTGCGACTACTCATCCTCGTCCTCCACGGCGGGTTCACCGGACAGCCACCCGTCCACCGAAACGGGCGTACGCGGCCAGATCAGCAGAAAGCCGGCCAGCACCAAGAATCCCAGGTCACGCAGGATCTCCGGGAGGTAACTGGGTGCCTGCCCCTCGGCGAGCTGCCCGCCGCTGCCGAAGCAGCCGCAGTCGATGGCCAGGGCACGCGTCCAGGCCGAGGCGATCCCGGCGATGAAGACCACCAGCAGCGCGGCCGAGACACCGGCGGTGAGCCGGGTGGCCAGACCGAGCAGCAGCAGCACACCCAGCGCCAGCTCGACGAAGGGCAACGCGGCGCCGACCGCGGTCGCCACGTCGTACGGCAGCACCTGGTAGGCGTTCACGGCCCGGCCGGAGGCGGCCAGGTCGCCGACCTTCGACGCGCCGGCGATCAGCCAGACGGCGGCGAGGCCGAGTCGGGCCGCGATGCCGAGCCAGGGCCGGGCGGTGGCCCAGCGGCCGACGTGGCTGGAAGGTGCTGTCACGGTCATTGGTCGTCCCGTCTCCGCCGGAAGTTCCCGGCTCAGCCGGTCAGGGCGTCGCCGACCGCCTCGACCAGGTCGTCGCGGGCCCGGGCGACCCGGGATCGGATCGTGCCCACCGGCACCCCCTCCACGGCGGCGGCCTCGGCGTACGACAGGCCGAGCAGCTGAGTGAGCACGAACGCGGCCCGCCGCTCGGCGCTCAACCGGCCGACCAGGTCGGCGGCGCCGAGCTGCCCGGCCGGGTCCGGGTGCGGGCGGTCGGTGTACGCGTTCGCGGCCAGCCGCTCGTCGAGCCGACGTCGGCGGATCACCGTGCGCAGGTGATCGGCGCAGGTCCGCCGGGCGATGCCGAGCAGCCAGGTACGGGCGCTGGAGCGACCCTCGAACGCGGGCAGCGCCCGGAAGGCCCGCAGGTACGTCTCCTGCGTCAGGTCGTCGGCGCTGTCCGGGTCCACCAGGGCGGCGACGAACCGCCAGACCTCGACCTGGGTCAGCCGGACGAACGCGGCCTGGGCGGTCGGGTCGCCGCCGCGCGCGGTCAACGCCCACTCGGTGGCCGGATCCCGGGCGCCGCCATCGGCCGGGTCGGCCGGACCGGCGGCACCGGTGTCACGCGGGACGGGGATCACGACAAACCAGGTTACGCGGCGCCGGGCGCGACAGCAGAGCCCTTCGGCCCCTGGATGTTCTGCGCCACGTCCGGAACTTTTCCCCGCCCTGGGCCGACTACCCCGTCATGACTTGCGACCACGTACGCGCGGCGCTGTCGGCGCGCCTGGACGGGGAGGACCCGCAGGCGTCCCCGGCGGCGCTGGACGCCCACACCGCGACCTGCGCCGGCTGCCGCGCCTGGCTGGCCCGCGCCGAGCAGGTGACCCGGCTGGTCCGGGTGCAGCCGGTGGAGGTGCCCGACCTCACCGCGGCGGTGCTGGCCGCGGTCGCCGCCGATTCCGCCCACCGGAGCCCGGCCGCCGTCCGGCGGGCCCGCCGACAGGTGCTGCGGATCGCGGTGGCGGTGGCCGCGGTGGCGCAGTTGGCCATCGCGCTGCCGATCCTCCTCGCTGGGCTGGGCGTGTCGGTGGACCCGCACACCAGCCGGGAGATGGCCTCGTTCGACGTTGCCCTGGCGGTGGGTTTCGCGTTGGCCGCCTGGCGGCCCGAGAGAGCCCGGGCCTTCCTGCCGGTGGCCCTGGTGCTGGCGGTCTGCCTGGCCGGCACCAGCGTGGTGGACATCGCCAACTCGACCACCGCGCTGATGCACGAGGTCGGCCACCTTGCCGCCGTGGTGCAGGCGGGGTTGCTGTGGGCGCTGGTTCGTACCGGCGGGGATGACCGGCCGCTCACGCCGGTGCTGGCGGCAGGGCGCGGGTGAACGACTCACCGGACTCGGGTCGCCGAGATCCACTCCCGTCGGCGAGCATGGCCAGCATGACTGTCGCCCCCCGCCGCTGGCTCGCCCGGTTGGCCGCCACCGCCGGCCTTCTGGTCACCGTCGTCCTCCTCCTGATCGCCCCGGCCACTCCCGCCAGCGCACACGCCGTGCTGCAGAGCAGCAGCCCGGCCGCCTCGTCGGTGGTGCCGAGCGCGCCGGCCGAGGTGGTCCTCACGTTCAGCGAGTCGGTACGCAAGGTTCCCGGCAAGATCCGCGTGATCGCGCCGGACGGCTCCCGCGCCGACCGGGGTGAGCCGAGCTTCGACGGCGCCGCCGTGTCCATCCCGGTCGATCCGGCCGGCGAGCGCGGCACCTACCTGGTCAGCTTCCGGGTGATCTCCGCGGACAGCCACCCGGTATCCGGCGCGTTCACCTACTCGGTCGGCGCACCCTCGACACCGCCGGTCGACTCCGGCGACGACAGCCGGGCCAACCCGGTGGTCGGCAACGCGGTGAAGGTGGCCCGTTTCCTCGGGTACGCCGGCCTGGTGCTGCTGGTCGGGCCGGCGCTGGTCCTCGCCGCGCTGTGGCCACGCCGGCTGTCGCGCAGGGGACCGGCGCGGCTGGCCTGGACCGGCCTCGGTCTGGTGGCCGTCGCCACCCTCGCCGACCTGTGGCTGCAGGTGCCCTACACCGCCGGCGGCGGCCTCTTCGAGGTGACCGGCGAGGGGTTCGGCAGCGTGTTCGGCAGCGCCTTCGGCGCCGCCCACCTGGTCCGGCTCGGCCTGCTGGCGGCCGCGGCGTTCCTGCTCCGGCCGCTGCTGGCCAGACCGTCCGGGCGCACCGACGCGATCATCCTGGCCGTGCTCGGCGGGGCGGCCCTGCTGACCTGGCCGTTGGCCGGGCACCCGGCGGCGTCCCCGGCCCCGGCGGTCTCCGTGGTGGTCGACGCGGTCCACCTGGGCAGCATGGCCGTCTGGCTGGGCGGCCTGTTGATGCTCGCGGGCTTCCTGCTGCGCCAGGCCGACGAGCGGGAGTTGGGCGCGATCCTGCCGATCTGGTCGCGCTGGGCGGCGCTGGCCGTCTCGGCGTTGCTGTTGGCCGGCACCGTCCAGGCGCTGATCGAGGTGGCCACCTTCGACGCCCTGGTCAACACCACGTACGGGCGGCTGCTGCTGGCCAAGATCGGGCTGTTCGCGCTGGTGATCGCCGTGGCCGCGTACTCCCGGCAGTTGGTGCGCCGGCGCACCGCGGCGCAGCGGCCCGTGCCGGTGCGCCGGGCGGTTCTGGTGGAGCTGGCCGTCACCGTGGTGGTGCTGGGCCTGTCCGCGACCCTGGTGCAGACCACGCCCGCCCGGACCGCCGTGGCCGAGCCGTCCGGCACGCAGGCCGGTCTCTTCTCCACCACCCTGTCCAGCCCGCTCTTCTCCCTCCAGGTCGAGCTGGACCCGGCCCAGCGGGGCAACAACTCGATGCACCTGTACGCGTACACCAAGGACAACCAGCCGCAGCCGGTGGCGGAGTGGCGGGCGACCGCCGCGCTGCCCTCGGCCGGGATCGAGCCGATCGAGGTCCCGTTGCTGCCGCTGACGGACAACCACGCCTACGGGGACGTCAGCCTGCCGGCGGCCGGCGACTGGCAATTGAAGATCACCGTTCGCACGTCCGACATCGACCAGGCCACGGTGATCGCCACCGTGCCCATCCGTTAGAGAGGCTCCCGAAACCCATGACCCGTCTCCGGCGTACCGCAACCGCCGCCACCGCCCTGGCGTTCACCGCCGTCGCGACCGCCGTGCTCGGCTTCGCCGGACCGGCCTCCGCCCACGTCACGGTGAATCCGAAGGAGGCGACCCAGGGCGGTTACGCCCGGGTGGCGTTCCGCGTGCCCAACGAGAGCGACACCGCGTCGACCACCAAGGTGGAGGTCGTGCTGCCGGAGAACGCTCCCCTCGGCTCGGTGTCGACGATGCCGGTGCCGGGCTGGACGGTGGCCGTGGAGAAGCGCAAGGTCGACCCGCCGATCGAGGTGCACGGCACCCCGATCACCGAGGCGGTCGCCAAGCTCACCTGGACGGCCACGGGTGACGCGGGTGTGAAGCCGGGCCAGTTCCAGGAGTTCCCGGTCTCGATGGGGCCGCTCCCGCAGGTCGACTCGATGGTCTTCAAGACCCTGCAGACCTACTCGGACGGCAATGTGTCGCGCTGGATCGACGAGCCCGCGGCGGGCGGCGAGGAGCCGGAGAACCCGGCGCCGGTGCTCACCCTGGCCGCCGCCGCGCCCTCGGGGTCGGCCGCGCCCGCCACGTCCGCCAACGCGGCCGGCGCGCCGGCCGACGATGACGACGACGAGGGCGAGGGCACCGCGGTCGGCCTCGGCATCGCCGGTCTGGTCGCCGGCATCGCCGGTCTGGTGCTGGGCGGGCTGGCGTTCGCCCGGACCCGTCGGGAGCCGGCCGCCAAGTCCTGACCCCACCGCACACCCGCTGGCCCGCCGGGAATCCGGCGGGCCAGCGTGCTTTCCGGGAACGGGACCGACCGTGCTGCGGATATCCCCTGATCAGACGGTGTACGTCGGTAAGGTCGGCCGGGTATCTGGCTACGGAGGGGGACGGTGCGAATGCGTTTCGTGCGGGGGATCGCCGGAGTGCTGCTGTTGGTGATCGGGATTCCGGTGCTGTTCGCCGGTGGCGCGCTCTGGCTCGTGACCCGGCACGCCGACCCCGGTGGGACCTTCGCCGCCCGGTTCGAGACGGTCCGCACGCCCGGCCACGCGGTGGTCGTCACCGACCTCGACCGGCTGCTGCGCCAGGAGGCGCCGTTCGCGCGTACCGCGCAGACCCGGCTGCGGGTGGACGCCCGCACGCCGGGCGGCCCGGCCTTCGTGGGGCTGGCGCCCACCGCCGAGGTACGCCGCTGGCTGGAACCGGTGCCGCACGCCACGGTCCGGCGGGTGGCGCTCGCGCGGGGTCCGCTGCCCGTCCGGCTCGACCCGGCCGGCCCGGCCACCGACGCCCCGACCGCCGGGCCGGTCACCCCGCTCGGTCGCCCGTTCTGGGTACGCGAGGGGATCGGCTCGCTGGAGTGGAGTGCGGACGACCTGGCCGGTGCGCCGATGAGCCTGGTGGTGATGCGACCCGACGGCGCCGGCGACCTGGCCCTGGATCTGCGCGCCGAGTTGCGGGCCGGCTGGACCACCCCGGCCACCTGGGGGCTGCTGGCGGTCGGGGTGCTGCTCGTGGTCGGAGCGGCGGTGCTCCTGCTGCGCCCGCCACGCCCGCGCGAGGTGGTCTTCGTGGTCGAGCCGGACCAGGTGCCGGTGCTCGCCGGCCGGCTCGGGGTCAGCTCGTTGAGTGGACTGGGCGGCCCGTCCGTCGGGGACGCCCCAGTGGCACGGTCCCTGCCGGCCGGGCGGCAACTCACCCCGGTCGGTTCCGGGGCCGGTGAGCGGCCGAGGTCGGCGATCGAACCGGCCCGGCCGAGCACCCTCGCCGACCTGGAGGCGCCGGCCCGACTGCCCCGTCCACCGGAGGTGGCGTTGAGTCTGGCCTGGCCGCCGGCCGCTCCGGGGCCGACGGCCCAGCCGGTGACGGTGGACGAAACGGCGAGTGGCCCTCCGCGCTGCCGACGCGGAGGGCCACCCTCACCGGGGGATCGGTGCTACCCGAGCGACGCTTGAGGTAGATGAGACCAGGTTAGCGCCGATGGTCGCTACTGGGGAGATCTGTCCATTTGGTGCGACTTTTCCACTCGTCGACCCGCCCGCACCGGCAGCGTCACCAGCAGCAGCAGGCTGAGGAGCACGTAGACGTTCTGCACGACGAAGTCCACCGGGTCATGGGTGCGGACCGGTTCCGTACCCCAGTCCTGGAACGTCACCACCCCGTAGATGATCACAGCGGCGGTGCCCAGCGCGAGTGCGACCAACCACCGACGTCGGCGTACCTCGTCCGGCCGGTCCGCGCGCAGCGCCGCGTCCGCGAGCAGCACCACCGCCGGCACGAACCAGTAGATGTGGTGGGTCCAGGTGATCGGGCTGACCAGGGCGCCGACCAATCCGGTCAACGTCAGACCCGTCAAACGATCACCGGCCCGAGCCGCGCGGGCGGCCCGCCACAGCCCGTAGCCGGCGACCACGGCGACCACCAGCAGCCAGAGCAGCCGGTCCGGCTTCTCTGGTGCGGTGAACCTGCTGAGTAGGCCGAACAGCGACTGGTTGCCGACGTAGTCGGTGCGGCCGACCCGGTCGTTGTCCCACAGCTCCTGCGTCCAGAAGCGCCACGAGTCGCCGGGCGCGACCGCCGCCGCCAGCAGGGTCGCCGCCGCCGCGGTCGCGCTCGCCACCACCGCGGCCCGCCACCGACGGGTGGCCAGCAGGTACACGATGAAGATGCCCGGGAAGAGCTTGAGCGCCGTCGCCAGCCCGATTCCGACCCCGGCCCAGCGCCGCGCCTGCGGCACCGCGAACAGCAGGTCGGCCAGGATCAGCACGACCAGCAGCATGTTGATCTGCCCGAAGGTGATCGTCTCGCGGGTGCTCTCCACCGCCAGCACCAGCAGCACGGCGACGGTCAGGGTGAACGTCCGGGGCAGGTTGTGCCGGGCGATCACCGGCAGCACCAGCCACCGCGTGGTCACCACCACGGCCAGCACGGTGAGCACCGTGAAGATCGCCACGGTGACGCCGAGCCGGATCAGCCCGAACGGCCAGAGCAGCAGCGCGCCGAACGGCGGGTAGGTGAAATACAGCTCACCCTGCACCCGATCCGGCTGGACGTAGTCGTAGAGCGGGTTCCCCGCCGTCCACCAGTCCATCGCGGACATGTAAATCTTCAGGTCGAAGAAGTTGTGCACCAGACCGGGCAGGTAGAGCGCCGGCAGCACGGCGATCAGCGCCACCACCGCGACCAGGCGACGAACCGCACGGCCGCCGGGGTCGTCGTCGGTGACGGCGGGCGGTACGACGGGTTCGGCTGGCACTCCGAAACCCTAGCGGGCTGCTCCGTCGAGAGCGCGCAGCCGCGGGTCGTGGGCGGCGCGTAGGCTGTCCCGGTGGCTGATCTCCTCGTCTGGATCGACTGTGAGATGACCGGTTTGGACCTCGGCAGGGACAAGCTGATCGAGGTTGCGGCACTGGTCACCGATCCTGACCTCAACGTGCTGGGTGATGGCGTCGACGTGGTGATCCACGCCGATGAGGCCGCGCTGGACGCGATGCCGGAGATCGTCCGGACGATGCATGCCAAGTCCGGCCTCACCGAGGAGGTGCGCCGCTCGCCGGTGACACTGGCCGAGGCCGAGGACCGGGTGCTGGAGTACGTCAGCAGCTTCGTCAAGGATCCGCGTACCGCGCCGCTCTGCGGCAACTCGATCGCCACCGACCGCGGCTTCATCGCCCGGGACATGCCCCGCCTCGACGCGCACCTGCACTACCGCTTGATCGACGTGTCGTCGATCAAGGAGCTGTGCCGCCGCTGGTACCCCCGCGTGTACTTCGGCCAGCCGCAGAAGGGCCTGGCGCACCGCGCGCTGGCCGACATCCGGGAGAGCATCCGGGAGCTGGAGTACTACCGGCGGACCATCTTCGTGCCGCTGCCCGGCCCGGACGTGGAGACCGCCAAGGGAATCGCCGCCGACCTCTGACCCGCGGTGAAGCCCGGGGGAGCCGGGAACCCGCTGGACGGGGTCGACGGCGGTGTGGCTATTATTGGTCCGCACCCCGCCCGGGGCGATTCACCGGGCGACGGCGGCATGGTGGCTGTAGCTCAGTTGGCAGAGCACCGGGTTGTGGTCCCGGTTGTCGTGGGTTCAATTCCCATCAGTCACCCAGCAGTGGATCTCGGGCCCCCTCCGACGAGGGGGCCTGAGCCGTTTGTGGGATCGAAGATCAAAGGGTCATGCGTGGATCGGCCCACATACGAAAGCCCCCTCCGTCGCGGAGGGGGCTTTCGTCGTTGGGGCTGCTCAGGCGGTCGGCGTGGGCGTCGGGGTGCCGGCTTCCGGCGTCGGCGAGGTGTCCGGGTCGGCGGGCGGCTCGTACGGCAGCGCGCTGCCCTTGACGTACTCGTCCCAGCTCATGTTCCAGTCGGTCCAGCCGTTGCCGTTCTGAAGCTTCCGCTCGGTGCCCTTGACGGTGATCGGGTCGCCGATCTGGGTGTTCTTGAACAGCCAGTCGCCGTTGGCCATGGACACGTTCACGCAGCCGTGTGAGACGTTGACACTGCCCTGCTGGCCCTCGGACCAGGGTGCGGCGTGGATGAACTCCCCGCCCCAGGTGAGCCGCTGCGCGAAATCAATCTTGGTGCGGTAGCCCTCCTCGGGGCCCAGCTCCTCCATGGTGTCGAAGACCGTCTTGCGCAGCTTCTCGATGACCACCATGGTGCCGCTGGACGACGGGGTGCTCTTCTTGCCCAGGCTGACCGGGATGGTCTTCACCACGGAGCCGTTCCGGGTCACCGTCATCCGCTTGGTCTTGTTGTCCACCGTCATGATCAGCGACGCGCCGATCTTGACGTCGACGGTGAGGTCGGCGCGGCCGTACCAGCCGTCACCCAGTGGCAGGCCGCCGGCCTGCACCCGGTAGGAGACCTTGCTGTTGGCCTTCCAGAACACCTTCGGCCGGTACCGGATCTCGGTGGGGCTGACCCAGTGCCAGATGCCCTCCTGGGCCGGCGTCGAGGTCACCGTCATCCGGCGCTGCATGTCGTCGCGGTAGTCCTCTCCGATGGCCCGGCTGAACTTCACGATCAGCGGCATCCCGACCCCGACGACCTGGTTGTCGCCGAGGAAGCTGCTCACCCGCACCTGCTTGCCCGGCTTGGCCATGGTCGTGAAGGTGTTGGTCGCGGTGGCCGGACGGCCGTCGTCACCGGTGGCAGTGACCGTGGCGGTGTAGCTCGTGCCGTACTCCAGTGCCCCTGCCGGCAGCCACGTCTTGCCGTCGGCGGCGAGGGTGCCCTCGACCGCCTTGCCGGCCGCGTCCTTGAGCTCGACGGCGGTCTCGACGGCGTCCGTCGTGGTGAAGGTGATGCCGGTGGACGCTGGCACGTCCTTGGCGTCGGTCGCCGGTTCGCTGATGGTCGCCGCCGCCTTCGGCGCCGGACTCTCGCTGCCGCCCTGCCACGAGGACGGCTTGCCGCCGTCACTATCCGTGCAGGCGGAGGTGAAGGCCAGTGCTACGGCAAGAAGCCCCGCCGCGAATACGCGGCGTCGCCCACCGGGCCGGATCAGCTGGTCGTGGCTAGCTCGCATGATTCCCTCACAGTCGTGGTCCCTGACCCATCGTCCTACTGACGCACCAGGACTGGTCCCGGTTGCCGAGGGTGAACCGGAACACGCCGACGATGATGCCGGAATTTTGTTAGAATCCGGCGATTCGTGAGCCTGGCTCGTCTCCGTGCCGGGACTGAGGGGTCGCCGCGGGCGCCGTCGCGCCGCGGGCAGTGCAAAGAGTACGCGCCGGCCCGTACGGTCGCACGGGCCGGCGTGGGTCACCGGACGGCTCAGAGCGCGGGGCCGGACCCTCCCTTGGGCACCGGCAGGGCGCTGCCCTTGACGAACTCCGACCAGCTCAGGCTCCACGCCGTCCAGCCGTTGCCGGCGGCGAGCCTGCGTTCGGTCCCCTTCACCGTGATCGGGTCACCGATCCGGGTCTTGCTGAACAGCCACCGGGCGTTCGCCATCGACACGTTGACGCAGCCGTGCGAGACGTTCTGCCGACCCTGCACGTGCTCGGACCAGGGTGCGGCGTGGATGTACTCGCCACCCCAGGTGAGCCGCTGAGCGAAGTCGATCTCGGTGACGTAGCGGTTGGCCGGGTCCGGGTCGTCGCGGGTGTCGAAGGTCGTGGACTCCTTCTTCTCCATCACCACCATCGTGCCGCTGGAGGAAGGGGTGCTCCTCTTGCCCAGGCTCACCGGCACGGTGCGGACCAGCGCGCCGTTCTCGTACACCGACATCTTCTTGGTCGCGTTGTCGACCTTCATCACGAACGAACGGCCGATCTTGGCGGTGGCCTTGCGATCGACGTCGCCGTAGCGGCCGTTGCTCAGCGGCACGCCGGCCAGCGCGATCCGTACGGTGATGGTGGTACCCGGCTGCCAGTACTCCGGCGCCCGGTAGTAGGCCTGCGTGCCGTTGTCGACCCAGTGCCAGGCCCCGGGCTGCGGCGGGTCGGTGCGGACGAACATCCGCTTCTGCACCGCCGCCCGGTCCTTCTTCGGGATGCCCGGATGGAACTCGGTGACCACCGGCATGGCCACCCCGTAGCTCTTGTCGTCGAAGAGGTAGAGGCCGGACCCGATGGTCGACTTCGGCTTGGCCATCGTGGTGAAGCTGCTGGTGCCCTGGCTGCTCGTCCCGTCGGCCCCGGTCGCCGTCACCGTGGCGGTGTACTTGGTGCCGTACTTCAGCGGGGCGGACGGCACCCAGGCGGAGCCGTCGGTGCGCAGCTTGCCCGCGACCGTGCCGCCGCCCGCGGCGGTCAGGGTAATCGTGGACACCTTCGCGCCGTCCGGGAGCTTCGCGCTGATCTCCGTACTCACCGGCTTGTTCTTCGTGCCGTCGCCCGGGCTCAGCGCTAGCGCGGGCCCGCTCGGCGCGGCCGGCGTCGTCGGCTCCGCCGTGCCAGGCTCGGCGCTCGCGCTCGGCCCGGTCCCGCCGACGAATTCCGGGTTCTTCTGCTCGTCGCCGCATCCGGTCAGTGCCAGCGACGCCACCAGGGTCAGAGCGCCCACCACCGCCCCGGCTCGCGTGAACCGTGCCATCCCCACCTCTGTTCTCGCGTACCTGGCGGACATCGTGCCGTATGAGGACGTCGGCGCACGCCCCCGTCGTGGACCCGCTGGGCGATTTGACCCTTTCTGTTCGGTAAGCTCGACCGAAGGGGGGACCCGGGCAACCGGATTGGAGCCCGGCTCGGCGGGGTGCTAATGTTCTCTCCGTTGCCGACGAGCGCCGCTAGCTCAACTGGCAGAGCAGCGGACTCTTAATCCGCGGGTTCGGGGTTCGAGTCCCTGGCGGCGCACCAGCAATAATCTGGGCATTCACCCTCACGGGTGGGTGCCCAGATGTCGTTTCGGGTGAGTGACGGCAGCGGTGTCACTCGTACGCGCCATCACCCCGCCCCAGGCTCAGCGAGCGCCTGCCAACTTGACCACGAACGTCCGTGCGATCTGAGGGCGGGCGAACGGGCGAGCCTCAGCAGCCCGTTCCCGGCGGGTTGGGACCCGGCGATCCGCCAGGGGTCGGCGGGTGCGGGCAGCCGAGCCTCAGTCGATTGTTCTGACAGGGCGATTGCGTAGTCGATCGGTGGGTGCCCTGAGCTGGGAATCTACGGGGTGAGTGGCCTCTGTGGAGGCGGGAAGAGCGGGTGAGATCGCG
>NZ_JBEXHU010000027.1:0-73967 GCF_040608175.1 Micromonospora sp. NPDC005206
CCGCGGCGTCGTCCCACTTCACCCGGGTCAGCAGGTCCTGCATCCCGTCCGGGCCGGCGTCCCCGGCGTGCTCGGCGATGGTCCAGCAGTTCTTCTGTGGCAGAGGCGCCAGCAAGCCGCGGACGAAGTCACGCATCCGCCGCCGGGGTTCCGGCCTGCGGAAACGTTGCCCGACAGTCAGCATCAGGTCGTCGAACAACACCCGCCACCGTCGGGCGTCTACCCTGTATCCGGCAGCCACCGCTGCGTCATGGTCAGTCCACACAACCGTCCATGATCGACGGTGGCTGCCCTCGTTCCCACACCGCACCGAGCCACAGCTCAGCCAAGGTCAACAACCCCGGCTGGAGTATTAGACCGGCTCACTGCCGACACCATAGATCGCGGCCACGACAGACAACCTGGCCGTGGACCCCTCTGCCCCCGACTGTCACCGGGCCGACCTCTTCGTCCCGAACGAACCATGGCGGCCGCTTCACCTGCACCCGCGAGCGCCCTGACCTACGGCAATGGTCCGCCAACGTCCATGCTCGTCCGGGGTTGCACCCGTCGATCGTCGCCCAGTTCGTCACCCGACCGCAAGATCGCCTCGGCCTCCGTATCCTGTTCGTTTGTCAGCAACAGAAACGAGATGTGGATGGGGCAACTGAGTGACTATGGAGTGCCAACGGTGCTCCGCGGCGCGGTCGAAGTTCAGGGCGACGTCTATGCTCTCTACCTTATCGAGCACCGCGACGTCGAATCGTGGTCGTTGGGCTTCATGGAATCCGGCGATCCCAACGAGCAGTCGACAGAGCATGGAATGGACACGTACTGCCTGGGGGCAGGATCGGACAGCCATAGCTACTGGTATGGCGGCATCGTTGAGTGCGAGATTAGCGCTTCGAAGCAACCGACCTTGCCCAAGATGCCACCCAGCGATACGAGCGAACTGCGGCTCGTACTTACGCAGCAGACCGCAGGGCAGCTCGGGCTGCCTACGCAGGTGACCTTCACCCTTTGCCTTACTCTGCGGCAGTTGCTCATGGTCAAGCGAGGTCTGACCAGGGTTCTCACCTCGGGTCGCCCCGGCGATACTCCTCGGCTGCTCTAAGGTATGAGGCGCGCCCTCTTCGCCAAAGGCAAGTAGCAATCCACCGGAACCGTCCTCGCAATCCCGAATGCCGCCGATCCGCCCTCCTGTGGAGCGGGTGCGAATGCCATCTACGTTCGCCTAAAAAGAAGATCGAATAGTGTCAGCCATGTACCAAGTACGTGGTGTCAGGCATGACTCCGGGCCGCACCCTGGGAGGTTTGTAGAGGATGCCGGACCTGATTCGCTACTCGGAATCCGACCTGCGCCGATTCTTTAGCGGGGTCGTGCCGCCTGGTGCTTCCGGGCTGCTCGACGTGGAACTGCCGCGGGATGTGGATGTCTTCTTCCACGCTTATCCGATCGAAGCGGTGAACGTCTCGGCGGCGCCCCCACGCCTGGCGGTCGGCTGGGCGTGGCACGGGGTGTGTGAGGTTCAGATCGACCTCGCCGATGGATCGGTATGGTCGGTCGTCCCGGTCGAGAACAGCGCTTCGGAAGTCACCTTCATGAACAGCGACATCGGTAAGTTCGTTGTCTTCCTCCGATACATGGCAGGGATGGCCGCCCTCGCAGAGACAGAAAGCGGACGGGCTTACCGTGAACGGGCCGAGGCGGTTAGGCGTGAGCTCGTCGCGCTCGATGAGCGGGCCACTAGAGAGGGTGCCTGGTGGTCCGCGGTTACCGAGGAAATGGTGGAAATGGGCTAGGGCTGGCTAAGAGGGTGTTTGAGAAGCGTATGAGGTGATGCTCCGACGGTTGGCGCGACTGCTCTGGCGGCGAGCGGGTTGCCTTCCCGCGGGCGGCTTCTAACCTGATCCGCCGATACACTCGATCATGCCGTTTGATCAGCAGCCCGTGCTCCGTGGAGATCTCGTTGGCGTCAGGCCCATGCGCTCGGCGGACTTTGATGAGCTCTATCAGGTTGCTCGGGATCCTCTCATCTGGGATCAGCATCCGGTCAAGGATCGGTGCCGGTACGAGGTCTTCACGCGGTTCTTCGCGGAGTCCCTGGCGTCTGGCGGCGCTCTGGCGGTCACGTCGGCTGCGGGCGACATCATCGGGTCGTCCCGATTCCACGGTTACGATCAGCGACGCAGCGAAGTCGAGATCGGGTGGACGTTCCTCGCCAGGTCGTACTGGGGCGGCCAGGCAAACGGCCAGCTCAAGACCCTCATGGTGGGACACGCGTTCCGCTTCGTCGAGCGGGTCGTGTTTCTCGTCGGCCCAAACAATCGGCGTTCCCAACGAGCACTTGAGAAAGTCGGCGCGGTTCGCGTAGGAAGCCGGCCTGACGCGGCAGGCCAGGACAGCGCCCTGTTCGAGATGCGGCGCCCAGCGGGCTCTACGACGTCCGGGTGAGTCTTGGGGACGCGCTGGTCAAGGTCGAGGTGGATCATCAGGCCCAGGTGAAGGTGCGGCGGGCTTGTCGACGTGCGGGGTGGCCGCGGCTGATGCGGCGTGTCATGCCGGCGATGGCGGCCCAGCGGATGAGGGCTTCGGATACGGCGGGGTGGCGTTCGTAGTCGCGGGCCAGCCGGCGGCAGGCGGTGAGCCATGCGAGGGTGCGTTCCACTACCCACCGGCGGGGGTGGACGGCGAAGCCACGCTGGTCGGCGGGTTTGCGGACGATCTCCAGCGTGGTGCGCAGCGTGTCGCGGGTCCAGTCGACGAGTCGTCCGGTGAAGCCCTGGTCGGCGAAGACGTGCCGGATCGGCGCGGCCATGTAGGCATTGAGCAGTGCAGGCTTGGCGCCGTCGCGGTCCTGCCAGCTCGCAGCAAGCACTGTCACGGTGACCAGCAGGGTCTGCTGCACCGATAGGTGACAGTTTCAGTCACGCGGCCTGACTGGCCGGTGGGGTCATGATGGTCTCGTACTCGATAGGGGTCAACCGGGACAGGGATCGTTGGCGTCGGCGGCGGTGGTAGGTCCGTTCGATCCAGGTCACGATCGCGGTCCTCAACTGCTGCCTTGTCGTCCAGGTTCGGCGGTCAAGGACGTTGTTCTGCAACAGGCCGAAGAGCGATTCCATGGCGGCGTTGTCGCCGGCGGCGCCGACTCTGCCCATCGACCCGATCCCCTGGTGCTGGTTGAGGGCACGGACGAATTTCCGGCTGCGAAACTGGGCGAGTTCAATCGGTCGTTGCAACACGGGGCTGTTGTAGTGAGCGTAGTTGCTCGGCGAAGACCTCGGCCGGGGTCTTCCAGCCAAGGATCTTGCGGGGCCGGTTGTTGACCGCGAGGGCGACGGCCTCGAGGTCCTCGTTGGACCACCTTGACAGGTCGGTGCCCTTCGGAAAGTACTGACGCAGTAGGCCGTTCGTGTTCTCGTTCGTCGGCCGCTGCCAGGGCGAGTGCGGATCGGCGAGGAACACCGTCGTGCCGGTATCGAGGGTGAACTGCGCATGACCGGAGAGTTCCTTCCCGCGGTCCCAGGTGAGGGTCTTGCGCAGCTGCGCGGGCAACTTCGTCATCGATGTCGTAAGCGCGGTGTTCATCGCGACGGCGCCGTAGCCGCCGAGCGAGGGACCGTTCTTCACCGGTGGTTTCTCGCCCCAGCCTTCCAGCCGCGGCAGATGCACGAGGAGCGTGGAGCGGCTGGTGCGCTCGACGAGCGTGCCGATCGCGCAGCGGCCTGTCCCGATGATCAGATCCCCTTCCCAGTGTCCGGGGACCGCGCGGTCCGCGGCTTCGGCGGGGCGCTCGCAGAGGACGACATCGGCAGTGACATGCCCTTGCGGCTTGTTCTGGGACCGCGCTCTGGGAATCCGCAGCGCCCGGCCGGTGCGCAGACACGCAACCAGCTCACGCTTGAGCGCTCCACGTCCCTGAATGAACAGTGACTGGTAGATCGCCTCGTGGCTGACGCGCATGGACTCATCATCGGGGAAGTCGACACGGAGCCGGTGCGAGATCTGCTCCGGGCTCCACGCCGTCGCCCAGCGGCGGTCCTGCCGATGCGGCTTGTTCAGCCCTTTCCACGCGGGCGGCTCAGGCCCGGTGAGGATCGTGCCGTCGGGTCGGCGGACGCCGCCGGCGAGGCGGTCCTGCACGTACTCGCGTAACCTGCCATTGCTCACGAGCTTCGCGGTCTTCGGGCGCTTCGCGGCCTGCTGCGCCTTCCACTGCCCCACCAGAGCCCGGTAGACCGGCTTACCGCCCCTGGTCGCCGCATTACGGCGCAGCTCGCGTGAGATCGTTCCCGGGTCGCGTCCGATCCTGCGGGCGATCTCGCGCACTCCGACCCCCTGAGCGCGCAACAGCGCGATCTCCTCGCGCTCGGCGAATGACAGGTAACGGCCCGTGGGCTCGTCCAGACTGATCGGCGGCATGCCGCCAGCGTGACGAAACCACCGGGACCCGACCGGCCATGACACACCCACAGCCTCCGCGGCCTCTACCGTCGTTACTCCCGACGCGATCCGCCGCCAAAAGTCCCGCTGCACCGCACGAGACGGCTCCGGCCGTCCCGGTGAACGCATCGACGGTCGCAATGCCCGATCCGACGCCCACTGGCGCCGCGCACCAGCCGGCACCTCAGGTATCTGCCTCTTGCCGCGCCCCATCGCAAACCTCCGTGATCAAGGTGTTGCGACGACCAGTTGAATCCACCCTGCGAACCGCGGTCGGTGTGCAGCACGCGGCCAGCCACGTCACCACGACGGGCTACGGCGTTGTGCAGGGCATTGACGGCCAGCCTCGACTTCATGCGTGAGTCGATGGAGTAGCCGACGATCCGGTTGGACCACACGTCCTTGATCGCACACAGATACAGCTTGCCCTCACCGGTGCGGTGTTCAGTGATGTCGGCCAGCCACAACCGATTCGGGCCGTCCGCGGTGAAGTCGCGGCGCACCAGATCGTCGTGCACCGGCGGACCGACCTTGCCGCCCTTGCCCCGACGCTTCTTCTTGCTGAACGCGCTCCACCAGCCCATGCCCGAGCAGATTTTCCAGGCGGTGCGCTCGACCATCGGCTGGCCGGCAGCGCGGGCCTCATCGGCCAGGAACCGATACCCGAACTCCGGGTCATCACGATGGGCGTCGAACAACGCGTCCGTCCGATACGCCTGCTCCAGTTCGGCGGCGGTGACACGGCGGGCAAGCCACCGGTAGTAAGGCTGACGAGCGATCTTCAATACCCGGCACGTCACCGCCACGGGGATCCCGTCAGCGGCCAGCTCGCTCACGAGCGGGTAGAGCCTTTTCCCGGCAGGTTCGCCTGCGACAGGTACGCAGCGGCCCGCCGCAGAACCTCGTTCTCCTGCTCCAGCAACTTGATCCGCTTGCGAGCCTCCCGCAACTCGACCGACTCACTGCCGGCCACCCCGGGCTCGGCGCCGGCGTCGCTATCGGCCTGGCGCAGCCACTTGAACAACGTCATCGGGTGGACCCCGAAGTCCTTCGCGATCTGCTCGACCGTCACGCCCGGATCACGGTCACGGGCCACCCGCACAACATCATCACGGAACTCACGAGGGTAAGGCTTGGGCACAACAACATCCTTCCAGCCCGCCACCAGGGCAAGCCATCTCAGATGTCACCTATCGGTGCAGCAGACCCGCAGGCCCAGGGTGTCGGTAATGATGAACCGCTTCCGACCGTTGACCTTCCTGCCGGCGTCGTAGCCGCGGCTGCCCCGGCCGACGGTGTCGGCACCCTTTACGCTCTGGGAGTCGATTATCCCCGCCGACGGTTCCGGCTGGCGGCCCTGCTGCACCCGCGCCTTGACCCGCAGCGTCGCCAGGAGTTTCTCCGTCACACCGGCTTCTTCCCACCGGGTGAAGTACCAGTACACCGTCTGCCACGGCGGCAGGTCAGCGGGCAGGTACCGCCACGGACACCCGGACCGCACGACGTACAAGATCGCGTTGACGATTTCCCGCCGCGGGTGCTTCTCCCGCCGGCCGTCCGTGTTCGGCTCCGGCAACAGCGCCTCGATCAGCGCCCACTGGGCATCGGTCAGATCGGAGGGGTAGCCACGACGCGCAGACACCGCGCCACCCTGCCCGTCCCGCCGACGGAAGTCATGCCGCCACGCCGTCCACAACAGACCTTCTCAAACACGCTCTGACTGGGCGTTTTGATCACTCGTAATATGTATTGCTGCTTTCGTGGGCCTGGTCGGCGAGGCGGCTGCACGGTCGAATGGTCACTACTGAGGCCAGGTTCACCTGATTGATGCCGATGCGGGATGCCCTGCTTTGATCCGCAGATCGTGTCTGGTTCTGAAAGTTCGGGAATCGCCGGACCCAACGGCGATCCACCGCCTAGTCCACAGTAGACATGCCGTATGGCCGAGCGACCCGCCTACCCCTGCGACCTGTCCGACGCCCGCTGGGCGCTGATCGCACCACGGCTGACCGCCTGGCGCCAGGCCCGCACCGACGCCGGGATCGGCGGACGTACCGCCACCCACGACCTGCGGGAGATCTTCAACGCCATCCTCTACGTCAACCGCACCGGCATCGCCTGGCGCTACCTGCCCCACGACTTCCCGCCCTGGCAGACCGTCTACGGCTACTTCACCGCCTGGACCAGCGACGGCCTCTTCGCCCAGCTCAACCACGACCTCACCGGGCTGGCACGCGCCAAGGCCGGACGCGCCACCCAGCCGTCGGCCGCCGTGATCGACACGCAGAGCGTGAAGACCTCCACCAACGCACCACTGGCCAGCCAGGGCATCGACGCCGGCAAGAAGATCGTCGGACGCAAACGCGGCATCGTCACCGACACTCTCGGCCTGCTGCTCGCGGTCATCGTCACCGCCGCCAGCGCCAGCGACAACACCATCGGCATCAACCTCCTCGACCAGGCCAAAGCCACCCACCCCGCCCTGACCAAGACCTGGGTCGACGCCGGCTTCAAGAACAGGGTGATCGAACACGGCGCCACCCTCGGCATCGATGTCGAGGTCGTCGCCAAAGACCCGCACATCAAAGGGTTCTCGGTGGTCAAACGCCGATGGGTCATCGAACGCACCCTCGGCTGGATCATGCCGCACCGGCGCCTGGCCCGTGACTACGAAGCCCTACCCGACAACTCCGCCAGCATGATCCGCATCGCCATGATCGACAACCTCACCAAACGCGTCACTAACGAAACCACCCCAACCTGGCGAGACGACTGAAGGCAGCATCACTCGCAAAATACGTGAATCAGACGCCCTCTAAGGGGTTGATCCACGTCAGGGCAGCCCGACGGCTGTTCGGGGAACGGTCGCTTAGCAGACGGAGGGCGTTTCGTGGTGCAGCGCGCCTGCGGCAGGTGGCGCGCTGGAGTTCGTCAAAAGGGTGGTTGGGCGGGCTCCGGTGGTCGGCCGTGGGCACGGCGCGCATCGGTCACGGCCACGGCGAGGAGCACCGCGGCGGCGACGGCCGTGGCGGCGAAAGGCGGCGCGGACATCAGTGCCGGGTAGGACAGCGTCAGCGCCGCGAGGGTGATCAGACGGGCGGGAGAGACCCGGCCGAAGACCTCGTACTCGAAGCGGGCGCGGCCGGCGATGAACAGGGCCGGGCCGAGCAGGATAGGCGCGATCCAGGTCGCCGGGGCGGGATCGAAGGGGTGTTCGATGGTGATCTCGTATCCGAGGGCCGTGGTCACCACCCCGATGATCATGACCAGGTGGGTGTCGGCGGCGGACCGGCCGATAGTCGACGGATTGTCCGAGTGGGCGATGGCGTCGGGGAGGATCCGCCCGGCGCGGTGGTAGTAGATGCGCCAGAGCAGCACTGAGGTGATCGCGGCGACGGCGAAGGCGAGGGTGTGGTCGCGGTCGAAGGGTCCGGTGCTGTAGGTCAGGCCGATCACCAGGATCGTCTCACCCAGGGCGATGAGAAAGAACTGCTGGTAACGCTCGGCGAGGTGTTCCGCGGCGATGTCCCACTCGGCGGTGGTGGCACGGCCCAGCCCAGGCACGGGCCAGCCCCACCGTCCGGCCGCGTACTCGATGCCGAGCGCGAGCGCCCACAGCGGTATTAGCGCCCGGCCGTCGAGGATCGCCCCGGTGATCCACAGCACGCCAGTGACGCTGTAGGTGGCGAGCATCCGCCACTTCAGCTGCCGGCGCTGCCGGTCGCACAGGGCGAACTGGAGCACCAGCGGCCGGGTGAGCTGACCGGCGACGTAGGCGAACGCGAAGGCTTCCGCGTATCCGGTGAACGCCCGCGGGACGGCCACACCCATCACCAAGCTGGAGCCGAGCGCTACGGTGACCACCGCCTGGATCGTGATGGATTCCGGGTCGTAGCGGCTGGTCGTCCACGCGATGCCCTGCCACAGCGCGTACAGGGCCAGCAGCAGGATGAGGGTCTTCCCGGCGCCGGGCAGCGCCCGAGACCAGGCGCTGCCACCGGGCTCGACCACCACGTCCTCGAACGCCCGAGCGACGATCCGCGTCAACGCGAAGACGAACACCAGATCGAAGAACAGCTCGAGGAACGTCACCCGAGCAGGGCGAGCCTGCGCCGGCTCCGGTCTGGCAACCGTACGTCTCCACATGACCAAGACCCTCCTCGACGCCGCGGGCCAGTCGTAACACGCCGACGGACAGCCAGACCGGTAAACCGACCGAGGAGTGCGGGAACAGCGGACGAGCCCGCCGTCGGCTGCTGTCGTGGGCACGTCGCCCGGGTTTCGATCGTCTCCTGCGCCGCCCAAACCCGGAGCAGCGCCGCGGCCACCGAGTGCCGGCCGGTCTGTCGCCTTATGTGCATAGCCCCGTCAGTGACTCTCGGGACCGTATAAGGCCAGAGCACGCGGGCGGTCTTCACGAGCGGTGATGGGTGAATGCGGGACAGGTGGGCACGCTGAGGCGCTCATTCCGCCCGCGAAGTCATCTCTACGGCACTTCGGCCCAGGCCCTCCCGAGTTCACCAGGAACCGCGACCTTAACCTCGGCGCTGGACCGTATCCGGACGAGGACGTGGGTGTTCAACCTGCCGGGCAACCCGCAGAAGTAGGAGCGGTGCCGCAGCTTCGGGGCCGCCAGGTCGATCGTGCCGATGCGGGTGTCCCACTCCCGATGCCGGTAACCGTTGCGGGAGTTGACCCGCTCTTCAGTGCGCTGCCCATAGGCGGCGCCGCGGATCGCCTCCGCCTCGACGGACATCAACGCCTGCGCAGAATGCGCACATCGCCTGCAACACGTCATCGATCTGCTCGCGCAGCAGGTCAACAGGGTTGACACTTTCGCATACGGCCATCGCATTCTCTGTCTTCCTGCTCTGCTCGACCGTTTTGAAGGATGGGCCTGACCCGGTTTGACGGACATCTGAGATCTTTGGGGGCTGTGAGCCCCCGGGAGGATGTTCATCATGGAAGGCATGGGAAAGAAGCCGCGCCGGCCTCGCAGGGCGTTCACGCCGGAGTTCAAGGCGGAGATCGTCGCGGTATGCCGGCGTGGAGACCGGACGGTCGGTCAGGTCGCGAAGGACTTTGACCTGACCGAGACCGCGGTGCGGGACTGGGTCAAGCAGGCTGGCCTCGACGTTGGGACGCGGTCGGACGGGCTGACCACCGCCGAGCGGGATGAGCTGGCGCAGTTGCGGCGGGAGAACCGCCGGCTGCGTGAGGACGTCGACATTCTCAAGCGGGCCACGGCTTTCTTCGCGAAGGAGACCCGGTGAACGTGTATCCGTTCATCGAGGCGGAGAGAGCGCAGCAGGGCAACGTGAAGCGTGCCTGTGAGCTGTTTGAGGTCTCCCGGTCCGCCTACTACCAGCACCATGCCGCCGGCCCGTCGACGCGGGTCCGTCAGGACGTCGAACTCACCGAGCAGATCATCGAGGTGCACGACGCCTCCGCTGGAACCTACGGCTCCCCGCGCGTGCACGCCGAACTGCGCGCCCAGGGCCGCCGGCACTCCCGCAAGCGGATCGCCCGGCTCATGCAAGCGGCCGGCCGGTGCGGTCGGGCACCGAAGCGGTGGCGGACGACGACCGTGCCCGACCCGGCGGCGCCCGCGCGTCCTGACCTGATCGCCAGGGACTTCACTACCGCAGCCGCGGCGGTGAACACCCGCTGGTGCGGAGATATCACCTACATCAACACGTGGGAGGGCTGGCTGTATCTGGCCACCGTTCGACCTGGCCTCCCGTCGGGTCGTCGGCTAGGCCACCGCCGATCATCTGCGCACCGACCTACCCGCTCAGGCTCTATCCCACGCCGTGACCAGCCGTCGCCCCGAGCAGCCGGTGATCTTTCATAGCGACCGCGGCTGTCAGGGCGGATTCAACGGGTCGTCGCAACACCTCGTCGGAAGGGTGAAGCGATGGCTTATGGGCCGAGGCAGAAGCGGGTTCGGGAGTATCGGGGTCAGATTCCCTCGCCGGGACGACCGACGGTGGCGTGGCGTCAGGACCGGGTCAGGTTTTGGGCTGCGATCAGTCGTGGTGTGATGACCGAGGACGCGGCCACGGCGGCGGGCGTGTCGTCACCGGTTGGGTTCCGGTGGTTCCGGCACGCTGGCGGCGTGAATCCTGCGCTGCCTGCGACGGTGTCGGGCCGGTATCTGTCGTTCGGCGAACGCGAAGACATCGCTTTGTCGAAGGCGCAAGGTATGGGCGTGCGCGAGATCGCACGCCGGCTCGGCCGAGACCCGTCGACTATCTCGCGGGAGTTGCGGCGCAACGCCTCGACCAGGACGTACCGGTTGGACTACAAGGCCACGACCGCGCAGTGGCACGCCGAGCGTCGAGCCCGCCGCCCGAAGACCGCAAAGTTGCTCGGGCATGGATTACCGGATGGAGTCCGGAGCAGATCTCCCGAAGACTCAGGGCCGAGTTTCCGGAGGATGAGTCGATGCGCATCAGCCACGAGGCGATCTACCAGGCGCTCTACGTCCAGAGCCGCGGCGCCCTCAAGCGCGAACTCGTCACCTGCTTGCGGATCGGTCGGGCGCTTCGCGTCCCCCGGGCGCGCGCGAAACAACGCGCATGGGCGCACGTCACCAGCGACACGCTGATCAGCGAACGTCCCGCCGAAGTCGCGGACCGCGCCGTTCCCGGGCACTGGGAAGGAGATCTGATCATCGGGTTGCAGCGTTCCGCTATCGGGACGCTGGTCGAGCGGACGACCAGGTTCACGATGCTGATCCACCTACCCCGCGAGGACGGCTGGGGTGTGATCCCGCGGACGAAGAACGGCCCAGCTCTCGCCGGGTATGGAGCGATCACGATGAGCAAAGCCCTCGCCGAGACGATCACGACACTGCCCGAGCAGCTCCGCAGATCGCTGACATGGGACCGCGGCAAGGAGCTGTCTGCGCATGCACGATTTACGGTCGAGACCGGAGTCCCGGTGTTCTTCGCCGACCCCCACAGCCCTTGGCAACGCGGCACCAACGGGCTGCTGCGGCAGTACTTCCCGAAAGGCACCGACCTGTCCAGATGGAGCGCCGAAGAGATCAACGCTGTCGCCCACGCGCTCAACAGCAGACCCCGGAAAACCCTCGGCTGGAAGACCCCAGCCGAAGCCCTCAACGAACACCTACGATCGCTCCAACAACCCAGTGTTGCGACGACCGGTTGAATCCGCCCAGTACACCAGCGCCCAGTACGCCCGACTGGCCAACCAGCACCGGATCCAGTTGTCGGTCGGACGTAGGGGGCAATGCTGGGACAACGCCGTAGCCGAGTCGTTCTTCTCCACCATCAAGGCCGAACTGCTCGACCGGCGGGCCTGGCCCACCCGCGCCGCCGCCCACAAGGCGATATTCACCTGGATCGAGGGCTGGTACAACACCCGACGTCGCCACTCCACCCTCGGCTACCTCAGTCCCGCCGCCTACGAAGCCACCGCCCATGAACGGGCGACCAGCAAGGTAGCTTGAAACCTCATCGACCCTGTCCGTCGAATCGGGTCAACCCCACACCGACGAGTCGGTCGGCCGCAAGCTCGGCCGTTTCGCGCGCACCGTGCGCCGCATCGTGGCCGAGCTGACCGATCGGATCGAGGTGACCAGCCGTCTCCAGGCGGGCGCCGAGGCTGGCTGTAGCGGACTAGTGCCGCGTCAGGCAACGTTCGCCCTGTCGACGACCTCCTGTAGGCGTTGGTCGTCGGTGTGGCGGTTTCGCCAGACGATGTAGCGGCGGATCATGCTGCCCTGTTCCTTGTGGGTGGTGTGGTCGGTGCCGTCGAGGGTGAAGTAGCGCAGGGCGGTGAACTGGGCCTCGATGCGGTTGAGCCAGGAGCTGTTTGTCGGCGTGTAGGCGATTTCGACGTTGTTCGCGGTGGCCCAGCCGCCGACGCGCTGGCACTTCCTCGTGGTCAGGTGCGGGGAGAAGTTGTCACAGACGATCGCGATGCGGACCTGGGCCGGGTAGAGGGTGCGCAGGTAGCGGCAGAACTCCAGGAACTGGGTGCGCTTCTTGCTCGGCTTGATGTGGCCGTAGAGCTCGTCCCGGGTCAGGTCCAGGGCTGCGAACAGGTGGCGCACGCCGCCGTAGCGGTTGTAGGTGGCCCGCCGCCTGTGGCGCGGTTCCCGGTCGGGGTCCTTGTGCTTGCCCCCGCGTTCGGCCCACTGACGGCCGGGGTGCGGCATCAGGTTGAGCGGCCCGAACTCGTCCATGCAGAAGACCACTTCGGGCTCGCCGTTCTCGGGTATGACCTCGCCGTCGGCGATCGCGTAGAGGTGCTCGACCCGGGCCTTCTTGGCCGCGTAGTCCGGATCGCGGGAGGTCTTCCAGGTCTTCAGTCGTTGAAAGGAGACGCCTTCCTCGCGGAGCAGGATGCGCAGGCCCTCGTGGCTGATGTCGTCGACCACCCCCTCGGCAACCAGGAAGTCCGCCAGCTTGGTCAGGCTCCAGGTGGAGAACGGCAGGTCGTGCTCGGTCGGCTTCGACTTCGCGATCTTCTTGATTTCGCGCCGCTCGGGCAGCGTGAAGGTCTTCGGCCGGCCGCCCTTGTACTTCGGGTACAGCGAGTCGAAGCCGTCCGTGTTGAAGTTGTGGATCACATCCCTCACCCGGTCCGCGCTGGTGAACGACACCTCCGCGATCTTCGCCACCGGCATGCCCTGCACGGACAGCAGGACCATCTGGGCCCGCCGCCATGTCACCACTGACCCGGTGCCTCTGCGGATGATCCGCAGCAGACGCTGCCCCTCGTCATCGTCGATCTGTCGAACCTGAACTCTTTCGGCCATGCCGACCAGTTTCAGTGAACGCTCCGATCGGGATCCGGTTCCCGATCGGAGCGTCGCGGGCTGAGAGATCAGCCGAGGTGCCGGGCGAAGAACCTCAGCGTGCTCTCCAGCTCGAATGCCGGCATCTCGCCGTGCTTGCCGGGGTTGGCGTGCAACGTTTTTTCGGCCGAGGCCAAGGCGTCGAACAGCGCCAGGCTCTGAACCCGCGGCACCCGCTCATCGTCCCACTGCACCAAGAACTCTACTGGGACGGTGATCCGCGCGGCGGCCTCGGCCGACGCCAGCACCCCGCCCAAGCCCAGTACCGCCGCGCGGACCCGCGGTTCGGCAGCGACGAACGGAACACCGAGTCCGCATCCCAGCGAGACCCCCCAGTAGCCCACCGGGCCGGCGCCAACGTGCTCGAGTTGCTGAACCGCGTCCAGGACCGCCCGCCATTCCGGCACGGTCTGGCGGGCCACGAGCGCCTGGAAGCCGGCGATCAGCGGGGCCAACTCTTCACCGGCTTCCACACGAGCCTGGTTCTCAGTCGCGATCCGGTCGTACTCCTCAACCCTCGGCCGGTCGCCATGGGCGGGAACGTCGACCGCCACGACCGCGAAACCGCATTTGGTCACGAAGCGGCGTGCACGAGCCAGGACGTCAGGGGCCTTCTTGTGCTGACCGCCACCGTGTCCCATCAAGACGAGCGGACGAGTGGTGACGGCACCTTCCGGCGTCCACAACACGCCAGGAATCTCGCCGAGGGTGAAGAGCTGTTCGCGGACGCCGTCGAACGACGTCTCAGAGATGAAGCGCATAGCGGTTCATGCCTTTCGGGATGCCTCTGCGGGCGCTCCCTAGGCCATGCGAGGGAGGGAGGCCCGACCTGTCAAAGCGTTAATCGGTCTCACCTCCTCCGTTCGCAGCGGTGCACGGCGGCAGGAACGTATCACGAAGGACTCCACCCTGACCCGGGTGGGATGCCGACAGGGCGAACGTTGCCTGACGCGGCACTAGCTAGACCAGCTCCAGCGCCGCCGCGTCAGTCGGGGCCCGCGGGCCCCGACTGGGCCGCCCTTCCGCTCAGTCGGCCCCGGAGATCAGCGCCAGGCCGGTCTGCGGATCCACCCGTTTCGCCAGCTCCGGCGCCACTTCTGAGATGATGACCTCCAGCGTCGGCCAGACCTGGCCGCGCAGCAGATGCCCGCCGACCGTGCTTCCGTCGGACCGTCCCAGCACCGTGTGCACGTGCAGGGCTGGTTCGCCGTTCTGCTCGGCGACGTCGCCGAGCAGGGACAGCACCTCGACCTGCTCGGTGACGGGGATCCGGCGGTAGTCGCCGGCGTTCCGGTCGAACCAGCCGACCTCGGCGTCGGCGAAGGCGCCCACGGCGGACACCCGGGCGGCGAGCAGCCGCTGCTCGCGCAGGGCCGCCAGAATGGCGGCGACCGCTTCCTCTCCCTTGTCGCAGATCACCACCAGGACCCGCCCGGTCTGGTGGCGCACCTCCCGCACCCTCATTGTCATCTCCCATCGACGTTGACGTTCCAGGACGTCGAAGCGGTGGTTTCCGTCGGCCGACACCCGCCCGTTCGCGGCCCTCGGCGGCACACACCGCCGTGGCGCAGCGAGCACTAACCACGGCGGTTCCCGTTTCGGGCGGCGCGGTCCGACGCTGCCTGTCGCCGCGGCGGTGTCGAGAGTCACCAGGGGTCGGGGCGGTGGCCGGCGGTGCCCCGGGGGTGGCCGCCGGCCCGCTGCATCAACGTTCGCAGCGGGGATCGTTTGCTAGACCCGGACGATGGGGGTGTCGACGAGGTGCTCGGCGATGAACCACGTCTGGAGTTCGTTGGTGCGGATCACGTTGGACACCAGCATGTCGTTGCTTCCGTCGTCGCCCTCTGCCACCCGCGCCGCGGCGTCGTGCGCGTCGTTGAGGATCAGCTCGTGCGCCTCCAGCAGGCGCGATAGCATCGCCGGCACTTCCTCGGCACCGTCGGGTGGGCGCGGCACCCTGGTCAGTTCAGCGACGTGACGCGGATCCCCCACCGCGATCCCGCCGAGCGTCTGAATACGCTCAGCAACCATGTCGACCAGTTCCAGCTGTTCGTCCGCGTGCTTGTCGAGCAGCAGATGAAGCTGGTAGAAAGTCGGACCGCGCATGAGCCAGTGGTGCTTCTTGTAGAGCGAGTGCAGAATCCGGGTATCGGCGAGGACCCTGTTCAACCGCTCACACGAGTACATCCGCGCGTCATGAGAAAGGCCGATCGGTAGCTGCCGCACGGTTCCGAACGCCTGGATCTCGCGGCCGTGCTGGTGCAACAGCGGCTGGCTGTCCGACTGGACCTTCTGCTGCGACACGCTGTCTCCTCCGCGTCTTTCCCACTGTGGGCCTCGCCTGTCGCCGCCAGCCGCGCCGGGCAGCCGGAGCAGGCAGGAGGTTCCAACACGAAGCGTAGGCGGCTGAGAACCCGGGGATGGTCGCAATCCGGCAGCGACCCGAGGTCCGCCCCGGCAGCTCGTACCCCCCGTTCCGGTCAAGCACCCGCCTTCGCTGGCCTACGCTGCGTGATAGAGGGAGTACGGGGGGTCAGATGGCGCAGACGCAGCGGGTGGCCGTACTCGGGCTCGGCGGCATGGGACGGCCGATGGCGGCGAACATCCTTCGGGCCGGCCTGCCCACGGTGGTCTGGAACCGCCGCCCGGACCCGGCCCGTCAGCTCGGCGAGCAGGGTGCGGAGGTTGCGGATACTCCGGCGGACGCGGTACGTCGGGCGGACGTGGTGATCACCATGGTGACCGACGCGGACGCAGTCCTCTCCATCGCCGACGATCAGGGAATGCTGGCCGTCATGGCGGACGGCGCGATCTGGGCCCAGATGAGCACCATCGGGATCACCGCCACCGAACGCATCGCCGGGCTGGTGAGTGAGCGACGCCCCGATGTCGTGCTGGTGGACGCGCCGGTGGCGGGCAGCCGGGGCCCGGCGGAGAAGGGGCAACTGGTCATCCTCGCCTCCGGTCCGGAACAGGCCCGGGACCGGATCGCCCCGGTGTTCGACGCGATCGGGAAGCAAACCGTCTGGGTCGGACCGGCCGGGGCCGGCTCCCGGATCAAGCTGGTCAACAACCTCATGCTGGCCTTCATCGCCGAAGGGCTCGCCGAGTCGGTCGCGTTCGGTGACGCCCTCGGGCTGGACCGCTCGGCGGTGATGGGCGCGTTGCAGGGCAGTCCACTGGTCTCGCCCTGGGCCGCCGAGAAACTACAGCGGATCGGCCGGGACGACTACTCGGCTCAGTACCCGCTCTCCCTCGCCACCAAGGACGTCAACCTGGCCCTGCGTGAAGTCGACGTCGACCGGTTCCCCGTGGCCAACAGCCTGGCCGCGGAGTGGCAACGGGCGGTGGAACACGGGCTCGGCGACGAGGACCTCACCGTGATCACCCGCGCCCTGCAGCACTGAGCAGAGACCATGGCGAATATTCTGATCACCGGAGCTGGTAGCGGACTCGGCCGGGGCGCTGCGCTCGGTTTGGCACAGGCGGGGCATCACGTCATCGCCAGCGCCGAGATCTGGTCCCAGGTCCGTGACCTGCGGTCCGAGGCGCAGCGACAAGGTGTGCACCTCGACGCGGCAAAGCTCGACGTGACCGATGAGATCGATCGCAAGCATGCCTTCGGCTACGATCAAAGCGGGGGGAACTCAGAGTTCGACCAGCCGCCTGCTCGACGTGCGGGTTCCGATGACCAAGCCAGCGTTGGTGCCTGAGACCGCTCGTTCCGACCGGCCCTGCTACCGGTTGTGCCGGGCGTCTTGCAGTACCCGAACGCCTACCGCGCCGGCGAGCCCGACTTCCTCGTAGCGGCCACCGGCCAGCTGTGGACCAACGCCCGACGCGCCGCCATGAATCACGTCTTGGCGGCCATCGCCGCAACCACCTGGGGCCAGTATCTGGTCTTGCGCGGCAGCGTCACCATTGCGGCCTGGGTCGGCGACGCCGCCGCGAGCCGGGCGACCTCGACTTCGTCGTCACCCCGCACACCATCACCAGCGACAGCACCGACGCCCGCACGCTGCTCGATGACATCAAGACCGCCATCCGAACCGCAACGGGCGCCGGCCTGCAACCAGACCGGATCACCGAGTCCGCCATCTGGACGTACGAACGCGCTGACGGACGCCGCCTGCTCATCCCGTTCAGCACCCCGGAGGCATCGGACGGCCACGTACAGATCGACATCGTCTTCGGCGAACGACTTCCTCTCCCGCCAGAGGTGCTGATCCTGCCCGACGTCGACGAGTCGTTACTGGCCGCGCCCGCCTCGCTGGCGCTGGCGTGGAAGCCGCTGCGGCTGGCCACCGACATGTACCCGCAAGGCAAGGACCTCTACGACGCGGTCCTGCTCGCCGAACACACCGCCGTTGACCAAGCCCTCGTCCGCCAACTCATGCGACCGGAACTCGGCGCCGAAGCCGATACCTTCACGGCCGAGACCGTGCTGTCCTGGGAGGTCGACTGGTCCAACTTCACCGACGAGTACTCCGGAATTACGGGCACCGCCGAGCAGTGGACCAGGCGGCTGGCACTGGCCCTCGATCACGCCTGGACCTGACCAAGCCAGAACAGGTCGGCAGGACCGGCACCCGCTCCATCCGGCTGTCGTGACAGTTGGTAACGCGCGATAGGTGGCATGAGAGTTAACGGTTCCCGGCAGAGTCTATCGATCGACACGATCCTGCCCTCATCGCTGCGTCAGAGCAGAGTGACCGCGTCGCGGCGGCGATGTAGCGGCGGCCGTGCGGCGCACGATCAGAATGGTGCGGGTCCGCGGCCTGCCAACGACATCAACACCTGCGTGGCGAGTAGCTTGCGTATGCCGGTGACGACGACTGTCCCCATCCGATCGTAGGGCAGTTCCAATTGCAGCCCTTCGACTGCGTTGCGAAGGTCTGCCGTGATCTCGTCCGGACGGAATGTGCCCCCCCAGCCGTTGAGTCCTCCGCGCTGGTTGGTACTGAGGGAAGCCATGCCGGATATGCATGCGCCGTCGACCAGGATCAGCCTCGCAGGACCCGAGTAGGTCGTCGTCATAATCATCAACCCTTCAGGATGTAACGCCGTGCACCCCGGGTCCCGGCTGTCTGACAGTCATCAGGAGGCGAGGCGTCGAGTCCGACCACGGCGTGCTCCACCTGGACCGCGACCGTACGTGCCTCAACCGTCAGGGCGGCGGCGATGCGGAATTCGGCTCGTTAGCGATAAGGGTCGATGTCCGTGTCTGTCTGGTTCATGAGCCAGAGGCGCGCCTTGGGCGAGCTGACAGTCGGCCTGGGCAGACTAGCGCCCGAGGTCCGAATCGATCCAGAGAAGAGAACACGGGGGCAATGCTGAGCGGGCTCCACACCGAGATGGCCGGACTTCTGCCGATCAGACGATCTTCGCGATGCCGTGGTGAACGCATGAAACGCCGAACGGCGGCCCGCTGAACCAGTCGGGCCGCCGTTCGCAGAGTGTGGATCAAAGCGGGCGGATGTTCTCCGCCTGCAGGCCCTTCTGGCCTTGGGTGATGTCGAACTCCACCTTCTGATTCTCGTCGAGGCTGCGGAAGCCGCTCGCCGAGATCGCGGAGAAGTGGGCGAAGACGTCGGCGCCGCCGTCGTCCGGGCTGATGAAGCCGAAGCCCTTGTCGGCGTTGAACCACTTCACGGTACCTGTAGTCATGTCTGCTCCTTCGCAGGCTGTTAGAGACCGCACTGCGCGGACCCTTACGCCGCCGCGTTGATCACCCGCGTCGAAACGACACGAAAAGCGCCTGGATGGGTTTCAGATGCCCCATCAGGCGCCGGAAGACGTCTACGGAAATCAAAACTGCAACTCGGGCACCGTAGCACATGATCCGTCGTCGATCCCATGGCGGTGAGTGGACCTGGTCACTCGTCTGCTTGCCACGCCGCGTGGACGGCACGTTGACCGGGTTCACGATGGGCTAGTCGTCGTCCCCACCGCGCGCGGGCGCGGTTGGGGTGTGGTCCGGCGTCGACAAGCCGTTATCCGTGGGGTGGCCGGCCGCCGAGGTAGCGGCCCTGCTCGCGGGTTCGTGCCTGCATCGCCATAGTGGTGCGGAAGCGGGCGCGTCGCACCTCCCGCTTGGCCTGTGCCCCGAGCAGCATCAACAGCGCCTGGTGAGTGACGTCCTGAAAGTCGATCGGCTCGTCCGTCTCGGGCAGCCACAGTTGCACGCCGTGCCGCTGCAACAGCGCGGCCACGTGCGTGGCCTGGCTGCCGGAGAACGCACGGGCGTACTCGCCGACCACGATCGAAGCCACGGTCAGGGTCGGTCACTGCGGCGAGTAGTGCGGCGGCTTGGGGTCGGTCGACCCACGACAGTTCGCGGGTGTGGCCGACGTCGAAGAACTGCGCCACGATCCGTCCCCTGCCAGCGACAAGTTCGGTGGCGACGTCGAGTTGCCACCGCCGCGAGGACACCGGGTCCTGATAGTTCCTGCGTCGAGACGCGTCCGTAGAACGCGAACCGCAGCCCGGCCGGCGCCCGGCTCCCACGTCGGCGAACCTGCGGCGTCTTGCCCTCGACCCACGCCGCGAGCAGATCCTTCTCACCGTGGTTCGGCACGGTTGCCCCGTCGATCATCGACTGTCCGGGCGCAGTCGCTCCCGGGTGTGCATGAGAGCGAAGCCGAGCAGGTTGAGCCCCCTCCACTGGCCTGGGTCGGCGGCGCCGGGGTCGTCGGCGGCGAGCCCGATGCCCCAGATCCGGTCGACCGGGCTGGCCTCGACCAGGATCCGGTCGCCGGTGCCGACCAGGTAGTCCCGCAGATCACCGTGCTGCCCGACCTTGGCGACGCTGCCGTCGACCACGATGGCGTACCGGTTGGCCTCCCAGATGGTTTGGTCGAAGCCTCGGATACCTTCCGCCCCAGTGTCTTGGCCCGATGCGGATGCGACGCGGCCAGCACTTCCTCCGCGATGGTCGTGTCGCCGAACAGCATGGCTTTGGCCCACATCATGTAGTGCTCGTCGGTGCCGAACTCGCGCCCGCCGATGGAGAACGGGGCCGGCCACCACTGGCTCAGGCAACCGGCGCCGACCCCTCCGCGCCGCGGCCGTTGGTTTTCCCCAGAAGTGCAGGAACTTCACCCGCTGGCCGGAGGCAATAAGGTCGGCCAGCTCAGCAACGGTACGCGGATACGCGGCCGTCATTCTCCCGGACCAGCCCACCGGGTCGCAGCCGATATTCCAGCGACGGCGACCGGCTGCCCAGCACCGTCACGGATGCTGAAGGTGACGCCTACCGAGGTGGTCACCGACGCCGCGCCGGTCTACCCCGCCGTGCTCGACGACCTGATCTCCTCGGCCTGGCACCATGTCGAGCGGCACGCGAACAATCCGATCGAGGCCGATCACAGCCAGCTCAAGCACCGGTTACGACCCATGCGTGTGCTCCGAACCGACCAGACCGCACAAGTGATCATCGCCGGACACGCATTCATCCAGAACCTCCGCCGTGGACACTACGAACTCGGGCTCGACAGTCAGCCCAAGCTCCGAGTCGCTTCGGCGTTCAGTGAACTCGCCCGGGCCATCTGACGCGAACCCGACCCGGGCGTAACGCACCTCCCCATCAGATAATGCAACGGCGCCCTCCGGCCCACACCTCTGTTGCGCAGGCAACCACAACACACCACCAGACCAACACCGCATCCAGCAGCGCGACGACGGCGAATGCGCGCCGGTGATACAGGCCGATCCGGGGATGCCTTGCGCGCGACTGCTGTGATGAGGTGGCTGCGACTGGTGACCGGAGCCGGATGGGGTGTGAATGCGCTGGGCGACGGTGATCCTCGGGGCGGTGGTGGCCGGGGCGATTGGCTGGTGGGCGGCCGCTGGGCCGAACCACCAGGACAGCGACGTCGCGGTCGGTGTCGCCGCCGCGATCGTCACGATCGTCGTCACTGCGCTGACGAAGTGGGCCAACCGCGACGGTCACCCCATCCCGGACCCCGACCAGCTCGCCGCCCGCGACACCGGACCGTTGCCGCCCGGCGCGGCCGGAACCGACCCGCCGCAGATGGTGATCGGCGATTTGCCCGGGCAGGCGGTCGCCTGGCAAGACCGGGTCGAGCTGCTGGACCGGTTGACGGTGATGGCCGGGCACGGCCGGACTGTCGTGGTCTGCGCGGTGACCGGGCAGCGCGGCATCGGCAAAACGCAGCTTGCCGCCGCATACGCCCGCGCCCGCGTCGCCGAAGGCTGGCCCGTGGTGGTGTGGGTCGTCGCCGACACCCCCGCCAACCTGGTCACCGGCCTGGACGCACTCGGCGCCCAAGCAGGAGTCCGCCAACCCGACACCGACCCCGTCGACGCCGCCCGCGCCGCCCTGGCGTGGCTGCGCGCGCATTCCGGCCCCTGTCTGCTGGTCTACGACAACGCCGTCGACCCGGACCTCATCCGCGCCTGGACCCCACCGGTCGGTGCTGTGCATACCGTGGTCACCACCACCCGCCACGACTTCGGCAACCTCGGCGAACCCGTCGACGTCACCCTGTTCACCCCGACCGAAGCCGTCACCTACCTACGTGCCCGAACCGGACTCACCGACGACACCGGCGCGGGTGAGGTCGCCGAACAGCTTGGCTGGCTGCCCCTCGCCCTCGCGCAGGCCGGCGCGGTCATCGGCCCGCGCCGCCGCTACCGCAGCTACCGCGCCTACCTGGACCGGCTCGCCACCATGTCCGTCACCGACATGCTGCCACGCCCCAGCGGCGACCCCTACCCGCACGGCGCCGCCGAGGCGATCCTGCTCGCCCTGGACGACCTCGCCGCCAATGACCCCGACGGACACGCCCGCAACCTGCTCGATCACCTCGCCGTGCTGGCCCCCACCGGCGTCGACCCCGCCATGCTCGCCCACCTCACCGACGACGACACCGCCGCGGTCGTCCTCGCCGAACGGTCGCTGACCATCCCCACCGTCGACACCGACCGCACCGTGGTCCACCGGCTCGTGCAGCGCGTCGTCCGTGACCACAACCAGCACCTCGGCCGACTCGACACGCTGCTGAGCGACACCGTCGACCGGCTCGACGCCGCCGCACAGCAGACTGGCGAGCAATGGGCGACCCGTACCCTCATCGCCGACTACGTTCAACACGCCCAGACCCTCGCTACGCACCCCACCGACGAATCCACCACACGACGGTTGCTCACCCTGCGGATATGGATGCAGTACTGGCTGGGCCGGGTCCACAGTGTCAGTGCCGCGCTCACTCACGGCGCGGCCCTCGTCGAAGACTGCGAGCGGGTCCTCGGCCCGGACCATCCCGAAACCCTGGAATCGCGCAATGACCTGGCCTTGGCCTACCAGGCGGTGGGGCGGCTGGACGAGGCGATCGACCTGTACCAGCGCACCCTCGCCGACCGCGAGCGGGTCCTCGGCCCGGACCACCCCGACACCCTGGCCTCGCGCAACACCCTCGGCGGCGCCTACCGGTTGGTGGGGCGGCTGGACGAGTCGATCGACCTGGTGCAGCGCACCCTCGCCGACCGCGAGCGGGTCCTCGGTCCGGACCACCGCGCCACCCTGGCCTCGCGCAACGACGTGGCCAATGCGTACTGGATGGTGGGGCGGCTGGGCGAGTCGATCGACCTGGTGCAGCGCACCCTCGCCGACCGCGAGCGGGTCCTCGGCTCGGACCATCCCGAGACCCTGGCCTCGCGGAACGTCCTGGCCTCTTCCTATCAGATGGTGGGGCGGCTGGACGAGGCAATCGACCTGCAGCAGCGCACCCTCGCCGACCGCGAGCGGATCCTCGGCTCGGACCATCCCGACGCCCTGGTCTCGCGCAACGACCTGGCCTTGGCCTACCAGGCGGTGGGGCGGCTGGACGAGGCGGTCGAACTTTGCCAGCGCACCCTCTCCGACTGCGAGCGGGTCCTCGGCCCGGACCACCCCCACACCCTTGGCTCCCGCAACGACCTGGCCTACGCCTACCAGGCGGTGGGGCGACTGGACGAGGCGATCGACCTGCACCAGCGCACCCTCGTCGACCGCGAGCGGGTCCTCGGCCCGGACCATCCCGACACCCTGACCTCGCGCAACAACCTCGCCGGCGCCTACCAGACGGTGGGGCGACTGGACGAGGCGATCGACCTGCACCAGCGCACCCTCGCCGACCGCGAGCGGATCCTCGGCCCGGACCACCCCGAGACCCTGGCGTCGCGCAACAACCTCGCAGGCGCCTGCGAGACGGTGGGGCGGCTGGACGAGGCGATCGACCCGCACGATCAACCGGCTGCACAGCAGTGAAGCACAGCAGCCAGAGGCACCGAGCCGGACCCGTTCGGACCCGCGCAACCCTTCTGACCTCGGACGGGACCTCACCGGACCACCGGGCCGACAGTTCGCATCGAAGGGGTCTGATCCGTTGTGCCCCCGTCGCGCTGGGAGAAATCCGGGAGATGATCTTGTAAATGACCGTTCCCGGCACCGATGCAGACCAACGGTCACTAACGCTTTGACCTGCATATCTGCACTCAGCCGAAGGGCACGGAAGCGACTTGACCTTGTTCGGGACGAAGGGGTTGCAAGTTCGGTGCGGGTCTCGCAGATCGGCCGCCCGACCGCTGGGGGAGTACAGCAGCGGAGTACAGCAGCCGACCGCTCCACAGGGTTCCGTACCGTGCCGAGAGAACCTGTCTGACCTGGGCTGGGGAGCGGTCGGGACGGCTTGCGCGTCTCTGGGGGTCAGGGGGTCGTCGGTTCAAATCCGGCCGTTCCGACGCAGCTCAGAGGGCACATCTGATCGACGGACGTGCCCTCTCGTCGTAGCTGGGTGACTAATTGAGTGACAACGCCTCAGGGTCGAAGATCCGGTCCATGGCGATCGCACCGCTCAGGAGCACCAGCCGGAGTTGGTGCCGGTAGACGCTCTCGGTGACGGTCGTGCCGGAGTGGCCGCAAAGGTCGGCGATCTGTTCGATGCTGACGCCGCTGTCCGACAGCAGGGACACGAAGGGGATTCCTTGGCGAGACCACACCACTGTGTTGCGAGGCTGCGCGGTTCGAGGTGCTGGCAACCGGCGAGGAAGTGCCTCGAAGAGATGATCTTGTTGTGCCGTTCAGGTGCGAGGCCTGTGGACGCTGGGCGGTCAGGTAGGCCGCAGTCGAGGGGTCTTCCCGGTTGCAGGCGTCCCACAGCCCCACCAGAGGCGTCCTACTGGTCGGGGCCGTAGAGGCCGAAATGCAGCGCTGGGTCAGCCGGATCCCAGGTGTTCGTGAACTGTGACCGTGCACCCATCTCGGCAACCCGACTGAGAAGGTTGTTGCCCAACGCCAGCCGGGCCGGCTCCCAGCCGGCCAGCGCGCGGGGAATGTCGGGCTCAGCAGAGAGCGCGTCCGCGAGCGCCCAGGCGTCGGCGGCCGCCTTGGCGGTGCCGGCCGCTGCGTGGGGTCGCGCGGCGAACGCAGCGTCGCCGATCAAGGCCACGCGTCCGAAAGCCATCTTGCGCACCGCGATGTCGAGAACGATCTGGATGTACGGCTGGGCGGTCCGGGTCACCAGCTCGGCTGCCGCGGGTGGCAGCAGCTCCAAGGCGTCGGAACGCATCCGGTCGACGTACCGCTGCTGCACCTGTCCCGGGTGCACCGAGACGGGGGCGGTGAAGCCGCGCTGGTCGGTGACCATCTCGTCCAGTTCCGGGCCCTCGGGGACGTTGCGGTACCAGACGTAGTTGAGCTGCCGGTCCCCTCGGGAGAGGCTGCCGTTGCTGTCGGGGATTGGGTACATGCAGATGTGCGAGGCGTCGATGACGGCGTAGGTCGTCGCCTTGTGGATGAGGTCGGCCGTCTCGACCGACACTGTGCGCTCGGGCACGGTTCCACGCCAGCCGATGTAGCCCGAGTAGCGCGGCTGGAACTGCGGCTGAAGCCGCCGGCGCCCGATCGACGAGATTCCGTCGGCGAACACCACGAGTTCTGCACTCTCGGTCCGGCCGCTGGTGAAGCGGATGTTCACGCCGTCGTCGTCCTGACTGACTCCGACGGCGTACTCGCCGAGGTGGTAGTGGTCGGTGCCGAAGTCGTCCAGCAGCACGCGGTACATCGTTGTCCAGGAGCTGAATCGCCAGGCGGCGGGCTCCTCATGCACGATCTTGTTTCCTACGCCCAGGTAGCGCGTCACCGACGAGCCGATGCTGATGTCGTCGACGCCGAAGCCGTGAGGTCGTTCGACGATCCAGCGGACGGTGTCGGGCTGGAGGACGATGCCGCCGCCTCGGCCGTCGAGGTACGTCGGGGTTCGCTCGAAGACGTCGACCTCGAAGCCCTGCTCGCGCAGCAGCAGGGCCGCGGTGAGTCCGGCGAACGAGCCGCCGACGACGACCGCGCGGCGCGCCTCAGTCATGGTCGTACCTCTCGCTGTTGTCGAGTGCGGGTCCGTACGGGTGGTGCTCGAGGTTGACGACGATGGCGTCCTGGGTGGTGCGCGCGACGATCATCCGCACCGGCTCGGCGCCGCTGGCGTTCTCCTCCCAGTGCACGACGTGGGGCTTGATGTAGACGAAGTCGCCTGGGTGCGCCTCCCGCATTTCGTCGAGGGTGTCGCCGACCCACCAGCGACCCACCCCGCTGAGCACGTAGAGCGCGGTCTCGGACTGGCCGTGGTGGTGGACACCGGTCTTGCTGCCCGGGGGGAGCACCGAGAGCCCCATCCACAGTTCCTGGGACCCGAGGCGGCGGGCGGAGACGGCCTCGAAGCGCTTCAGGCCGGACGTCTGGGGTGTCTCGTCGGATAGGTCGTCGGCGCGGATGATGTGCACGTCGGCCTCGCGGGACGTCCCGGGCGGCTCGGCCTCGGACAGGTGGTGGTCGTTCATGGCGCCTACTGTGGCCTCCGCTGGCCCCGTTCGGACATGTGTCGCCGCACAGGTATAGCGCGGAGTCGGGTGTCGTGGCACAGTCACGCCATGCAGACGAGCGGTGCCCTGCACCTGCGCCCCTGGCTCGAGGCGATCGCGACCATCGCCACCGTGATCAATCGACCGGTTTCGCTACCAGAGGTGCTCGACCTCGTGTCCGAGACGGCGGCCCGCCTGCTTGGCTACGATTTCTGCGCCGTCTTGATCGTCGACGAGGACGGCAATTCGCTGGCCATCACCGGCACTTACGGCCTCTCGTCGAGCTACATCCAGCAGGTCA
This sequence comes from Micromonospora sp. NPDC005206, assembly GCF_040608175.1. Taxonomy (NCBI): domain Bacteria; kingdom Bacillati; phylum Actinomycetota; class Actinomycetes; order Micromonosporales; family Micromonosporaceae; genus Micromonospora; species Micromonospora sp. NPDC005206. Next base: position 26,416 of record NZ_JBEXHU010000027.1, read on the forward strand.
ACGCCGACCATCCGGTGATGCTGGACCCGGACGACGAGCTGCAGGCTCCCTCCAGCAAAGCGTTCCTCACCGGTAGGTCGGTGCAGGTGGTTGATACCCTGGCCGACGCGACCTTCCTCCCGTGGGGTGGGGTGGCGCGCCAGCAGGGCTACCGCTCGTTGATCTCGGTCCCCGTTGTGTCGTCGGGCGTGCCCGTCGGGACGCTCAACTGCTACAAGCGGGTTCCCCACGAGTACGGCGCCGACGAGCGGGATCTGCTCTCTCTGCTCGCCGACCAGGCCGGCGTCGCGATCGAGACGACCAGGCTGCGCGATCGCGAGGCCGCGACCATCGCCGAGCTGCTCGCGGCCAACACCGCTCTCGCCGAGCAGCACGAGTTGCTGCGTCGCGGGGAGGCGGTGCATGAGCAGTTCACCCAGGTCGCGCTCCGGGGCGGTGGCGTTGCGGGGGTCGCGGCGGCGCTGACCGAGGTGCTGGGTACGTCGGTCGTGGTGACCGAGGAACCGTCTGGGGCCGAGCTGGCCGCGGTGAAGCGTGACGAGAAGCCTCTCGTCACACAGGACACGGAGGCGCACTCGACGCCGGTGATGCTCGGCCTGGACACGGTCGCTCGGATCTGGGTCCCCCGGTCCGTGCTGCCGCTGCCCGCCATCGACGTCCGCGCGCTCGAGCACGCCGCCACGGTCTGCGCCCTCGAGGTGCTGCGGGCCCGCGCGGCACTCGAGGTCGAGTGGCGCCTGTCCGGCGAGGTGGTCACGGACCTGCTCACCGGGAACCCAGCGGGGTTGGTGACGGCCGCCGAGCGGGCGGGCCGGCTCGGTCTCGACCTGACGAACCCGCATGCCGTGATCGTGGTCCACGGCGGCACGCAGCGTGCCGGGTCCGCCCGCGTCCTGTCGGTCGCGAGGTCGCTGGTGGCCACCGCTCAGCCCCGTGCGTTGGTCAGCGCGATCGCGGACGACGTCGTGTTGCTGTTGCCGGCGAAGGACCAGGCCGACGCCTTGGACCGCGCCGGTCAGCTCCAACGGCAGCTGCGCCGTATCGGCGTCGGGGCGGACACCGGGGTGGCAGTCTCGCCGCTCTGCACGACGCTCGCCGACTACCCCGCGGCCTACCGACGTGCCCGCGGTGCGGCGACGATCGCCCAGCTCCGTGGGCAGGCCGACACGGTCGCGAGCTTCGAGTCGCTGGGCGTGCACGGGCTGCTGCTGCAGCTCGAGGACGTCTCGGAGCTACGTCGCTTCGCCGCCGAGACGCTCGCCCCGATCCGCGCCCACGACGCTACGCGCGGGACTGCTCTCGAGCAGACGCTGCGCGCCTACGTCGCCCACGACCTCAACACCGCTGCCACTGCCACCACGCTGTTCGTGCACCCCAACACGGTCGGCCTGCGCATCCGCAAGGCCGAGCAGCTGCTGGGGGTGTCCACCGCGCACGTGCGGTCCCTCGCCGAACTCCAGATCGCGCTGAGTGCCGACGAGGTGGCCGACGCGCTCGGGACCCGTGGTCAGGACGGCGGCACGGCACGTGGCTGAGCACCGCTCGGGAGCACGAGCAACGGCACCAGCCACAGCATGGCGACGACGACCAGTGTCCAGGAGGCGTGCCCGTGGTCGGCTGCCCACCCCATGACCGGGGTCGCCGTGACGACGAGACCGAACGCGGCCGTGTTCATCATCCCGACGGCAGCCGCCGGTCGCTGCGGGTAGCGCGCCTGGGCGGCGCCGACCACGCTCGCGAACGGCAGTCCGCTGAACAGCCCGAGCACCACCACGGCCAGGACCGCGACCACCGGCGCGGTCGGTCGGGACAGCGCCATGGTGGCGGCCGAGCACGCGATCAGTGCGAGGACACAGATCGTCCGGCTGTGGGTGGGCCACATCGCCGCGACGTGGCCGCCGAGAGGCCGGCTCACCACGGAGAGGCCGAGCACGCCCGATCCGATCACGGCGGCCGCCGTGGACTCGAACGACCAGATGTCGACGAGCAACGTGGTGGCCCATGACGAGAGTACGAGGCCCACTCCGAGCGTGACGGCGTGGACGGCGGCGAGGCGGAACAGCTCACCGTCGCGCAACAGCGTCGACGGTGGTGATCCGGCGGTGTGGACGCCATGCGTGGGCGTCGCTCGGCGGGCTCCGTCCGGCGGTTGCCGCGCCGCCAATACCAGCGCGAGGGCCGTCACAGCAGCTGTCGTGACCCAGGGAGCCCGCCAGTCCAGCACGAGCTCGGCGAACGGCACCACGAGCACGGCCGCTCCCGACGCGGCGAGCGCCACGCCACCGAAGATCCCCATGCCCCACGATCCGCGGCCGCTGCTGCGCGCCAGCTCGGCTCCGGAGACGAAGCAGACGGCGAATCCCGTCCCGGAGGCGATCCTGGCCGCCACCGCCAGCCAGGGCAGGGGGGCCAGCAGGGCCAGCAGGTGCGCGGCGACGACGAGGGACAGCCCGGCGACCGCCGCCGTTCGCACGCCGAGGCGGTCGACCAGGATCCCGCCGGGGAACTGGAGGGCGGCATAGGGCGCGGCCAGCGCGGCGGTGAGCAGGCCGACCCAGAGAAGGTCAGCGCCGTAGGCGGCCGCCATGGTGCTCGCTGCGGCGCCCGCGGCCGTCATCGCCCAGCCGGCCGAACCGCCGAGCAGGCAGGCAAGAAGGAGCGTCGGAGCGGGGGGCGCCGCCGTGGTCGTCACTTCAGGTGTTCTGCGGGAAGCCGAGCTGTACTCCGCCGCTCGGCGCGCCCCACCGCGACGTGACCACCTTGGCGCGGGTGAAGAACCGCACCCCCTCGGCACCGTGGGCGTGCGTGTCGCCGAACAGTGAGTTCTTCCAGCCGCCGAAGGAGTGGTGCGCCACCGGCACCGGCACCGGCACGTTGATCCCGACCATGCCGACCTGCACCTCGTTTTGGAACCGCCGGGCGGCCGGCCCGCTGGAGGTGAACAGGGCGGTGCCGTTGCCATAGGGGTTGGCGTTGATCAGGCGAAGCGCCTCGTCGAAGGATTCCGTTCGTACGACTGCGAGAACCGGGCCGAACACCTCGTCGCGGTAGACCGACATCTCGGGTGTGACATGGTCGACCAGCGTCGGCCCCAGCCAGAAGCCTGACGCCTCGCCATCCACGTCCCAGTCGCGGCCGTCGACGACGAGCTTGCCGCCCTCCGCCTCCGCCGCCTCGACGTACGAGGCAACCCGATCGCGGTGCTCGCGCGTCACGAGTGGCCCCATGTCGACGTCGCGGCGTCCGGACCCGACCGACAGGGCACGTGTCCGGTCGGCGATTCGGGTCACCAGGTCGTCCGCTACCGGTCCCACCGCGACGACAACGCTGATCGCCATGCACCGCTCGCCGGCCGAGCCGTAGCCCGCGCTGACGGCGGCGTCCGCAGCGGCGTCGAGGTCGGCGTCGGGGAGCACGACCATGTGGTTCTTGGCGCCGCCGAGGGCCTGCACGCGTTTGCCCGACACGGCCGCGGTCTCGTAGACGTGCCGCGCGACGTGCGTCGATCCCACGAACGACACCGCCTCGATCGCGGGATGTCTGAGCAGCGCGTCGACCGCTTCGGCGTCGCCCTGCACGACGTTGAACACACCGGCCGGCAGGCCTGCCTCCTCCCACAGCCGCGCCAGCCAGATTGAGGCCGACGGGGTCTTTTCGCTGGGCTTGAGCACGACGGTGTTGCCCGCCGCGATGGCCACCGGCACGAACCACAGGGGCACCATGGCCGGGAAGTTGAACGGGTTGATCACGGCGACCGGTCCCAACGGCTGGCGTACGGTCGACACGTCGACACCGGTGGCGGCGTTCTCACTCACGGCGCCGTGCAGCAGCTGGGCGATCCCGCAGGCGACTTCGACGACCTCCTGGCCGCGGCTGACCTCTGCGACGGCGTCCGCCATCACCTTGCCGTGCTCGTCGGTGATCAGCTCGGCCAGCTCCGTCTTGCGTGTGTTCAGCAGCTCGCGGAAACCGAACAGTGTCTGGGTGCGGCGGGCTAACGACGTGTCGCGCCACGCCGGGAACGCCGCGACGGCGGCGTCGACCACGCGGGCCACGTCGTGCGTGGACGCCAGTGCCACCGCGGCGGTCACCGCTCCGGTCGCTGGGTTGGTGACCGAGGCGGTACGGGTGCTCGCACCCGCGAATTCTCGCCCCATCCAGTGGTTCACACGCGCCACGTCGCCGTTCATGTACTCGCTCCTCATGCGGGGACCCTCAGGATGGGAGGTCCGGCCGCGCGGTGTACTCACGCCGGACGTCATCCCGGCGTGCCGGGACTGACCGGCGGCGGCAGTGTCGGGCTGTCGGCCCGACTGTTGTTCTCGGTCAGCAGCCGCGCGAGCCTCAGCGCGACCTGGAGCTCGGTCCGTCGCTCCGTCAGCGGGCGGCCCAGCAGCTCTGCGGCCCTCTGAAGCCGGTTGCGCACGGTGTGCTCGTGCAGGTGGAGGTGCGCGGCGGTGGTCACATGGCTGCCCCACCGTTGGGACGCCTCGACGGTCTCGCGCAACCGCGCGGCCAAGTCGTCGTCGGCACCGAGCTGTCCGAGTTCGGCGTGGACGAACGCACGGGCCTTGACCGGGTCGGCCATCAACAGGATCTCGAGGCTGACGTCGGGGTGGCCCAGCACCCTGGGGCTGCCCGCCGCACCCCACGCCGTGCGTACCCGTTGCACGTCCTGCACCTGGAGCCAGCCGGCCCGCACGCCCTGTACGCCGACGTGCGGGTCGCTGACCGACGCTTCGACGCCGAGGCCGCGGAGGCAGTCGGTCAGGTTGGCGATCCTCGCGGCGCGCCATCCCGGTGGCCGGGGGTGTGCCAGCCACACCACCGTGTTGGTGAGGTCGACCGCATGGACGAGGGTGTCGCGGGTGTGGCACGCCTTGCGCAGCGCGTTGAGGATCTGGCGCGCAGCGCCTTCGGGCATCGCCGGCAGCAGCACGGTGATGTGGCTGGCGTCGAGGGGATAGTCGAGCAGCACCAGGTCCGACGGTGGGAGTGGCGTGGAGTCCTCGCGCAGCAGATGCTGGACGAGGCCGTTGCGTACGTGCTCGCGCGAGCGGCTCAGCGCCTCGTCGGCCCGGGCGAAGCTGTCCGCGACCTGCGATGCCACCTGGTGCTGGTAGCCGAGCAGCAGCGCGGTCATGCTGCGTAGTGCCTCGAGGCTCTCTGCGCGCGGGACGTCGTTGCGGTCGGCCCGCTCGACCAGCCGGTCGCACCACTCGTGCCACATGGTCAGGAAGCCCACACGGTAGGACCGCTGCAGCGCCGTCTGCGGCAACCTGAGCCGGGCCTGCATGCGGGCCAGGGCGAACGGCTCGGCGAGCGTCACCTCAGTGAGGTGGATCCGCCCCGCGATGACCTGGCGGAGATGGCGGAGGTTCTCGACCACGCTGGCCCGTAGCCGGGTCACGAACTCGTCGTTGTCGCGCAACGTGTCGAACGCCGCCGCGAGGTCCGCCTCGACGACCTGGTCCGCCAGGGCCACCAGATCCACGCCGTCGGAGGCCTCGCGTGCCCACGTCGGCAGGCGCACGTCAGCGTCTGGACGCGGTCGTGGGGCTGGTGTGGGCGTAGTCACCTGGTGGAGCGAGGCGGAGGTCATGAGGCCACGGTGCCGCCGCCCGCGGATCCGTGCCGATGTGTCGCTCACCACACTGTCGCCTCAGAAATGGGTGGCCCCACATGGTGGCGCGTCGCGTGACGCGGCGAGGCTGTGGCGCATGGGTGGTGCCGAACCTACCGCCCCCGCTCGAGGAGGACATGCCATGTCACCAGCGACGGCCGGGCCCTGTGGGCACCGGGTGTCAGCGGGCCACCCGCTGGGTGGTCGACCGCTGCACGAGGCTGGTGGCGAACAGACGCTCGCGCCCGGCGCCGATGTCGCCGCCGTGCTCGATGCGCTCCACGAGCAGTCGGGCGGCCGTCCGTGCCATCTCCGACAGGGGCTGGCGGACCGTGGTCAGCTGGAACACCTCCCAGGCTGCCATCGGAACGTCGTCGAAGCCGAGCACCGAAACGTCGCCCGGCACGTCCAGGCCAAGCGACTTCGCGGCGTCGATGGCGCCGAACGCGATCACGTCGTTGCCGCAGATCAGCGCGGTCGGGGGAGTGGCCAGCCGGAGCAGCTCTCGGGCGTTCTGGTAGCCGCACTGGTGCGAGTACGGTCCTTCGCGGACGAGACGCTCGTCGAGTGCGATCCCGGCGTCGACGATGCCGGCGTGCCTGTCTCTGCTCGTCGAGGTGTTGGCGGGGCCACGGATGACGCCGATGGTGCGGTGGCCGAAGTCCAGCAGATGGCGAGCGGCGGCGCGTCCGCCCTGGTAGTTGTCCGCAATGACGCGGTCGACGTCCATCGCGTCGACGTACCGGTTGAGAAGCACGACCGGCAGGTCCCGCCCGGCGAGGGCCTGGCCGAGCCGCGAGTCGAGGGTGGCCGTCGTGACCAGGACGCCGTCGATCGACCGGTTGAGCAGGTTGACCAGGGCCTCCTGCCCGGTCGGGATGTCGGTGCGCTCGGCGAACAGCACGACCCGGTAGCCCATAATCTGCAGCTCGTCGTGTACCGGCGTGAGCAGCGTCGGGAAGAACGGGTTGGTCAGGTCGGCGACGACAACACCGATGGTGCGTGTGCGCTGTGGCGTCGGGGGAGCCACCCACGATGGGCGGTAACCCAGCCGCTCGGCGGTCTCCTCGATGAGGCGGCGGGTGTCCTCCCGCACCCGGGGGTCGCCCCGCAGGGCGCGCGAGACCGTCGACTGGGAGACGCCGGCGGCCTGCGCCACGGTCGAGCTGTTCGTCGCCGGGCGCGCGCGTCGCCGTCGTCCCGGACCGTCGCCCGTCGTGCCCGGATTCACGCTCACAAGCCGTCTCACTTTCTTCTCGTGTCCAGGCACCGGCCCTCGATGCGGGCAGAAATGCATAATCTATGCACAACGAAGATAGGCGACCATCTCGTTGCTGTCAACTTCCTAGAACCCCGTGTACGTCCGGAAATATCGGCACGCAGGCGTGAACCCGGCGGCCGATGAGCGCATGGTCGAGAACAGGAGCATGCATAAGTTTCCGAGAAATGCTTGACTTGCAAGATTAGTCACGGCAGTGTCAGGCGCCACATCCCCACCACTTCACCCCCACCCCCCAACCACCACCAGGCCCGTCGTAGCGCGACGCCCCTTGATCGCACCCTCGGACCGGTCGAACGACTCTGAGAGGCACGATATGAGCACTGCACGCATCTTCCGTCCCCACCGCTGGCGCCTGGTAGCCGCCGCCAGCGTCATTGCCCTGCTGGTCTCCGGCTGTGGGTCGCGTCCAGGCGCCGCCAAGGGCGGCGAGGCAAAGGACGCCGGCGGCGTCGTCAACATGGTGATGGCTCCCGACCCGGTCTGGAAGTGGATGGAGAGCCAAGGCATCAAGCAGCAGATGGAGGAGGAGGCGGGGATCCAGGTCCTCACCTCGTCCTCTTGGGACGAGTACGGGGTGTACGCCGGCGGCCACGCGGACGTCGTCTCAGCCGCGTCGTACGAGGTACCCGACCTGGAAAAGCAGACCGGCGAGAAGACAACAATCTTCGGCAAGTTCAATTCCGACAGAAGCATCCTGGCCGTGTCGGCAAAGAGCAACGCCCAGACCATCTGCGACCTCAAGGGCAAGAAGATCGTGACGCACAGCGCCGTCTCGATCACGATCATGTGGGGCGTCTACGCCCGCAAGTTCTGCAACCTCGACCTGCGCGCCGGGGGCGGCGACTTCGAGCTCGTCGTGACCGACCCGCAGAACGCCGCCGGCCTCATCGAGCGTGGTGACGCCGACGCCGGTCTGCTGCTGCCCGACTTCTCGATTCCGCAGCTGTCCAGCGGCGCGATCAAGCCGCTCTACGACTCCAAGTCGGTCTCGCAGATCTACGCCGAGAAGTTCTCCTCCGACCCGCAGAACGTCACCCACCCCCAGAACAATGTCTTCGTCGCTCGTAAGGCCTGGGTCGAGAAGAACCCCGAGGAGGCGGCCTTCCTGGTCAAGATCTGGGACCGCGGCGTGCAGGAGTGGGCCAAGAACCGCGACGCGATCGTCAAGGCCTACCCCGAGGACTTCGCCGCCGAGACGCCCGAGGAGAAGGCGTTCATCCAGGACTGGCTGGCCAACAAGTACGACTGGTTCGTCGACACGACCTACCTCGACCAGGCGTGGGTCGACAGCGAGACCAAGCTGTTCGAACTGATGAAGGAGACCGGCTACGTCGACAAGAACACGCCGGCCCCCGACTTCACCATCCTCCCGAAGTCCTGAACCTCGAGTCCCGACGCATCCAGCAGGCCCGGTGTGGCCGGGTGAGTGGGCCCGGTAGGGCCGAGTGAAGGAGAGATGATGACGGATCAGCTGGTGGGCGCGGCTCCGGCCGCGCCCCCCGCGGACCCCGACGACCGCGAGGCGAGCGCCCGCAGGATCGCCCGGCTGCGGCGCTGGCGGCGCACCGGCCTGCTCGTCATGGGCTGGATCGCGATGTTCCTGCTATGGGAGTTCGGCTCTTGGTGGTACGGATCGCGGCTGCTGCCCCGCCCGCACGAGGTCATCCAAGCGGCGGTCGAGATCGTCGAGAACGGCAACTTCGTCACCGACTTCTCGGCGAGCGTGCTGAAGACCTTCGCCGGTTTCGGGGTCGCCGCCGCCGTCGGGGCGCCGGTCGGCTATCTGATGGGCCGGTACAACTACTGGCGGGCGTTCTTCCACGATGGCGTGACCATCGCCGGCACGATCCCCGCGATCGTCTACGCGGTCATGTCGCTGATCGTGTTCGGCCTGTCGAACTTCGGGCCGATCCTCGCGGTCGCGCTCGTGTCCGCGCCCTACGTCGCGCTCAACGTCGCCGAGGGCATCCGAGGCGTCGACAAGTCCCTGGTCACCATGAGCGAGGCATTCGGGCGGGCCCCGCACCAGATCCGCCGGGAGGTGCTGCTCCCGACGATCGTGCCGTTCGTGTTCGCCGCGATCCGGATGTGCTTCGCGGTGGCCTGGAAGGTCGAGGCGCTGACCGAAGTGTTCGGAGGCCGCAACGGTGTCGGCTTCCAGATCCGCACCGAGTACCAGCTCTACGACATCGCTGCCGTGCTCGCGTGGACGTCCCTGTTCATCGTGTTCATGCTCCTCATTGAGCGCCTGGTCCTGTTCAAGGCCGAGGCACGGCTCCTCGCATGGCGTCCGGAGGAAAGGAGTTCCGCCTTATGAGCACCACGTTCCAGGCCACCGTCAACCGGCGCCGCTCGACCAGCGAGATCGAGCAGAGCACGCCGACCTGGCGCAAGCGGCTCACCTCCGACGGGGCCGCCCGGGTCGCCGCGCTGCTGTCCTTCTTCCTGTTCTGGGTCCTGATGTCGCTGCTCTTCGGCCGCGTCCCGGGCCCGGTCGAGGTGGTGCAGCGGCTCGGCGAGGAGTTCTCCCGCGGCGAGGTCTTCGGCAACTTCGGCTCGACGCTCTACCGCTTCGGCGTCGGGTTGCTGCTCGCGACCGTCGTGGGCATCGCGATCGGTGTGCTGATGGGCCTCTCCTCGCTGTCCCGGGCGTTCTTCGAGAGCCCGGTCCTGGTCGGCCTGTCGATCCCGGCGATCATCTGGTCGTTTCTCACGGTGATGTGGTTCGGCTTCGGCGACATGAGCCCGATCATCACGACGTTTCTGACCTCGGTGCCGTTCGTGGTCGTCAACGTCGCCCAAGGCGTGCGGGGCGTCTCCCGCGACCTGCGCGACATGTCGTCGACGTACAACGTGCCGGTCACCCGCCGCATCCGCGACCTCGTCCTCCCAGCCGTCACCGGGTACATCGCGGCCGGCGTGCGCTTCGCGATCATCATCGGCTGGAACGGCGTCCTGCTCGCCGAATGGTTCGGCGGCGGCGGGGGCGTCGGCTACCGTGCCCGCTTCTGGTACGACGCCAACCGGTTCGGCGGGTTCGCCGCCTGGGTCGTGCTGTTCGTCGGCTTCATCGTGCTGCTCGACCGGCTCGTGCTCGACCGCGCGATCAAGCGCGCCTTCCGCTGGCGGGATGGCTGATGACCCCGTCCGCCCCCATCCTGCACACCCCCAGCCCTAGGGAGCTCTCGTGGCAGTCCTGACCGTCAAGAACCTCGCCAAGACCTTCAACCTGGGCACTCCCCGGGCGAGCCGGGTCCTTGACGACATCTCCTTCGAGGTGAGCGGCCAGACATTCGTTTCGATCGTCGGGCCGTCGGGCTGCGGCAAGAGCACGTTGCTCAACATCATCTCGGGTGTGGAGGAGCACACCTCCGGCGAGATCAGCCTGACCAGTGACGATGGCGGCCCGGCCCGTATGGGCTACGTCTTCCAGGACCCGCGGCTGCTTCCCTGGCGCAGCGTCATGCGAAACATGATGTACGTCCAGAACGACCGGAGCGAGGCCACCGTGGCCAGGGCCAAGCGGTACCTCGAGATGGTGGGCCTGGCGAAGAACGCCAACTTCTATCCCGGTCAGCTGTCCGGCGGCATGCAGCAGCGCGTCGGCATCGCCCGTGCCTTCGCGGTCGAGCCCGACCTGCTGCTGATGGACGAACCGTTCAGCCACCTCGACGCGATCACCGCCCGAGGGCTTCGCGCGCAGCTACAGGACATCTGGGCCCAGTCGAAGAAGACCGTGGTCTTCGTGACCCACGACGTCGTCGAGGCCGTCGAGCTGTCCGACCGGATCATCGTGCTCCAGCCCGGCGGCCGGATCTACGAGGACATCACCATCGATCTGCCCCGCCCGCGCCGGCAGACCGACCCCACGGTGGCCACGCTCCAGGCCGAGGTGCTCGCGCGTCTCGAGGCCATGAAGGAAATGAGCCCCACTGCCGAGCCCGTGGCCTGACCGCACCCGCCCAGTACAGGAGCACCATGAGCACCCACCTGAAGTCCCCCACCGGCGGCGTGCCCGCCGCCCACGGCAACGACGACGTCTCCGTCGTCGTCCGCGAGGTGATCAAGGACGTTCGCGCGAACGGCGACGAGGCCGTACGCCGTTACTCCGAGAAGTTCGACAACTGGTCGCCCGAGTCGTTCAGGCTCGGGCCGGAGCAGATCGAGGAGCTCGTCGCGTCACTGACGTCCGAGGTCGTCGACGACATCCGAACCGTGCAGGCCAACGTCCGCGACTTCGCCCAACGCCAGCGCGACACCCTGCAGGACCTGGAGGTGGAGACCCAGCCGGGCGTGTTCCTGGGCCAGAAGCACCTGCCGATCGTCGCGGCCGGTGCCTACGTGCCCGGGGGCCGCTACCCGCTGACCGCCTCGGCGCACATGACCGTCGTGACGGCGAAGGTCGCCGGGGTCGAGCGAGTCACTGCCTGCACCCCGCCGCTGCGCGGAAAGATCCCAGCGGCGACTGTGGCCGCCCTGCACCTGGCCGGCGCGGACGAGATCTTCCTGCTCGGCGGTGTCCAGGCGGTCGCCGCGATGGCCATCGGCACCGAGTCGATCGGCAAGGTCGACCTGATCGCCGGCCCCGGCAACGCGTACGTCGCCGAGGCGAAGCGGCAGCTGTTCGGTGAGGTTGGCATCGACCTGTTCGCCGGACCGACCGAGATCCTCGTCGTGGCCGACGATGCGGCCGATCCGTTCGTGGTGGCCGTCGACCTGCTCAGCCAGGCCGAGCACGGGCCGGACTCCCCGGCGGTGCTCATCACCACCTCAGAGGCACTCGCCCGAGCGGTCATGGTCCACGTCGACGAGATCCTTCCGGGCATGTCGACCAACGACATGGCCGGCCCCGCGTGGCGCGACCACGGGGAGGTGCACGTCGTCGAAAACCTCGACGCGGCGTACGCGCTCGCCGACACCTACGCCAGCGAGCACGTGCAAATCCTGACCCGCAACCCGCGCGAGGCCCTGGACAAGATGCGGCACTACGGCGCGCTCTTCCTCGGCGAGGGCACCTGCGTGTCATATGGCGACAAGGTGATCGGCACCAACCACGTGCTGCCCACCCGCGGTGCCGCCCGCTACACCGGCGGGCTGTGGGTCGGGAAGTACCTGCGCACGGTGACGTACCAGGAGGTCACCGATCCCGCCGCCAGCGCCCGGCTCGGCGAGCTGTGCGGCCGCGCCGCACGCGTGGAGCTCTTCGAGGGTCACGCCCGCTCCGGCGACGTCCGGGCCGCGAAGTACGCCGGCGCGCAGCTGCCCTGGGCGCCCACGCCCGTCGGCTGAGTCCGCTTTCGCCCCACGTCCCAACGAATAGAAGGTCATCCATGCCCAGCGGATCCCACCGAACCGTCGACATCCACGCCCACGTCATCCTCCCCGACTGCCAGCCGCTCGTGGAGGGGCTGATGGCGCCGGAGATGGAGCCGTTCAGCTACTACGGCGGCGACGAGACCAACGCCTACCAGCTCGAGCACGTCCGCGAGATCATGCCGCAGGCAACCGACCCGCAGACACGGATCGCCGACATGGACCGGATGGGCATCGACGTCCAGGCCATCTCGGTGGCCCCGGCCGGCTACTTCTACTGGGCCGACCCGGAGCTCGCCCGTGAGCTCGCCCGGATGCAGAACGAGAACCTCGCCAAGATCGTCGGCGACCACCCCGATCGGTTCGTCGGGTTGGCCACCGTACCGATGCAGGACGTGCGATCGGCGGTCGAGGAACTCGAGCGGTGCGTCACGGAGTACGACTTCCGGGGCGTCGAGATCAACACCAACGTCATGGGAATGGATCTCGACGACCGCCGGTTCCGGCCGTTCTTCGCCAAGGCGGAGGAGCTCGACGTCGTCGTGATGCTGCACCCCAACGGGTTCACGGGCGGCGAACGGTTCCGGAAGTACTACCTGACCAACGTCATCGGCAACCCGCTCGACACCACGCTCGCGCTGACCCGGATCATCCATGGCGGGGTCCTCGAGGAACACCCCAACCTCAAGCTGGTCGCCGTGCACGGCGGCGGCTACCTGCCGTTCTACTCCTCCCGAATGGACCACGCCTACGAGTTGCGGCCCGAAGGCCGGCACCACATCTCACGACCGCCGAGCACCTACCTCAAGCAGATCTACGTCGACTGCCTGGTGTTCGACGCGCCGCACCTGGAGTTCCTGGTCCAGCAGATGGGGGCCGATCACGTCGTCATCGGCACCGACTATCCGTTCGACATGGGCCACTACGACCCGCTCGGCCAGATTGACGAGACCCGCGGGCTCAGCGACGACGACCGGGAGGCCATCCGCGGTCGGACGGCAGCGCGGCTGCTGAAGCTCACCGACTGATCCGCCGACCGGGGCGCGCGCCGTCAGACCAAACCGGCGGCCGCGATCCCGGCCAGCACGCACGCCTCGTCCACGTCCGAGACGTCGCCACTTGCGCCGACGGCTCCCAGCAGGGAGCCGTCGGCGTCGCGTACCAGAACACCTCCCGCCGCGGGCGCCAGCCGACCGCCGGTCACTGCGGCGAGCGAGGCGAAGAACGTCGGCTGCCGCTCCGCCCGCTGGGCGATCTCCCGCGACGACATGCCCATACCGAGCGCGCCGAAGGCCTTGGCGGTCGCGATCTCGACGCGCAGGATGCCCGCGCCGTCCTCGCGCTTCACCACGACCACATGGCCGCCCGGGTCGAGCACCGCCACCGCGAGCGGCGCCGCCCTGACCACGCGGGCGTGTCGCAGCGTCCCGGCGGCAACCGCCTCCGCCTGCGCCAAGGTCATCTCGCTCAACCCCGCACCTCCGCCTCGACGACCTCCAGCAGCGCGGCCGCGTCGGCATCGGCCCACCCGGCGTCCACCGCCTTCGTGTACAGCGGCAGTGTCGCGTCGAGCACCGGCGTGGCGACGCCGACCGACGCGGCCAGCTCCTGCACCAATGAAACGTCCTTGACGAACATCGACACCCGCGCGGTCGCCGGCCGGTAGGCACGCTCGACCATGAGCGACCCGCGCTTGTCGAAGATGACCGACCCGCCCGCCCCCTCGCGGACCGTCTCGAAGAGGACCGCCGGGTCGAGGCCCGCGGCCACGCCGAGCGCGAACGCCTCCGCCGTCGACGCGTTGTGGATCGACACCAGCAGGTTGGCGACCAGCTTCATCGTGATGCCGTGGCCGAAGGGCCCGACGAACCGCACTGACCGCGCGAACGCTGTCATCACCGGACGGGCCTTCTCGAACGCCGCCTCGTCGCCGCTGCCGAGCACCACCAGGTCGCGGTCGCGGGCCTGCGCGCCGGTACCGCTGAGCGGGCAGTCGAGCAGCGGTACGCCGACCGCGGCGAGCAGATCGCGGCACTCCTGCTTCACGGCCAGCGACAGCGTCGACGTCTCGACGACGACGAGGTCGGCCGGCTCCGCGGCGGCGAGGCCCCGGCACACCTCCAGCGCCGCCGCGGCGGACGGAAGCGAGGTGACCACGACCGCCGACTCGCGCGCGAGGGCGGCGAGGTCGCGGGCCGGGCGGCCGCCGCGGGCGACCAGTTCGTCGACCGCGGGCCGGGCCAGGTCGGTGCCGGTCACGTCGAAGCCGGCGGTCAGCAGGTGGCCGGACATCGCCGACCCCATGATCCCGAGGCCGACCACGCCGACCGTCGTCACGTCCGTCTGGGCTGTCGTCATCCGGCCACCCTAGGGCGAGCCGGTGTGAACAGGGGTGTCAGCAAACGTCAGTGCCGGGCCGCCGGACTGCTGGGCGACAGGTGTCCCAGGCTCAGGGGCGGCGCAGCACGAGGTCGCAGGCGATGCGGACCTCGGGGCGGTCGAGCCGGAGCCCCGAAATCGCGGCTATCCGGTCGAGCCGGTGCCGGACGGTGGTGACGTGCACGCCGAGCTCACGGGCCGTCGCCGAGGCGCTGCCGCACGCTGCGAGGAACGCGCGCAGAGTGCGCTCCAGCTCGCCGCCTTCTGGCCCGGTGCCGCGGTCGGCCGCGCGCAGCCGATCGATCCCCGACAGCCGGACACCCGCCGGCAGCGCGGCAACCACGTCCGCGACGAGCACCACGGCGTCGACGTCTGCGTACGCGACGAACGACCCGTCGTCGCCTGCCACGACTGTCGCGGCCGTCGCCTCGGCACGCAGCCGCGGCAGGACGGCGAGGCCGGCGCCGACCGAGCTCGCCGCGACCCTCATGGTGCGCAGCGGGCCGTCGCCGGCGAGCCTCAACACCTCCTGGCCGAGCCGCGCGGCCGTCTTCTCGGACTCTTCGGCGCGCAGGGCCACCAGGGCGAGCCCGCCGTCGCCGCGGGGGGTCACCACCCAGCGGCGGTGGAACGAGTCAAGACAGAGCCGCAGGTGCTCCAGCAGGCGCGTCCTCCCGGCCTCCCCGTCCTCCGTCCGTGCCCGCGCCTGTGCCGGACCGGCGACGGACAGGACCACGAAGCGCCCGTCCCGGTCGAAGCCGAGCCGGTCGGCAGCTGCAGGTGCCCCGGGCAGTCCGTCGAGCAGCGCGGAGGCGAGCCGCGACCGGTGCGCCTCCTCGGCGTCGAGCCGCTCAAGGTGCCGCAGCAGGGCGGGCGTCTCCTCGTCGACGGCGCGGCGGAAGATGCGGGCCGCCCCGTCGCCGAGCGGCCGCTCGCCCTCCGCGACCCAGGCGAACCCCAGCAGGCGGTCTCCGGCCCGGAACGCCGTGATCAGCCGGCGGTGCGCCTTCCGCGGGCCGTCGGACAGGTCGACGACGTCCGCGGTGCCGCGGAGCCGGTCGAGGCTTCCGGTCCGGGTCAGATGCTCGAGCCACACACCCGGGATCCTGCGGCCGAGGATCGCCTCGGCGCGGCCACGGTCCATCGGGCCGACGAAAGCGGAGTAACCGACCACTCGGAACGACGGGTCCTCCAGGATGACCGGCCCGCCCACCACCTCGGCGATCCGGTCCGCGATGTCGAACGGCGACGCGGTGGTCCCGGGCCGGGGCGGTGTCGGGGCTGCCGAACCGGGGCGCCGGAGCGCTTCATCGATCGGTGCGTTCATGACCGTAAATCTACTCCGATTGGAGCGTCCGTGCCGCGCGCGGCCGCCCTAGAGTTCCGACACCCAGCCACCCCGGTCAGCGGGGCCGGCCCGACGGAAGGGAGCGTCGACGTGCAGCTCGTCGACCTGTCACAGGACATCTACCAGGGCATGCAGGTCTATCCCGGCCACCTCAAGACCGTGGTGTTCGACCACGCGTTGCACGAAGAGACGGCGCTGCGCTTCGTGGGCGGCTTCTCGTTCCAGACCAAGGGCATCATCTTCAACGACAACGGCCCGACCCACGTCGACTCGTTCTCCCACCTCGACCCCGACCCGTCGGCCCAGACCATCGACCAGATGTCGCTCGACCTGTTCTACGGCGCGGCGGTCTGCCTCGACGTCTCGCACGTCGGCGCCGGCCAGGACATCACCGCCGAGCACCTCGACGCGGCGCAGGACGCCGTCGACGTGACCGTCGAGCGCGGCGACATCCTGCTGCTGCACACCGGGACGCACGGCCGGTACGCCGGGCAGCCGCAGTACCTCACCGAATTCCCCGGTCTCGGGGAGACCGGCAGCGAATGGATCGTCGAGCACGGGGTGAAGACGTTCGGCGTGGACAGCCCGACACCCGACAACCCGACCAGCAAGTCCTACCCGTGCCACATGATGTGCCGCCGCCACCACATCACCCACTACGAGAACCTCACCAACCTCGACCAGCTGATCGGCAAGCGGTTCACGTTCATCGGCTTCCCGCTCAAGGTGCTCGGCGCCCACGGCGGCCCGACCCGCGCGGTCGCCCTGCTCGACGGTCCGGCGTGACCACCGTCGACGGGCCCGCCTTCCCGGGAGACCGGGTGGCGGGCCGTACCGCCGTCGTGACCGGTGCCGGCAGCGGGCTTGGCCGTGCGATCACGCTCGCTCTCGCGGCCCGCGGCGCCCGCGTGGTCGCGGTCGGGCGCAACCGGGAGCGGCTCGATGCAGTGGCGGCCGAGGCCAAGGCGATGCCCGGGAGCGTCCGGGTCACGGCGGCCGACGTGTCCGACCCGGCGAGCGTTGCCGCGCTCGCCGAGGAGGTGGCCGACGAGACGGTGGAGATCCTGGTCAACAACGCCGGCGTCCCTGGCCCCGTCGCGCCGCTGGTCGACATCGAGCCCGACGAGTGGGACGACGTCTTCGCGACCAACGTCCGCGGCATCTACCTGATGTGCCGGGCGTTCCTCCCGGCGATGGTCGAGCGGGGCGTCGGCGATGTGATCAACCTCGCGTCGGTGAGCGGCAAGCGCCCGCTGACCCGCCGCACGCCGTACACCGCTTCCAAAATGGCGGTGATCGGGCTGACCGCGACACTCGCGTACGAAGTGGGCCCGGCAGGCGTCTCGGTGAACTGCCTGTCGCCGGGTCCGGTCCAGGGGCCGCGGATGACCCGCAACTTCAACCTGGAGGCCGAGCGCACCGGGACGACGTACGAGGAGGCCGAGGAGGCGTTCGTGTCGCGGGCAGCGCTGCACCGGATGCTCACCGAGGACGAGGTGGCCGCGGCCGTCGTCGCGATGCTGCACATGCCCGGCCTCTGCGCGGCCGACATCGACCTGTCCGCGGGGATGGTGGCGCGCTAAGCCCCGTCCCGCTCCTGGGTGAGCAGGTAGTCGAGCACGACGGCGTGTGACGACGCGAGGTGGGCGCGGGTGAGCTCGGCGGCAGCCCGCGCTTCCTGCGCCTTCACCGCGTCGAGGATCTGCCGGTGCTCCTCCTGCAGGTGCCCGGCCTGGCCGACCACGTCGAGGTGGAAATAGATGTAGCGGTCGGTGAGCCGCCGCAGCTGCTCGACCATCGCGATCATGCGCGGCCGTCCGGCCAGCGTGTAGACCTCCGCGTGGAAAGCCGCGTTGGTCTCCACCCAGGTGCCCGGCCAGATGGCCGGGTCATCCATCACCGCGAGCAGATGGGTCATCCGCGTGATGCCGGCCCGGCCCACCCGCGGGACGGCGAGCCGGGTGGCGACGGGTTCGACCGCCTCACGCAGCTCGTAGAGTTCCTGCAGGTCGTCGATGGACAGCGGGGTCACCACCGCGGTGGCGCCGCGTAGCTCGACGAGCCCTTCGCTGGCGAGCTGCTGGAGGGCGTCGCGGACCGGGATGCGGCTAACGCCGTACTCCTCGGCCAGGCCGGCCTGCGACAGCGCGGTCCCCGGCCGGAGCTGTCCGCTGGACACACGCTCGCGCAGGCTACCCGCCACTCGCGCGGCGGCCGACTCGGTGGACACCCGAGCAGTCTGCCGTACGTCGGTTGAACCCGTCATGCCGCCACGTCAGCGCTCGCCACGGCGTAGCGACCCGACCACGAGCCGGTCGATGCTCACGTCGAGAGCGCGCTCGTCGCCAACATCGCCGAACACCCTGAGCATGTCCTTGATGTCGCCGTGCACCCGCGGGCTGCGGGCGCGCAGCTGCGCAACCATGTCGTCGACCCGCTTGGTCAGGGCGTCACGCGTGTCGACCACCTCGTTGAGCAGGCCGAGCTCCGCCGCCTGTTCGGCGGCCAGTGGCTCTCCCGTCGCGGTGAGCCAGAAAGCCTTCCGGCGGCCGACCACGCGAGGCAGCCAGGCGAGGACCAGGGCCGGCGCGAGGCCGATGCCGACTTCGGGGAACCGGAAGGCCGCGTCCCGCACCGCCACCGACACGTCGAAGGCCGCCACCAAGCCGACACCGAACCCGGCCGCGTCGCCCTGCACCTCGGCGACGGTCACCAGCCTCGTCCGCTGCGCCGAGCGGGTGAGCCCGGCGAGCGCCTCGGCCTCCGCCCGCACCTCGGCCGGGGTCGAGCCGCCACGGTCGCGGCCAAGGCAGAACACGTCACCGGTTGCCCGTAGGCGCAGCACGTGCGCGCCCTCCGGCGGGTCGTCGAGTACGGCCGCCAGCTGTCCGCACAGCTCGATGCTGAACAGGTTCTCCGGGGGCCGGGACAGCTCGGCCAGGATCACGCCGTTCTCGACCGGGTGGATGGTCAGGTCGCTCATCAGTTCAGCCTTCCGGTCGCTTTGCCGCCGTACCAGTCAACGTCGTCGGGCGCCGTCCGGACGGTGACCGCACGCACCTGCGTGAAGTCGTGGAACGACTCCCAGCCGCCCTCGCGGCCAATTCCGCTCTCCTTGAGACCACCCCACGGGGAGGACGGGTCCAGGCGGTGGTGGTCGTTGATCCAGACCATCCCGGCCTCGAGCCGGGACGCCACGCGGTGGGCGCGGGCGATGTCACGGGTCCATATCGCGGAGCCGAGGGCGTACGGCGAGTCGTTGGCGATCGCGACGGCCTCGTCCTCCTCGTCGAAGGGGATCGCCACGACGACGGGCCCGAAGATCTCCTCGCGGGCTACGGTCATGTCGTTGGTGACATTGGCCAGCACGGTCGGCTGCACGAAGAAGCCGTCCTCCAGCCCGGGCACGGTCGCGGCGGCGCCACCCGTGACGACGCGGGCGCCGGACCGCACGCCCTCGGCGATGCGGCCGAGGATCCGGTCCCTGGCTCGGGCGGAGATCACCGGGCCGAGCTGTGTGGACTCGTCGCTGGGGTTGCCGATGCGAATTCCCTCGGCGACCGCGGTCAGCGCGTCGAGGAACCCGTCGTGGATGCTGCGGTGCACCAGCAGCCGGCTACCCGCGATGCAGGTCTGGCCGGCCCCGATGAAGCCGCCGAACGCGGCGCCGCGCGCGGCCACGTCGACGGGTGTGTCACCGAAGATGATGACCGGCGACTTACCGCCGAGCTCTAGTGTGGTCTTGGCGAAGCGCCTCGCGGCCGCGAGCGCGATCGACCGGCCAGGCTCGGTGCCGCCGGTGAACACCACCTTCTTTACCAACGGGTGCTCGGTGAGAGCGGCGCCCACGACCGGGCCGAGGCCGTTGACGACGTTGAGTACGCCGTCGGGAATGCCGGCCTCGTGGGCGATGTCGGCCAGCAGCATCGCGGTCAGGGGGGTCTGCTCGGACGGCTTCAGCACCACCGAGTTGCCGGTCGCCAGCGCGGGCGCGAGGGACTTCGACGCGATCATCATCGGGTGGTTGAACGACGCCAGGATCGTGACCACGCCGAGGGGCAGCCGGCTGGTGTACGAGTGGTAGGGCCCGGGCATCGGGACCACCGCGTCGCGGTCCGCGAGCAGCAGCGAGGCGTTGTAGCGGTACCACTCCGGCAGCCGGGTGATCTGCGCCTTCGTCTCGGTCAGTGGCCGGCCGTTGTTGGCGGTCTCCAGCTGGTAGAGGTCGCTCATCCGCGCCGCGATCCCGTCGGCGAACCGGTGCAGGATCCGCGACCGCTCGTGGATTGGCATCCGGCTCCACACGCCGGAGTCGAAGGCCTCCTGGGCGACCCGGACGGCCTCCTCGACGTCGGCCTGGTCGGCACTGTCGGCGACCGCGAGCACGCCGCCCGTCGCGGGATTGACGACATCGAGCCGAGGGCCCCGCCCCTCGACGACCCGGCCGCCGATGCGTAGCCCGGTCGCCAGTGGTCCAGAGGGGAGCGCCACCGTCGGCTGGATGTGGGCCGTGGTCACGGTGCCGTCCGCTTGGTATACATCATGGCGTGAAGGTATACACGAGTCCCGGTCAGGTCAACGGTCCCCGCGTCTCCGTGCTCGGCACCGGGGTGATGGGCGCCAGGATGGCGCGCAACCTCGCCGCGGCCGGGCTGCCGCTCAACGTCTGGAACCGCACGCCCGAGCGGGCGGCCCCGCTGGCCAAGGCCGGCGCCCGAGTGGCCCCGACGGTCGCCGACGCTGTCCGCGACGCCGACGTCGTCCTGACGATGCTGTGGGACGCCGACACCGTCGAGGAGGTGCTCCGCGACGCGGACGGAGCGTTCGCGCAGGGCGCGGTGCTGCTGCAGACCAGCACCGTCGGCGTCGACGGCGCCGCGCGCCTGGCCGACGTGGCGGCCGAGCTCGGGTTGCGGTACGTCGACGCGCCGGTCCTCGGTACCAAACATCCCGCTGAGCAGGGAACCCTCGTCGTGCTGGCGTCCGGGCCCGCCGACACGCGGGCCGTGCTCACTCCAGTGCTCGACGCCATCGGCTCCCGGACCGTCTGGCTCGGCGAGGCCGGCACGGCCTCGCGGCTCAAGCTCGCGGCCAACGCGTTCGTGCTCAACGTGACGGCGGCCATCGCCGAGTCGATGGCGGTGGCGGGCGCGCTCGGCCTCGCCCCGACAGCGTTCCTGGACGCGATCCACGGCGGCCCGATGGAGTCGCCGTTCGTCGCGGCCAAGGGCACCCTGATGGCGGCAGGCGACTACCCGCTCTCCTTCGCAGTCGACAGCGGGATCAAGGACGCCCGATTCATCCTCGCCGCGGCCGGCGACGCCGCGCCCCTCACCGCCGTCACGCTCGAGCTGCTCGCGACCGCCTCCGCGGCAGGCCACGGCGGCGACGACATCGCGGCGCTCGCCCACGCCGTATCCCAGCCGCGGGGGGCGCGGTGAGCCGCCCAGTTGCCGTCGTCACGGGCGGCACGCGTGGCATCGGGGCTGCCACGGCCGAACTCCTCGCCGACCGCGGCCACGACCTGGTGCTGGGCTACCGGTCGCGCGACGCCGAGGCGGCCGAGCTGGCCGAACAGCTGGGCGAGCGGGGCGTAGAGGTGCGCACCGTGCGCTGCGACGTCGCAGACGAGGCTGATGTCGAGCGACTGTTCGCCGTCGCCGACGCGCTGGGTCCGCTGGCCGCGCTGGTCAACAACGCCGGGGTCCTCGAACAGCAACGGTCGATGGTCGAAATCGACATGGCTCGCTGGCGCCGGGTCTTCTCCGTCAACGTCTTCGGCGCGGCCGCGTGTTGCCGTGCCGCGGTCCGCCGCATGTCCACCCAGACCGGCGGCAAGGGCGGCGCGATCGTCAACCTGTCGTCGCGCGCCGCGCAGCTCGGCTCGCCTCAGGAGTACGTCGACTACGCCGCCAGCAAGGCCGCTGTCGACACGATGACCCGGGGACTCGCGCTGGAGGTGGCCCGGCACGGCGTGCGGGTGAACGCCGTGCGCCCCGGCATCATCGACACCGAGATTCACGCGGGGGGTGGGGATCCGGGGCGCGTGCCGCGGCTCGGCCCCGCGCAGCCGATGGGACGGCCGGGCACGGCCGTCGAGGTCGCAGAGTCCGTCGTGTGGCTGCTCTCACCAGCAGCGTCGTACATCACCGGCACCATGCTCGACGTTTCGGGCGGCCGCTGAACCGACGACGCCTGCCGGCTCCCTCGGTGCGCGGGCTGATCATCGAAGCCGGCCGCCTGCACGTCATCGCCAGCCGCATGACAGCGATGGTTCAGCGCTGGCTACCGCGGCGGCACCGTCACTGACGACTTGCGTCATTCACCGCCTGCGGATTCACAGGCCACGCCACTGCCCAGACACAGATCACGAACGAGACTGCCGATACGCGGAACAGACCGCGGGGCGACGCACAGGAAGCGAGAGCACGCCGTGAGACTGGGTTACTTCTCGATGCCGCTGCACCCACTCGGCCGGACGTGGGCCGAAACCCTCCAGGAGGACCGCGAGGCGGTCATCCTGGCGGACTCGCTGGGCTTCCACGACGCGTTCATCGGAGAACACCTCACCGACCAGCACGAGAACATCACCAACAGCCTGCTGTTCCTCGCAACGCTTATCTCCGACACGCAGCACATTCGGCTGGCGACCGGCACCACGAACCTGTCACAGCAGCACCCGGCGCTGGTAGCGGCGAACTCAGCGATGTTTGACCACCTCAGCAACGGCCGGTTCATCCTCGGCATCAGCCCGGGCGCGCTGACCTCCGACGCGGAGGCGCTCGGCATCCTGCACGAGGACCGCAATCGGATCTTCGCCGAGGCGATCGACGTGATCACGAAAATCTGGGAGCTGGACCCGCCGTACTCAATCGATCTGCCCGACAACCGGTTCAAGGTCACCACCGAGACCACCATCGACCTCGACTTCGGCGTCGGCATCATGCCGAAGCCGCTCCAGCAGCCCCGGCCCGAGATTGTCGGCACCGTCGTGGCGCCGTTCTCCAAAGGCGTCATCGCGATGGGCCAACGGGACTTCCACCCGCTGTCGGCCAACTTCCTGCTCCCGCAGTGGGTGGCCACCCATTGGCCCAACTATGTTCAGGGCAAGCAAGCCGCCGGCGAGGTGGCAGCCCCGGCCGACTGGCGCGTGGCTCGTACCGTGTTCATCGCCGACGACCCTAGCGTGGCGCAGGCCTACGGCCGCGACAACGAGGACAGCCCGTACCGGTTCTACTACTCGCAGATGCTGAAGAAGATGCGGAAACTCGGCCGCCTCGAGCTGTTCAAGACGCACCGGGACCAGCCGGACGAGGAGATCACGCTCGACTACGTTCTCGACAAGCTGGTCATCGCCGGCACGCCGGAGTCGGTTACCGAGCAGATCCTCGCCTTCCGCCAGGAGATCGGCGAGTTCGGCGAACTCGTGTACGCCGGACTGGACTGGGTCGACCCGCGGCTGGCCCGCCGCTCGATGGAGTTGATGGCGCAGAAGGTCATGCCCGACGTCAACTCGGCCCTGGGCTCCGCGGCGTGAGCGACCGCCTGCCACTGCTCTCCGACGCCGAGCTCACCCACGAGCAGCGCTCGGCCGCCGCACGGATCGCCGCCGGTCCGCGCGGCGCGGTCTTCGGGCCGTTCGTGCCACTGCTGCGCAGCCCCGAACTGATGACCCGGCTCCAACTGGTCGGCGAGTACCTGCGGTTCGACAGCGCACTCGACGACGACCTGGTGGAGCTGGTGATCCTCTACGTCGCGCGGGCTTGGGACCAGGAGTTCGAGTTCGGCTACCACCAGCCGCTGGCGTTGCAGGCAGGCCTCCCCGAGGACGTCGTCGATGCCGTCGCGCGGGGCGTGCGGCCGGCGGGTGGCCGGCCGGAGGTCGGTTATGTGTACGACCTGCTCGACGAACTGCACATCACGCGCCAGGTCTCCGACGCGACGTACGCCTCCGCTGTCGAGGCACTGGGCGAGGCGCGGGTCGTCGAGGTGGTCGGCACAGCCGGCTACTACACCACTCTGGCAATGACGATGAACACCGCCCGGACGCCCCCGCCCGCCCGGGCGCCACGACTTCCGGCCCGGGAGCGTGCATGAAGGCCCCGCTGGTCCTACTGCACCCGCTGGGTGTCGACCACCGGTTCTGGAACCCAGTGGTCGAAGCGCTGCCCGACGACGTGGGCGACGTCGTTGTGCCCGACCTGCTGGGTCACGGGTCCGCCCCGCTGCCGCCGCAGGGCGCGACAATTGATGACTTCGCCGATGCGATCGAGGCTGACATCGCCAGGCATAGCGAGGTCCATCTCGTAGGGGTGTCGCTCGGCGGCCTGGTCGCCCAGGTGCTCGCCGCTCGACGGCCCGACCTTGTGAAGCGACTCGTCGTCGCCGACGCCGTCGCGGTCTACCCCGACGCCATGCGAGCGATGTGGCGCAACCGGGCGGCCACGGTGCGGCGTGAGGGCCTCGAGGCCGCCGTCGAGCCGATGGAGGCGCTGTGGTTCTCCGAGGCGTTCCGCCGGGACGCGACCGATGCGGTCGAGCGCGTGCGCCGGATCCTGCTGGCCAGCGACCCAGAGGGGTACGCCCGCACATGTGAGGCGTTGGCGATCGCGGACACCACCGCCGTGGTGGGGTCGGTTGCGGCGTCGGTGCTCGTGGCGTGCGGCAAGGACGACGCTCTGCCGTTCCGGCAAGCGACCCAATGGTTCGCCGCGACGCTTCCAGCGGTGACGGTGGCGTGGCTCCCGGGCGGGCACGCCGCGGCATACGAGCACCCGAAGCCTTTTGCGGACGTGGTGGCGGGCTTTCTCTCCTGACCGTCGGTGCGGATAAGCCGTCGCCTCGCGTTCGGCCTGGGCGAGGGAGACGTAGGAGCAGCCGTACCAGCCGGACGGCGACCTCAGGCAGGGTTCGCCGCCGCTGAAGGGAGTGGCCGAGCAGCGCCGTCTTGTGCAGCCGGTTTCGCACCGTGCGCTCGTTGCAGTCGCAGCTGCTCTGCCGCCGCTACGTAACTGCTTACCCCACCCCCATGCCCACTCGTCGTCCAGACCGTAGAGCTGGCCGAGGGGGAGGGAGACAACGCTGTTGGCGTATCCGGAACTGGCGAGGATTTGGTCGACTTTGTCGACGATCCACCGCTCGCCTGCCTTGCCGTCAGCGTAGAGCTGAGCCAGGTGGGTGAAGGCTTCCATCGCGGCGGCGCCATCTGTTCCTGGCGCGGCAACACCACATTATGCAAGCGCGGCCGGGAGCAGGGCCCGGACCCGTGCGGGTCGTCGCCGTGAAGCCTGGCGAGCTCAGCGAGGGCTGGCCCGTCTTATCCCCCTGCGAGCCAGAACGCGGCCCACCGAGGGATCCACTCGGTGGGCAACATGCCCAGCGTCAGCCACGCGACAGGAGTTGGTGCGGGATCCTCGCTGCCGGAGTGTCTGGGCAAATCGTGCATTCGGTCACCGTGTCGACTCGGTGGTGATCGCGAGACGTTTCTTCGCTGGAGTGGTTAGGCGCGGACCGCTAGGGAAGCCGGCTGCTGTCGAACCACGATGCGCCTGGGGTCGTCACGACGAACCACCCACCCGTTCAACGAGCCCGCTGTGCGCCGAGCGGGTGATCGCCTCGAACGCGTCGACGTTGTACAGCATCTCCTCGTACAACACCGGGTACGGCGCTTCGCCGGCGGCGGCACGGGCGAACGCTTCGATGTTCTCGCGGACGCTCGGGTACGGCGGCAAGAACACCGTCTTCGGCTCCGCTCCGCGGTGCACGGTGGTGACATCCCAGCCGCGCGGGAGCTCGGGGTGGTTGCGATCACGGATCTCCACCCACGCCTTGGACCCGAGCACCGTCACCCGGCCGACGAACGGCGTGGTGAGGATGGCCGTGATCATCGCAGTTCGGCCGTTCTCGAAGCCCATGGTGATTGTGAGAGTGTCACCGTTTTCGAACGTCGTCGCGTGGGTGGCGAGGCGGGCCCACACCTCCACCGGTCGACCGAACACCGCGATCGCCAGGTCGACCATGTGGATGCCGGTGGCCGACAGCGGGCCGACCGGCGCGGCCGCGGTGGACAGCCGCCAGTTGTCGCCCGGCAGGTCCAGGAACTTGTCCTGGCTAAAGTTGCCCTCGAACACCAGCGGGGTACCTAGCTCGCCGCTGCGGCACATCTCGCGCAGTTGCTGGACGGCCGGCTCGAAGCGGCGCTCGTGGCCGATGCCGAGCTGCACGCCCGCCGCCTGCACCGCCGCGATGGCGGCACGGGCCTCGCGGCCGTTGGTGGTCAGCGGCTTCTCGCAGAACACGTGCTTGCCAGCCCTGGCCGCGGCCACAATCTGTTCCGCGTGCAAGCGGTGCGGCGTGCAAAGGATCACCGCCTCGACGGCCTCGTCCGCGAGGGCCTCGTCCAGCGAGGTCGCCACGCGGATGCCGTGCTCGGCTCCGCGCTCACGGGCGGATTTGGCGACGTCCACGCCCAGTACGACTCGAACGTGCTCGCTGTTGGCCAGGTCGGTGACGATCTTCTGGCCCCACCATCCGAGGCCCACGACGGCTGCGTTGATCATCCGAGAAGTCAAGCCTCGGGACCGGGGAAAGCGGACTGTCCCCCGACGTGAAATTCACCCGCCGCGATGACGGAATCCGTCAGTCCCACCGGATACCTCGCCGGGTACGACGCGGAGCAGCAGCCTTCTTACGGTCCCCGGCACCCCGGCACCCGCAATCACACGGCTTGCGTGAGTGCCCACCTTCCCCCCGCTTTGTTCAATGAGCAGCACCGGGAAGAAGGACGTGACACTGTCCGCAGCCAATCCCGGCAGCGACGACGGAGGTAGTGGAATGAAGCCCGCCAGCACCAGCACGGACCGGTCGGTGGATGCGGCCAACTTCCGGCACGTCGTCGGTCACCTCGCCAGCGGGGTCACCGTCGTCACGACCGAGGCGGACGGCAAGCGTCACGGCATGACCGCGAGTTCCGTGACGTCGCTGTCGCTCGACCCGCCGATGATGCTCGCTTGCATCAACAACGCCGTCCCAACCGCACAGGCGGTGTCGATGTCCAGGCGGTACGTCGTCAACGTGCTCGGCGAGGACCAGGGCGAGCTCGCCAAGCAGTTCGCCATCGCGAGCAGTGACAAATTTCGCGGTGTCGCCCTCCGCATTGGGGCGTTCGGGCTGCCGCTGCTCAGCGACGCCCTCGCGCATATCGAGTGCGAGGTCGTCGAGTCGGTCGTCGGCGGTACCCACACGATCTTTCTGGGGCGGGTGGTGTCCGCGACCGCCGGCCAGGGGCAGCCGCTGACGTACTTCCGCGGCGGGTTCGGCCGGTTCGAGTTCGCTCGCGACGATGAGGTCTACGGACGCGCGCGCGAGCTCGTTCTGAGCCGGGTGTACCCCGCCGACCACGCGTTGCCGCTCGACGAACTGGCGACGCAACTCGACGTCGACCCGGCAGCTGCGTTCTACGCGCTGACCCGGCTGTCGTCGGATGGGCTGGTCCGCCGTGACCCGGACCGCGGCTACGTGGTCGCGCCGCTCGACGTGCGCACCTCCGACGAGACCTTCGACGCCCGGCTCGCGATCGAACTCGGCGTTATCGCGCTATCGATGCATCGGGTGACCGATGACGAGGTGGCCGAGCTGCGTCGCCGTTTCGACACGATGGCCGCGCTGCTCGTCGACGACCGGTTCGTGGACTTTCACGGCTATCTCGCCGCCAACTACGCGTTTCACGAGCACCTCGTGTCCCTCGCCTGCAATCCGCTGCTCACGTCGACGTTCGGTCGTCTCAGCATCAAGAGCGTGATGACCCGCTCATTCGGGTCGACGCCGGAAACGTCACAGAAGTTCGTGAAGGTTCAAGGGCGCCTGGTGGAGGCGTTCGAGCGGCGTGACGCACGTGCCGCGAAGCAGGCCGCCGTCGACTACTGCGAGCTCGCAAAGAAGCGGGTCCGCGAGATCCTGGCGTTCACCGGCGGACGGCTCTAGATGCGCCTGCTTACAGTCGGCTGATCGGGGATCCGCCGGGCGCGCTGTGCGGTTCGGCTCAGTTCCGCGTGAGCTTCCTCGATCGCCGCAAGGGTGGCCTGCAGGTGCTGGAGGGTCAGGCGCACGGCGGCCTGTTCGTCCCGCCGCTGGTAGATGTTAAGAAGCTCCTTGTGCTCGGCGTTCGCCTCGGGCGACGGAACATTTGGAGCATAACGGTTGCAATTGCAGGGCCCGGATGTCCGCCCATCGTGGTGACCCCTTCCTGACTTTCGGTCAAGGACCTGAACGGCCCTTAAAGAAAGGCCGAGGTAAGGTCCGATCACGGTTTACCAAGTCAGGCGCGAGGGGTAGCCTCCTGGAAAACTCTCAGTCCATGAGTCGACGAACGACATGCCACGAGACAGGCCTCCGGTATAACCCATTCCGATTAATCGTGTTGGTCCACGCTCATTGGCCTCTGTCGAGGCCGTCCGATTCGGAGGTGTTTGATGAGGCCAGACGAAGGTGTTCCAATCCGATGGATCACTTGGCCAGCTGGCGTAATCGCCGCGCTCGCCTGGGGGGCTGGTCGCCTTACGTCGATCGCGTTTCTTGACCTCATCTTCGTCGCCGCTGTCGCTTGGTTAGGCGGTTGGTTATTGAGCGACTTTACTTGCCGCTACCTCACCCGGCGTGGGGAGCTCGCACCGCGGGAGGGCGAAGTCGAGTGGGCGGTCGACGAGCCGAGACCGCGCCCACAGTGACGGAGCCGCCATTTCCTCGTAATGCTCGCCGACATGCGGCCGGTCGCTGTCGATCGTGCTCACCCTGGTGGGGGAGACGTGACCGGGCGGAGGGACGCCCAGATCGCCCCCGGGATCGAAAACCCCACTGCGTCGGACTCGCCCTGCAGAGGCCGCCAGGACGCGCTCGATGCCTTCGTTGCCGGCCTGTGCGGGCAGGATCGCGCGTCATTCGACCGGGTGGCCCTCACCGTGGTCGCCATCGAGAGCTCGACCGCCGACGG
The DNA here is from genome assembly GCF_040608175.1 of Micromonospora sp. NPDC005206. Taxonomy (NCBI): domain Bacteria; kingdom Bacillati; phylum Actinomycetota; class Actinomycetes; order Micromonosporales; family Micromonosporaceae; genus Micromonospora; species Micromonospora sp. NPDC005206. Next base: position 55,349 of record NZ_JBEXHU010000027.1, read on the forward strand.
CGAACGGGCAGGGCGGGCGGGAGGGCGAGAACCAGCCTGGTCAAGCTGCTCGCCATGTACGCGCCGCACACTCTGAGGTTCTTCGACGGCGAGTTCATCTCGGAAAGTTTCCGGGCGCCTGCTTCTCGGCCCTCTCCGCCGGGTTCGACCCAAAGATCAAGAGCGCACCCCTTGCGAAGATCAAGGCGCAGCACGGTGCCGACGAACGAAGATCGCGGCCGTCTATCAGACGGTGCTGAAACCGGTCCTGGATGCGGCCGGACGCCCCACCGGCGTCGACTTCGCGCCGGGATAACCGCGGCTCGGCAACCCTGAATCCGAGGGTGAGTTACTCCTGTCAACTCGTACGCCGATTGCGGTATCTGGCAGCTGCGGCCACCAGAGCGAGCACGACCGGAACGACGATGGCAACCGGCAGCGAGCCCGCTGCGGTCAGGGTCCGCTTTCCGGCCACTGTCACGTGTACCGGCTGGCTCACCACCAGCGGGCCCGTACCCGCCGTGGAGTCGCCTGCGGGCATGAGCACGACGTAGACGTCGAAACTGCCGGTGTTGACGGCCTGACTCTGCCAGGACAGTGACGTGCTGCTGCCTGGCGCCACCGGCGGAACTTCCCGGGTCACGTCCGCCGACCAGTCCTCGAGGTCGACGTAGACGCCGTCCAGGCTCGCGACGTTGAGGTGGGCCACCAGCCGGTCGGTCGGCACGGAACCCGAGTTGACCACGCGGGACTCAAGCGTCAACCGCTCACCAACGACCGTGTTGAGTCGGCTCTGCTCCAGTACGACCTCGACGACGCCCGGCAGTGGCGGCGGAGCGGCTGCCGCCGAAGCGGTCAGGCCGACGGGAGCCGTCAGCGCCACCAACAGCCCTGCGAGGGCCAGCCCTGTCTTCATGCTCCGCTCACCCCTCCATGCAGCCTGACGATCCGGGTGCCGGCGGCAACCAGGACGCCGCCGGCCAGTACCGCGGTGAGTAGCGGAGACATCAGGTAGGACAGGTCCCGCGTCCAGCCGTGCCCGTTGACGAGCGCAGCCGTCAGGTAGTGCAGCGCCGCGCCGACCGGATTGAGCCGGACGAGAAGATCACCGAACCAGCCCTTCGGCGCGCCGCCGGGCAACTGGGTCGGTGCGAAGAGCGCCACCAGCAGGAACAGGCTCACCGCGAGGCTGACTTTGTTGGAGCTCGACACGGCGCTGATCAGCAGACCGAGCGCGGCGAGCGCGACCGCCAGCAGCGTGCCGACGAGCAGGCCCAGCAGCAACGCCTGCCCGACGATGGACACTCCGCGTCCGAGTACCCACAGATACGGCACGCTCACGACGAAGGCCGCGAGCCAAAGTGACATGGCAGCTGCCATCTTCCCCAGCACGATCGCCCGGCGGGAGACGGGTGCGAGCAGCAGGCTCTCCAACGTGCCCCGTTCCCGCTCCCCGCTGATCGCGTCGGCGCTGACCACCAGCGTGACGAGGACGCCGACCGCCACCGCAACCTGCAGGGTGAGGTTCACCGCTTCCCGCTGCTCGAGGAAGTTGAGCACCTGACTGGTACCGGCAAGGTAGGTCATGACGCTCAGGACGACGCTGAACGCGAAGACCAACACCGGGCCGCGCCCGCTCACCCACAGATCGCGGCACTCCTGTTCGGCGACGACCCGCCAACCCGGGCCATCGCCGCGAACCCCGCCCGCGCTGGATTCGCCGAACCGGACCCGCCCCCGCAGACCCGTCGTCATCGGACACCCTCCCCGGTCATAGCAAGGAACGCGTCGCTGAGCCGCGCGCGTTCGGCCTCGAAGGACAGGACCGGCACGTCGGCGCTCAGCACGGCCCGCAGTGCTGCGTTCATCCCGGTACCCGTGCCGCTCTTGTCTGCGCCCGGCGATCCGTTCAGGGAGATCCTGAGGATGTCGGGACGTTCGTCGGCGGGCTCTGTCATCAGGCCGGCGACGCCCGCGAGCGCTTGCCGGGCCCGACCGACCAACTCGATCGGTACGCGCATCTGCGCGTACTGCTGGGTGGGGACAGCGCGGGTGACCTCGCCGAAGGTGCCGGAGACGAGGACCTTTCCCTTGTGAAGGATCAGCACGCTCGTGCAGATCTCCTCGACGTCCGGAAGGGTGTGGGTGCTGAGGATGACCGTCGCTCCTCTGACCACCGCGATCTCGCGGACGATCGCCAGCATCTGACGTTGCCCGGCCGGGTCGAGCCCGAGCGTCGGCTCGTCGAGGAACACGACAGCGGGATCGTTGACCAGCGCCCGTGCGATGCCCAGGCGCTGCCGCATGCCGCGGCTGTACGTGGAGATCCGCGACGAGCCACGCTCGGCCAGGCCTACCTCCGCCAGTAGCCGCTCGGCGACCCGCGCGGCGTCCGGACGGGCGTTGCCGAACAGCCGCGCGTGGTAGCGCAGGTACTCCTCGCCCGTCTGGTGTCCGGGATAGCCGCTGCTTTCCGGCAACACGCCGATCCGCCGTCGAATCTCGCCCGGCCGGGTGCAGGGAACACCAGCCACCGAGAACTCCCCGCTCGTCGGCGCGAGCACCGTGGTGAGCAATCGGATGGTGGTCGTCTTGCCCGACCCGTTCGGCCCGAGCAGTCCCACGACCTCGCCTTGTCGTGCAGTGAAGCTCAAGCCGTCAACCGCCGTACGGTCCCCGAACCGCTTGGTGAGCCGCACCGCCTCGAGCTGCACGCTGGCCATGAGCGTCCCCCTCTCGCCGTGCGAGGTGGCGGCGCGCCACCCGCGGTCCGTTCGACCAGGACGTCATGGCGACTGTACGGCGGGTTGGCTGAAGACCGGCTGAACGCGGACGAAGCCGGAGGTCTGCGTCGGCGGCTTCAGCGGGCAGTAAGCCGGCGAGTGGCACACTTGGGGAGTGCGCATCCTCGTGGTCGAGGACGACAAGCATCTCGCCCGGTCAATCAAGCGTGGACTGGAGGCCGAGGGGTTCGCTGCTGAGGTCGCACTCGACGGCATCGACGGCCTCTGGCGGGCCACGGACGGCGACTTCGACGTCATCGTTCTCGACATCATGCTTCCCGGCAAGAACGGCTTCCAGGTGTGCGCCGAGTTGCGTGAGGCCGGCAACTGGACCCCGATTCTCATGCTCACGGCCAAGGACGGCGAGCTCGACGAGGCGGAAGCTCTCGATACCGGAGCCGATGACTACCTGTCCAAGCCGTTCTCCTATGTCGTCCTGGTCGCCAGAATTCGGGCGCTGCTGCGCCGGGGTTCGCGGGAGCGCCCGGCCACGCTGAATGTCGGCGACCTGCGGCTCGACCCCGCCGCCCACAGGGTCTGGCGTGGGGAAACGGAGGTCTCACTCACTCCGCGCCAGTTCGCCCTCCTCGAGTTCCTCATGCGGCGTCCGGGCGAAGTGCTTTCCAAGGGCACCATCCTCGACCACGTCTGGGACTTCGCGTTCGACGGCGACCCCAACATCGTCGAGGTCTACGTCCGGCACCTACGCAGGAAGATCGACGAGCCGTTCGGTCGATCCGCGATCCAGACCGTCCGTCTCGTCGGCTACCGACTGGACCCCGATGGTGGCTGAAAACCCCCGGCCTCGGGCACGCCTCACGACGGTGCGCGCCCGCACCACCGTGGCCGCCACGATCGTCGTTGGTGTCGCCCTCGTGGTCACCGCCGTGGGCCTGGTGGTGTTTCTGCGTCGTTCGCTGGTCGAACGCGTCGACGACATGGCGAGGGTACGTGCGCACGACGTCGCCACTCTGGCTCGCCAGGGCACGCTCCCCACGGAGCTGGCCGTCGAGGGTGACGACGGAAGCATCGCCCAGGTCGTGGACGGCGCCGGCCGGGTGGTGGCCGCCACCGCCGGACTTCGGCGCGATCAGTCTCTCGCCCGGTTCGGCTCCCCCGGGGCGGGGTCCGAGGTGCGCTCAGTGGACGGCCTTCCTTTCGGCGAGGCCGGCAGCTACCGGGTCATCGCGCTGTCCACGGCTACGCCCGAGGGACCGGTGACCGTCTACGTTGCGGCGAGTCTTTCCCCGGTCGATGACGTCGTCGACGTTCTCCAGGGCGCCCTTGCCACCGGTGCTCCACTGCTGCTGGCACTCGTCGCCGTCACGACCTGGACGGTCGCGGGTCGCACCCTGCGGCCGGTGGACGCTATCCGGGCCGAGGTCGCCGACATCTCCGAACGCTCCCTCGACCGGCGCGTGTCCGTGCCGACCACGGACGACGAGATCAGTCGGCTCGCGGGCACGATGAACATGATGCTCGACCGGTTGGATGCCGCCGCCGAGCGTCAACGTCGCTTCGTGGCGGACGCCTCGCACGAGTTGCAGACCCCACTCGCCGCGGCGCGCACCGACCTGGAGGTCGCACTCGCTCACCCCGACGGCACCAATTGGAACGACACGGCAGCCGACCTGCTCGCGGCGAACCGTCGTATGGAGCGCCTGGTCCGGGACCTGCTGTTCCTCGCCCGGGCGGACGCCGGCACCCCTCGCGCGGCGACCCGTCCGGTGGACCTTGACGACATCGTCCTGGCCGAGGCGGCCCGGATCCGTGGTGGCGGCCACCTGCGGGTCGACACCGGCGCGGTCTCGGCGGCTGCCGTCGACGGCCGTCGCGACGACCTGACCAGGGCCGTACGCAACCTGTTCGACAATGCCGAGCACTATGCCTCGTCATCGGTCAGCGTCGAGCTCGGCAGCGACGACCGCCGGGTCACGTTGATCGTCCACGACGACGGGCCGGGGATTCCGTGCGCGGACCGGAAGCGCGTCTTCGAGCGGTTTACGCGCCTCGACGATGACCGGAGCCGTCGCACGGGCGGCACCGGTCTCGGTCTGGCCATCGCGAGAGAGATCATCGACGCACACGGAGGGTCGATAGACGTCGAGGACGCACCTCGGGGTGCACGGTTCGTCATCTGCCTACCTGCGCGCTGACCGAGGGCCTCGCTCGGGAAGATCCGACGATTTCTCACCAAATTGCAAAGGCCGTGCGGAGCGCGTTCAGGCATTTGCGGAAATCCCCAGCGATCCAGCGAACCTCTTGACCAGCCAATCAGCTGAGTTGCAACATAGTATTACAAAGTAGAATTAAACTTGACGGTCCCGCGTAGATCGTATTACAGCCGAGTTTACACCCGTTCAGGCGCGTTGACTCCGCTAACCACGTGCGGCTCGTGCCGGCGGAATACGGGAAGTGACAATCGGCCGATCAGCCTGATCATCACGAGCGTCCATGGCGCGGTTCCGTGACCCTGCGCAGCGAGGCGGAGGAGGTGCAGACGCATCAGGGGGGTGTGGGGTTGTGGAGTTCCGGCTCTTGGGAGCAGTGGAGGCATGGGCGGGGGATCGACAAGTCGATCTCGGGCCACGCCAACAGCGGCTTATGCTGGCGATCCTCGCGCTGAACGTGAATCAGATTGTGCCGCTCGACCGCCTCGTTGACCTGACATGGCCTGAATCGCCGCCACAGACCGCACGTCATGCCATCCACGTCCGCGTCTCGCAACTGCGCCTTGTCCTGACCATGGCCGGTGCGGACCGTGAAGGCGTGGAGATCACCACGCGCGGCCCGACGTATCTCCTGCGGGCTGACCCGATGAGCGTGGACGCCCACCGCTTCCGCGCCCTCCTCGCCGCGGCTCGCCGTGAGACGGACGACCTGAAGAAGGCGGCGATGCTGCGGCGCGCGCTCGATCTGTGGCACGGACCCGCGCTGGCCGACGTGGCGACCCGGCGAGTCGAACATCTGTGCCGGGGACTGGAGGAAGCGCGGTTGACCGCTGTGGAGGAGTGGCTGGACGCGCAGTTGCGGCTCGGCCGGCACGAGGCCGTGTTGGATGACCTCGCCGAGTACGCCGGGCAGTATCCGTACCGCCAACGATTGCTCGCGCAGCTCATGTTGGCCCTGTACCGCGCCGGCCGTGCCGCCGATGCGCTGGTCGCCTACCGGCTTGCGCGGAGCCGGCTCGTCGACGAACTCGGACTCGATCCAGCGCCGCAGCTGCAGCAGCTGGAGAGAGCGATACTTCGCGGCGATCCTGGGCTTGACCTGCCGTGACCCAGCGGCCCAGCGGACCCGTCGGCAACCACGGCGACTCGTTCTGGCTGGGATGAGGGTCCGCCGGTCAGGCATGGGCCGCTCCACGCCGCCGGGCTGCTGGCCACACGCGCGTTCCGAGCCGAGATCTGTGAGGCGTGGACGAATGCTCGTGTCGTCCGAAGCGCAGATAGAGGGACGGGAGGACGAACAGGTTCAGCAGCGTCGATGTGACCAGGCCACCCAGAATCACGACCGCCATCGGGTGTTCTATCTCGTGACCGGGAAGGCTGCCGGCGATGACCAGGGGAACGAGGGCGAGCCCGGTCGCCAATGAGGTCATGAGGATCGGCGAAAGTCGCTCCTTCGCACCGCGGAGGACGAGACCTCGGCCGAACTGTTCAGATTCCTCCCTTTCCAGGTGCTGGAAATGATTGATCATCAGGATGCCGTTGCGGGCGGCGATGCCCAGCACGGTGAAGAATCCCACGAGCGAGCCGAGCGAGAGGATGCCGCCACCGAGGTATGCCGCGAGGACCCCGCCCACCAGAGCCATGGGCAGCGTGAGGAGGACGAGGAACGCCAGCCGCCAGCTGTTGAAGGCGGTGGTCAGCAGGAAGAGAATCCCGATCACCGCGACGCCGGCGAAGAGCAGCAGCCGATCCTGGGCGCTCGTGGCCTCCTTGTACTCACCGAGCAGCTGGGGATGGTACCCCGGCGGGAAGTCCACCGTCGCCAGGCGGCGCTCGACCTCGGCCGCGACGTCACCCAGGGCCTTCCCCGCGGCCACGTTGGCCCCCACATTGATGTACCTCGACCCGTTTTCCCGCAGAATCTGGTTGGGCGTGGGCACCATCGTGACCTCGGCCAGTTCACCAACGGGGACCTTGCGCCCGTCCGCTGCGTCCATCAGCAGGTTGCGGACGCTCTCGATGCTGTACCGCGCACTCGGCACGCTCCACACGTGCACCTCGGTGTTCTTTCCGTTCCGCCAGATGTCGCCCGCCTCCTCGCTGGCGATGAACGTGGCGGCCGTCCGGCGTACGTCGCCCGGCTTGATCCCGTACCGTGCCGCCTTGGCCAGGTCGACCTGGACATCCACCTGAGGAACGTTGGTCTGCAGCGTCACGTGTTCGTCGATGATGCCGTCGACACCGGCGATGAGCTCCTCGACCTCGTTGGCCTTGTCGCGCAGGACGTCGAGGTCGTCACCGACGATCCGGATGGTGATGGCCTCGCTGGATCCCGTGAGCACCTCCTTGGTGCGTTCCTTCAGGTAGGTTTGCACATCGCGCTGCAGTCCGGGGTAGCCGTCGACCACCTTCTGCACGGCGGCGAGAGTCTTGTCGTAGTCGACGTTCGGGTCGATGCTGATCCAGTTCTCGGTGAAATTCATGCCGACGACCTCGTCGGCCAACGTGCCCTGCCCGATGTGCGCGCCGAAGTTCCGGACCCCGGGGATCGCCCTCAGCTCCTTGCTGACCTGTTCCGTGATGCGGACGCTCTCCTCACGCGAGGTGCCGGGCTGGGCCACCCAGTGCATCAGGAAATCCCGCTCCTTGAACGCGGGGAACAGGTTCTGCCCCAGCATCGGTACCACCATGACACCGCCCGCCAGGACGAGCCCTACGGTCGCGTAGGCGACGGCGGGACGCGGGATGATGCGTGCCAGCATCGCGGTGTAGCCGCGCTGGAGCCAGCGCACCAGCGGCGATTCTCGCCGCTCGATCGGCGACCTGGCCAGCAGCAGCAGGGCGAGCGCCGGGATGACCGTCAAGGCCACCAGCAGCGATGCCAGGACCGCCAGCCCGTAGGCGAACGCCATGGGCCGGAAGAACGAGCCGGTGAGCCCGGTGAGCAGGAAGATCGGGACCGTGCTGACCAGGATGATCATCGTGGCCTGGACGATCGGACCCCGCACCTCCACCGACGCGTCGAGGATGATCGCCGCGGTGGACTTCGTGCTGCCCGCTCGTCGATGCTCGCGGATGCGGCGCACGATGTTCTCGACATCGATGATGGCGTCGTCGACGAGCACGCCGAGGGCAATCACGAGCCCCGCCAGGATCATGGTGTTTATCGTGGCGCCGGACCAGTAGAGCACCAGTCCCGCCGCGACGAGGGAGAGCGGGATCGAGATCGCGCTGATCAGCGCCACGCGCCACTCGAAGAGGAAGAAGACGAGGATCAGGACCACGAGTCCGAAGCCGATGACCAGCGCCCGGCCGAGGTTCTCGACTGAGGTCTCGATGAAGGTCGCCGGCCGGAAGATCTCCGTATCCACGTTCAAGCCCTGCATGCCCGGCGCGAAGTCCTTCAGCGCCGCCTCGACCCCGCGCGTCACCTCGAGCGTGTTGCCCCACGGCAGCTTCTCGACGATGAGCATGAGGCCGGGGCCGTCGTTGATGACCGCGTCCCCCGTGAGCAGTGACGGCGGCATGATGTCGTCGGTGATGTAGGCGACGTCCTTGAGGTAGACCGGCTTGGCGCCCTTCGGCACCTCGATGGGAATCTCGGCCAGTTGCTGCCCGGTCAGGGCGGGCAGTTGGTGCTGCACCTGGAGACGCTGGTTGGCGGTGTCGACCCACCCGCCGGTGCCGATCTCGAACCCGCCGTTGAACTTCAGCTGACCCACGTCCACCGCGTCTCCGGCGGCCTCCATGACCTGGGCCAGCGTGACGTTGTGCCGCTTCATGAGCTCGGGATCGACGAGGGCCTGCTTGACGTGCCACCGATCGCCCCAGATGGCCACATTCGCCACCCCGGGTACGCGCATCAGGCGGGGCCGGACCGTCCAATAGGCCTGCAGCGCCATCTCGACGTGAGCCGCATCCGACTTGTCCGCCTGGGATATTCCGATCTTCATCACCCGGCTGGTTGACGAGAGCGGTTGGATCATGAAGGGCGCGTTGGCCCAGCGGGGCAGTCTCGGTGTGATGGCGGTGAGGCGCTCCTGGATCAACAGGCGGGCCGCCATGAGGTCGGTCCCGGGCTTGAAGATCAGGATGATCGAGGAAAGCTGGGAGACCGACTTGGAGCGCATCACGTCCAGGCCCTCGATCCCGGTGAGCCCCTGCTCAAGCGGGACGGAGACAAGCTCCTCGACATCCTGCGCGGACAGCCCGATGCAGATCGTCTGTATCTCCACCCGGGGCGGCGCGAACTCGGGGAAAGCGTCGACGGGCATGTGGCGAATCTGCACGACGCCGAAGAACATCATCATCGAGGCCCCGACAACCACCAGGAACCGGAGCTTCAGACTGGTTCCAATGATCCAACGCATCATGGTCTGGGGTCCCTACCCTCGTACCGACTGGATGGACTACTTACCGACCCCGAGCTCGGCGCCCCAAAGTTCGATGACGCCGATCGTCACGATCGCCGTCCCCGCCGGCGGTGCCTGGGCAAGAAACGCGTCGGTCCCGCCTGCCCCGCCCACGGTCGCGACCACGACCTTCTCGCGGACGTACGTCAAGGGCTGGGGAACCGTGTAGACCCAGGCCAGGCCGGTCGGGTCGTAGAGCACCGCCGAGTACGGCACCACGGTCGCCGGCGGGCCCGGCGACGGGGTCGGCCCGCCCGGCGGTGCGGTCTGCGCCGCGCCGATCGTGACCGTCCTGATGTCCACCCGGCGCGCCGCCTGCTCGGTCAACGTCACCTTCTTCACGTCTTTTCCCGGGATTGCCTCGACCATGGCCGGACTCTCCTTGTGGCCACCCGAGGTGTTCGAGGCGGGCGTCGTGCAGGCCGCCAAGCCCAGCGTGATCAGGATCGCTGCCGTCCACCGACCGCTGTGTCGCATGTGGTCGCCTCCTTGTCTGTGCATGGGACTCTCCTGGTTCCGATCAGGCTGGAGCTGGGCTTGATGTGGGTTCCTTGCCCGCCGCACCGGGTTCTGGCCTGGGCGGAGGTATCGATCCGGCCCGAGGCTCCGACCGGGCCACCGATGGAGACCGGACGGCGAACCGCAGATACAGCACGGGCAGGACGAGCAGGTTCAGCAGCGCGGTCGTGATCAGACCACCAAGGATGATCAGGGCGAGCGGACTCACGATCTCGAGGCCGGAGACGCTGCCGTAGATCACCATGGGAAGCAGAGCCAGCCCCGCCGCCAGGATGCCCGTCACGGCGGGGATGAACTGCTGCCGTGACCCGAGCTCGACCAGTTCGGCACCCTGCGCGTGGCCTTCGTCCGCCAGCCGCTGGTACCGCCTGATCTGCAGTGTGCCGCCCCGAACGGCCATGGCCAGCACGGTGAGCAGCCCCAGCAGCGCGACCACCGAGACGGCCGGCCGGTCGATGGCCGCCAGCAGTAGCCCGCCTGACAGCGCCGTCGGCAGGAGCAGGAAGTACAGCGACGCCACCCGCCAGCTACCGAAGCCGGCCTGCAGCAGGAAGAAGATCAGGATCACGGCACCGACCACGAAGGTCCACACCCGGAGATCCGAGCTCGCCTGTGCCTGTCCCTCTCCGAGCACCTCGAGGTGGTGCTCACGGGGGAAGGTCACCTGCTGGAGGCGGTCCTTGGCCTCGCTGGTGACGGCGCCCAGACCCCGCCCGCGCACGTTCGCGACGACGTCCATGCTGCGGGAGACCTGGTCGTGCGTGATGACCTCCGGCTTCGCCACGACTCTGACCTCGGCGACGTCGGCCAGGCGCACCTGGGCCGGGCCGCCGCCCGGGCCGCCGACCGGTGCGTCGATCAGCAGGTTCTGGATGGTGGACAGGTTCTGGCGCACCTCGGGGACGCCCCACACCACGACCTCGAACACCTTCTGGTCGTCGAAGAGGTTGCCCGCGACGGTGGACGAGATGAGGGTGGCGGCCGCCCGGCGCACGTCGCCCGGCTTGAGGCCGTACTTCGCGGCCTTCGCGACGGACACCTCGATTTCCACCGTCGGCGCGACCTCCGCGGTCCGAACCCGTGGCTCGGTGACGCCGTCGATGGCGGAGATGATGCCGAGGACCTCCTGGGCCTTCTCGTTGAGCACCCCGTAGTCGTTGCCGTAGATGCGCACGATGAGGTCTTCCGCCGCCCCACGGGTCACCACTTCCCGGATCCGCTTGTCCGAGTAGGTGATCACATCGCTCTGCACACCGGGATAGCCATCCACCACCTGCTGCACGGCGGCCAGGGTCCGGCCGTAGTCGGCCCCCGGGTCGACACTGAGCCACACCTCGCCCGAGTTCATGTTGACGACCTGGTCCGACGCCAGTGCCCGCCCGGTGTGGGCGCCGACGTTGCGTACTCCCTGGACGGCCCGCAGTTCGGCACTGAGCGCACCCGTGATCCGGTTCATCTCCGGTCGGGACGTGCCGGGCGGCGCCTCCCAGGTGATCATCAGGTCGCGCTCCTGAAGCGTCGGGGACAGCGGCCGCGAGCCGAGGAACGGCAGGGCGGCCAGGCCCGCTACGACGAGGAATCCGACCAGGGCATAGGACCAGACGGGCCGGTGGAGCAGCCGGGGCAGCAGCGCGCCGTACGCCCGTCCCAGAGCTCGGGCGAGCGGCGACTGGCCGTGCTGCAGCGACGACCGGGTGAGCAGGAGCGTGGCCAGCACGGGGGCCAGCGTCAGCGCGACCACCAGTGAGACCACCGTGGCGGCCAGGAAGCCCTGGGCGACCGGGGTGAGGAACGCCCCGCGCACCCCGTCGAGGATGAAGAGGGGCACCACCGAGACCGCGGCGATGAGGGCCGCGACGAAGAGCGGGCCGCGTACGTCGAGGATGGCTCCCCGGATGGTGTCGGAGACGGGCTCGTCGGAGCCGTCCTCGCGGCGCTGCCGCAGCCGTTGCCTGACGTTGTCGACGGCGACCACCGCGTCGTCCACGACGATGGCGAGGGCCATCACTAGCCCCGCCAGGGACATCATGTTGAGAGGTACGCCGAACCAGGACAGCACGAGCACCGTCACCGCCACGGAGGCCCCGATGGTCAGCAGGCTGACCAGCGCGGTGCGCCAGCTGAACAGGAAGGCGCCAAGCACCAGCAGCAGGAGGATGGCGCCGAGGATCAGCGTCGTGGTGAGGTGGTCGACCATCTTTTCGACGAAGGTGGCCGGCCGGTACACCGTCGTGTCGATCTCGACGTTCGGCATGGCCGGTCGAAGCTCGTCGAGCGCGGCCTCCACGTCCCGGGTCACGTCCGCGACCTTGGTGCCCGGGAACCTCTCCACCACGAGCATGAGGCTCGGGGTGTCCTTGACGACCGCGTCGCCGATGAGGAGTTGGTGATCCTCGACGATCTTGGTGACATCGCCCAGCAGCACTCCGCGGTCCTCGGCGCCCTGAACGGTGACCTTGCCGAGATCCGCCGCGGTCTTGATCGGCTGGTTGTGCTGAATCTCGATCCGTTGGTTGGCGGTGTCGATGAAACCGCCGAGTCCGGGGGTCGAAGCCTCCACGAAGGTCAGTGGCGAGACCCACAGCGCGTTCGCCGACGTGCGCAGCACCTGGTCCAGCGTGACGCCGTGCTGCACCAGCTTGGCGGGATCGACCTGCACCTGCAGTTGACGGTCACGGAACCCCCAGATGGCCACATTGGCGACGCCAGGGACGCTCAGCAGGCGGGGCACTATCGTCCAGCGCGACAGCAGCGACATATCGATCAGTGACTGATTCTGGGACGAGAGACCGATGTTCATGAGCCGACCGGTCGACGAGAGGGGCTGCACCACCAGCGGTGGCCTCGACGAGGCGGCCGGCAGCATGGCGACCATGGTCAGCCGCTCCTGCACGACCTGCCTGGCCCGGATCGGGTCCGTGCCGGGCTCGAACGTCATCTCCATCGACGACAGTCCCGGGAGGGTGCGGGATTCGAGCTTCATCAGCCACGGGATCCCGTTGAAGAACTCGTTCTCCATCGGGTTGGTGATCAGATTCTCCACCTCTTCGGCGGAGAGCCCGAGCGCCTCGACCTGCACGTCCACCCGTACCGGCCCGAACTCTGGCAGGGCCTCGACCGACGAGTTGCGAAGCTGTACGAAGCCGACGGCCATCAGGGCGACGGCGATGGCGAGCACCAGCCGTTGGTATTTGACGCTTGACCCGACGATCCACCGCATCATGGCCCGAGACCTCTCAGTTGGAGTTCATCGGTCTACCGACCAGGGTCAAGATGACGCCGACCGCTCACGCTTTGCTCACAGTGGGCTCACAGTGGGCTCACAGCGGACGCACGCAGGTCCTCTCGGATGGACAAACTGGGAACCGGACTGCTTCGCTGTCGAGCCCGAGGCGGGCATCTCCGGCAGGTGCTGCACCGCGCCGCCGGGACCGGGCTGCCGCTGTACGTCACGGAGAACGCCATCGCCCTGCGGACCCACCTCGCCGCCGTCGCGGCGGCTCTGACCGAGGGCGTCGACGTCCGCGGCTGCCTGCACTAGTCGGCGTTCGACAACTTCGAGTGGAGCGAGGGCTACCGCCCAAAGTTCGGCCTCGTCGTCGTCGACCACGACGACGGCTTCGCCCGGGTCCCGAAGCCGAGCGCGTACGCGTTCGCCAAGGTGGCGCAGAGGGGCCGTCTGCCGTAGGGCTGGTCAGCGCCGGGGCTGCTCACTGGAGCGGCGGACGACCAGTTCCGGCTGGAAGACGACGTGCCGGTGCCGGTGTCCCTCACCGGCCTCGGCCTCTTCGAGCAGCAGTTGGGCCGCCGTTCGCCCAGTTGCTCCCGCGTTGGCGGACCGACGACAGCGGGACAGCGGCTGCCCCGGCGAACTCGATGTCGCCGTAGCCGACGATCGCCACGTCGTCCGGCACCCGCAGCCCGCGTCCGGTCAGCTCCTGCAGCACATCGAGTGCGATCAGGTCGTTGGTGCAGCGGCGGGCCTGACAGCTTAGGTTCAAGGAGTCGTTGCAACACCAGCTCGTTGCGGCGATCTTACGTGTTCTTCCAGGGCTTCTGCTGGCGTTCGCCAACCCAGTGACTTACGGGGCCGGGTGTTGAGCGTGGCGGCGATGGCGTTTAGGTCGGTGACGCTGTGTCGTGATAGGTCAGTGCCTTTCGGGAAATACCCGCGCCTGTACCGTGCCAGAAATAGACGGATGGGCTGTGAGCTGGGGTTTCGCTTGACTGCTGCACGATCGGTTCGTGACGGTTCGGTTGCTGTATCTGATCATGGTTCGGGTGTTCGGCTGGATCGCGCTCCTCGCCAGAACTGACGCCGAGAAGACGGCGGAGTTGCTGGTGCTTCGGCACGAAGTCGCCGTGTTGCGCCGGCAGGTCGGGCGGGTTCGGCCGTCCTGGCCGGACCGGGCCGTGTTATCCGCGCTGACAAGAGTGCTGCCCCGTCGGCTGCGTGCGCATCGGATTGTCACCCCGGCCACGCTGCTGGCCTGGCATCGGCGTTTGGTCAAGCGGCATTGGACGTATCCGAACCGGGCAGGTCGTCCGCCGGTCAGCGACGAAATTCGGGATCTCGTCGTGCGGTTGGCCCGAGACAATCCGGGCTGGGGACACCGCCGAATTCAAGGTGAGCTGGTGGGACTCGGCCACAAGGTCGGTGCCGGCACGATCCGCCGGATCCTCGCCGCCACCAGGATCGGTCCGGCGCCACGCGGGGTCGACACCTCCTGGCGGACTTTCCTGCGCGCTCAAGCATCCGGGCTACTGGCCATCGACTTCTTCCACCTCGACACCGTCACCCTCCGGCGGCTATACGCGCTGGTCGTGGTGGAGGTCGCCACCCGCCGGCTGCACATCCTCGGGGTCACCGCGCACCCTACCGCTGCCTGGACCACCCAGCAGGCCCGCAATCTGGTGACGGACCTCGGCGACCGGATCACATCATTCCGGTTCCTCATCCGTGACCGGGACACCAAGTTCGCCGCGTCCTTCGACGCGGTGTTCGCCGCCGAAGGGCGTCGAGGTGGTCAAGACTCCGCCACGGACGCCTCGGGCGAACTGTTACGCGGAGCGGTTCGTCCGCAGCGTCCGTTCCGAGTGCACGGACCAGATCCTGATCTACAACGAACGCCACGCCCGCGCTGTGCTCGACGAGTACGCCGCCCACTTCAACCGGCACCGTCCACACCAGAGCCTCGCCCAACGGCCACCGAACCACGATCCCAGCGTCGTCATCCCGATCAACGCGCCGATACGGCGACGACGGATCCTCGGCGGCGTGATCAACGAGTATCACCGAGCGGCCTGACCGGATCAACCAAGCCGCAGGTCAGCCCCGCGCAGCGAGTTTTGGCACGGTACAGGTTCCAAAATCCCCTTGCGAGGGCTGAGCTGGCCTTTTACGCCGCTCGCTTGTACTCGTTGATCAAGCCACCGAGGTCTTCGGCGGCTCGCGCCCGCCGGCTCACCCCCGGGCACCGAGATACGGCGGACAGGCCGGGCGGGCCGCTCCGGAGCCCGCCCTGTCTGGGAGTCAGCCCCCTGTCGTGATCTGGGACCGACGCTCCGGCGCCATGACCTGGAGCACGCGCTTGCCGCGCACGTGCCGTGTGGCCAAGTCGTGGTACGCCTCGCGCACCCGCTCCAGCGGATAGGCCTGCATGATTGGCAGCACCAGCTTGCCGTCCGCGGCCAGCCGTGCCAGTTCCGACCAAATCGCCGGGCTGTTGGCCTGCTCCTGTGCCTCGTGCTGCACCTGGTACCGCTGCACCGCGCGGCCGTCGGCGATCGTGTTGATCCGCGACGGGTGCACGCCCAGGAGGATCGCGACGTCCATATTGCTTGCGCCGTACGTGTCCACGTAGGCGTCCACGCCCTCGGGCGCGGCGGCCCGAATCCGCTCATGCAGACCGGGCCCATAGCGCACGGGTGTTACGCCGAGCGAGGAGAGGAACTCGTGGTTGCCTTCGCCCGCGGTGCGGATGACCCGGGCCCCGCGCAGCAACGCCAGCTGCGCCGCGACCACCCCGACACCGCGGACACCACCACGGTGTCGCCGGCCCGCGGGGTGACGGCCTCCACCGACGCCCAGGCGGTGGCCCCGGCCCCGGGGGTGGTCGCAGCCTCGTCCCAGCCCAGGCCGTCGGGCTTGGCCGCGACCACCGACACGTCTGCGGCGACGAACTCGGCTTGCGCCGCGCGTGGCGTGAAGCCGATGACGGCCTGTCCGGGGGCGAAACCGGCGACCTTCGGTCCCACCTCGGCGACCACCCCCGAAAAGTCGTTACCCTGCCCCTCCGGGAAGGTCGCCGGCCTGATGTCGGCGAAGATGCCCTCCCGGATACCGATCTCCCCAGGGTTGAGCGCCGCGGTGACGACCTCGACAACCACCTGCCTCGGTCCCGCCGACGGCCGCGGCACTTCCAGGACCTCCAGCACCTCCGGACCGCCGTACCGTCGGAATCGCACCGCTCGCATTCCATCCTCCTTCTCGGCCGCTCGTCTGCGTATCGGGCCTCGGTCGCGCACGTGGCATGCCGAGCGCCGCGGCCGTCGTCCGAAGGTCGCGACGTACCAGGGTCAGCAGGGAGGGCATCGCCACGCTCGGTGTTGCCCTGCGCCGACTTGCCTGAACCGTTGACGCGGACTTCCCGGTCAGCTCGGGTAGCCCGTCCCCCGCGCCGGGGACTGCCAGCGCGTCGCGTCTGACTGCCAGGGCTCGTTCGTGGAATGGCTGCGCGGCGAATCGGTCCAGCGTGAACCGCCGGCCATCGCCGGCGCCGGTTCGTCGGACTTGCCCGGCTTCGTCGGATCCTCACCCTGCTTCGTCGAGCCGAGCCCGTCCGCGCCGAGCGGGCGGTCCTGTTCCGATACCGGCGGAATGATCGTGTCCGGGACAACGATCGTCGGCTCATCGGCGTCCGACTGCGGCCAGCGCCGCCACCGCTGGACACTGGCGACCCCGACCAGGAGCAGCGAGCCCAGCAGCAGCGTCGTCCCGGTCCGTACGGGGGTGAGCACGTCAATCTGGTAACCCGCCACGCTCAGCTTGTGACTGAGTAGGTCCAGCAACCGTGCCGGGCTGAACAACAGGCCTGCGTAGCTGACCGTGTACGCAAGTCCGGTCAGCACCGAGCCGATCGGGGAGATCCGGACGGTGGCGATGAGCCCGAGGAGAAGGCCAGCAGCCGCCAGTACCAGCAACGGCTTCAGCAGAGCGTTAGGGTCGAGCGCATCACCACTGTCCTGCGCATCCGCGAACACCCGCAGGGACCGGCCTTGTCCAGCGGCGAGCAGGACCCAGGCCAGCGGACCCACGATGAGCGCGGCGATTACGGTCTTGATGTGTCGCATTCGAGCAAGGTACCGAGCTTTCCTCGTTGATCGACAACCCGATAAGCAAAACTTAAGTTGCCGTCAGGCAACGTCGTCCGGCTAGCTGACTGCGTCGAAGGTGGGCTGTCAGCGTGCGTAGCGCTCGGTGAGTTCCGCGCCGATCCGGGCGAGTTCCCGGCGACTGCTGGCGGGTAGCCGCTGGGCGTGCGCGACGAGTGCCACCACGATCCCCTCCACGCCCAGGGTCCGCGGCCGGGTTACCAGCGCGTCCAGGAATTCGCCGAGTGCCGCGCGGTCCTCGATCTGGCAGGGAACCTCCTGCAGTACGGGGAGGTGCCTGAGGCCCTGGAGTACCGGCAGAGCATCTGCGGCGAGCGCTGACCGACCAGCTTCCGTCCGGCCCGCCTGGCGCGGGCCGGTGCGGTGGTTGATCGACCGGCAACCACGACCGGAAAGGAGCCGGCCGGACCAGCCGGGGCTGGGGCGAGGTCCCGCCGGAGCGGCACGGCCTGCTCGGTGTCGACGGTGACCTGCGGCCGTCCCAGGATGGTCTTCACCTGCGGTGCTCAGCGCGAGTTCGCTGAGCAGCTCGTTCACGTCGCCCACGAGTGGCTGAAGCCGATGACCGGACCGCTGCAGACCCTCGACCCCCTGGCCGCGCGGCTGGACGGTTTCGTCGGCAGCATGTTCGTTCAGATGAGGGGCGACGGCGGCCTCGACTGGCATCAGGTTTGAACAGGGTGGTCGACCTGCTCGGCCAGCTCGCCGACTCCGGCGGGGCGTCGGCTGACCTGCGGTCCACCGGCCGGCAGGCGATCGACGCGTTCAACCGGAGGGTGCTGGCCGACCACGCGGCCGCCTGATTCATCATTCGGGCAGGTGGCGACGGTGAATAGACGCATTGGACAGTCGCCACGACGGCACTGAATGCCCGAAGGTGCCGTTGCGCCTCGTGAGACGCCCCCGGATCATGGCCGTGGCACATCGTTACGCACGGGCCATTCTTCGGGGGAAACCGCCGTGGCGGAGATCAATCACTTTGAGTACGGGTGGATCACGCCCGCGTTGAGCTACGCGCTATCGGTGCTCGGCTCGTTCCTGGGCCTGATCTGTGCCACCCGCATCCGCATCGCGAGCAGCGCAGGCCAGCGGGTCTGGTGGGGCGGGTTGGCCGCCCTGGCGATCGGCGGCACCGCCATCTGGACCATGCACTTCATGGCGATGCTCGGCTTCGCCGTCGAAGGTACCCGGATCCGGTACGACCTGCCGATCACCGCGGCCAGCGCGGTCTTCGCCGTGGTGGCGGTCGGCATCGGACTGGCCATTGAAGTGATCTCAACAAGATTCGGGTAGGTAGCGGTACTCGAAGTGCGTGAGATGAAGTGCGGCGCGGACGGTCGCGCCCATTCTGCCGGGGCTG
>NZ_JBEXHU010000028.1:0-67379 GCF_040608175.1 Micromonospora sp. NPDC005206
CTCGCACGGGTCAGATCCGGAGAGTGCTGACCCGCCAGCCGCTACCGACGCCGAGTCTGCTCCAAGAACCGACCCGACAGAACCCATGAGATCCGGTCGAACATCACCTCGCCGCCACCGCGGCCGAAGCGGGCAGTGAACTGCTTGCCGTTGTCGGTCAGCACCTCGTCCGGAATCCCGAACCGTTGCAGGGCCCCGGCGAAGGCGTGACAGACGGCCCGGCCGGTGGCGCGACGGACCACCTGGGCGATATCGCAGAATCGGGAGTGGTCGTCCACGCCGGTGACGACCTTTGCCTCGCCGCCGTCAGCGAGCTGGATACCGCCGACAATGTCGAGCTGCCACAACTCCATCGGCCTGCCGCGTTCCCACCGCCGGTAGTCCTCTCGCCGGCGCCGACGAGGTGTCGGGTCGATCAGGCCGTGTCGCACCAGTACCGGTAGATGGTGCTCAACGATGGCACCGGGCCCGGGCAACCGCGGCGGCCCAGCTCGTAGTGCAACCGCCGCTGGCCCCAGCGGGGATGGTGGAGTCGCAGTTCGCAAATCAGCGCCTCCACCTCATCAGGAGTCTGGGCGGGGTGCGCATGCGGTCGGTGCGATCCGTCGGCCAGACCGTCCAAGCCGTGATCGCGATACCAGCCCAACCAGCGATGCACCGCCTGACGCGAGACGCCGAACCGTTCGGCGACCTCCGTCACCGACAAGCCAGCTTCGACTTCCAGTACTGCCCGGTAACGCTGCTCCGTCACGCTCAACTCCACCAGCACTCGGCGGAGTGTCACCCATCAAGTGAAGCCACCGTGTAACGCATCAAGCGGAGTCGGACACGCGCTGCCGCGTGTGATCCGACAACTGATGCGCGACACATCTCCGCCACGTGATGCGCAACCGCGCGATGAAGCTAGGGGCCCATCAGTGCGCCTCGGGACGTGCGGATCTGCCGATGGTCGGGCGTTATGCGCGACGACGATTGTCCGACCTTGGGACTATCAGGCAGCGGAGCAAGCTCAGTCATGGCGCAGGTCAGCGCTCTGCTCCGCAGACGCCTGCGGTCGGCGCGCGGATCGAGCAACTACTTGCCGGGCGGGAAAGTGAATGCTACGTTCCACGTGAGAAAGTACTGTCCGCACAGGCATGGAGGTGGGTCATGGCCAACGAGGTACGCCCCGACGAGGCCGCCGGGGCGCTGACGGAGATCGCCCGACGCCGGGAGCAAGTGGTCACCTTGACGATCATCCCCACCTGGTTCTGGTGGGCCACCGCGGTTCTCATGGTTGGCTTCTCGGTCGCCGTCGAGACCCGGCGGCCACTGGTGATCGGCATCGCAACGGCCGCGTTCGTGTTCGGCACCCTCATCGTGACGGGCCGGCTCGTGCTCGGCATCGTCGGGCGCGCCCAGCCGCGCAACGACCTGCTCCGGCCGACCGGCGTCCTGGCTATTCTCGGTTTCGTCGCGGGCATCCTGGCCGTCTCGTTGCCGACGTCGTTCGCGCTGAAGGCCGCCGGGGTCCGCTATCCCGCGACCGCGGGCATTCTCCTGGCCGGCCTATTCATGGTCGTCGGCGGGCCATTGCTGATGCGGTACCTGGGTCGCCTCATGCTCGACGATCGCGCCGGCGGCCCGAAATGATTAAGCCACGATTCGACGAACTCATCCACGCCCCCACCCGGCTCTCGATCGTGTCACTGCTCGCGGCCACGGAATGGGCCGACTTCAAGTTCATCCGCGACAGCATCGGCCTGTCCGACTCCGCCCTCTCGAAGCAGTTGACGACGCTCGAAGAGGCCGGCTACGTCGAGATCCGCAAGGGCTTCGTCGGGAAGCGCCCACGCACGTCAGGCAGGCTCACCAGCGTCGGACGGGCCGCGTTCGACCAGCATGTCGTCGCGTTGCAGGAGATCGTGGCGAGGGCCGGCGCGACCGTCCTGCCGCGTTAGTCCGCAGTAGATCCGTACCCTTAAGTTCGACGGCGATCTCCGTGATGATGTGCCCTGGTGAGGCTCGTCAAGGTGATCCCGCATCAGTCGGGTGCGCGGATCTGGCGATCAGCGCGCGAAGGTGTCGCAGATCAGTTGGCGGATGAGTGTCGCGCATCAGTCGACGTAGGACACACGCGCTGCCGGCGAATTGGTTCAAACTTTCTGTACGTCTTCAAGGCGGCCCGAGACGGGCCGCACGCGCCGCCGCCTGGGCGCGCGTCCGACGCTCCGCTGTCGCTCCACGCCGGCCACGCAGAACGCCCGTCGGCTGGCGCGGAAAGCGGGAAGCCCGGGGGCCGCCGCAGACGGTAGCGCCGAGGGTGGTTGAGGTTCGTGGGCCGGCAGGCGGCCGGGCCGCGCCCGAGCGGCGCGGCGCAGGGAAGGGCACGCCGGGTCCGCGCGGCGGGTTGCGGCGGCCTACCGGTCGTGGTTACCGCGCCTCCGGCGGGGGCGCAACGACTCCGAGATGGCCAGGGGTCCGTCGGCGGGTCGCGGTCCGCGGGTGGTTGCGCAGCGCCATCCCGCCAGCCGGCGACCCGGGCGAGCCGAGCAGACCACAGCCCGGCCCGCCAGCGTCCGAACGTGCGTCAAGGTCCGCTTGACGTGGCGGGCCGGGCGGTGGCCGGCTCCCCAGGAGGGCGGGTCGGCGGCGGACGGGATGGCGTTGGCCTTGTTAAATCGGTGTGGTGAGCCGAGTTGAGACTAACCGTGACCTATTTGTCGCATTGTTGGCGATCGGCGCGAAGGCGGTGGAGCCGCCGAACCAATCAGCGGGTGGGCAGCAGCGCCACGAGTTGCCTCAGTCCGGCGGCAAGAGACTGGTAGCCGCTGCTGGAGAGCTTGTCCTCCTCCCGTAGCTTGGCCACCTTCTGGCCAAACTCGGCAAGCTTGTCCCGGGCCTTGTCGGCCTTACCATCCGCGAGCTTCTCCGCGGCTTCCCGCAGCCGCTTCGTCAGTTCCTCACCAGCATCCGGCTTCAACTCCCCGTCCTGAACGAGCCCGAGGACCGTGGTGTGCAGTCCCGCGATGAGGTCGACCGGGCGCAGGCTAGGACGAGGGGACGGCTTCGCCGAGGCCGAGGAGGAAGGGGACGCCGACGGCGCACCGGCCACCTCGGATTCGGCTGCCTCTGGTACCGCAGCGTCCGTAGCCATGGGAGCCGCCGCTGGGGAACGGGATGGCTCGGTATCGCCACTGGAGAACACGACCATGACGGTGGCAAGGACGACCGCGACCAGCGCACCAGCAACGGCAGCCCACATGAACCAGCGCGTCTTGTCACGGCCAGCTTCTGCCTGTCCGCCGGTTAGCCTCAACAGCACCGTCGGCGGGTCTATGCCCGACTGGTCAGGACTAGGCGTGGCAGACATGGCGGACATCATGCCACAGCGCCATGGCGCCCTTGCTCGCAAGTCCGGCCTGATCAGCGGCGTTCCTGTTCCTTCCGGGCGGCTGCCTCAGCGGGTCGGCGGGCGCGAACTGCGGCTGGTTAAGCAGACGCAACCAGCTTCCGTCCGGCTGGCATCGGACAACCTGTGCGCGGGCTCCCGAGCGGCCGCTGACCAGCGGGGATTCGAACCAGTTCGAATCATTTGGCCGGCGGTTGCGGACAAACGTTGACTGTGCCGGTCCTGAACCGCCTCCCGGCGGGGCACCGAGAGTACGGAGGCACCATTGACGACCTTGCGATCGCGGATCATGGCGATACTCGCCGCGCTTGTCCTGAGCACAACCGGGAGTGCGATCCTCGCCGGCCCGCCAGCGCAGGCCGCGACCGGGACCTGTTCGGGCTCCAAGGTCGGTGGCTTCGACCTGTACGGAGACGTGGCCATCAACGGTTCGACGAAGTACGGGTATGTCGAGATCTACTACAGCGGCGGATACAACTGCGCGCGGACCGTGTCGAGTGCGAACACCTGGGGCGTCAGCAAGGTCATGTCGGTCGAGCTGTGGGTCTGTTCATCCGGCACCAGCAACTGCCGACTGCTGGCGGCGAACGACCGGGACCACGGCACGTACAGGTACTACGCCGGTCCGGTGAGCGCCTACGCCAGCGGAAAGTGCATCTGGGTCATCGGCAACATCTACTACCCGCCGACGGACTCCAACGCCGGCGACAACAGGTCGGGATGGTGCGGCTGATGTCCACGATGCGACGCTCGTTGGTGGCCTGTCTCGTGGCTGGGATCGTCGCGGCGGGAGCTCCGGCCGTTGGCCCGGCACCGGCCAGCGCCGCAGCCGGGTACGGGGAGCAGTGCGGATCCAGCTACCAGGAAATCGACGACAAGGTGCTGCTCACCAGCGGTGGCCAGTACTTCGGGCACATCTACCTGATGTACAGCGCGCAGACGAAGATGAACTGCGTCGTCGCGGAGAAGTCCAGCTATGTCGGCGTCGCGACCTGGATGAACGCCAAGGTGGAGACGAGGGGTGGGCGCGTCGCCCAGGACCCGGGCAACTACCGCTACTACGCCGGGCCCGTCTATCTCTACGCCCCGGGCGAGTGCGTCCGCTACTCCGGCGTCGCGTACAGCGGGCCGAACAAGACCGGGACGCTCAGCTCGTACTCGTCGCCCTTTGGCTGGTGCGGCTGACGACCGTGGTGTGGGTCGTGCCGGGCAGGTTCGCTGCCCGGCACGACTGCGTCATGGGCCGTCCGGAAGGGCGGTCGTTGTCCGGGGTGTCAGCCGGCGGTGCAGGAGCGGACCTGTGGTCGGGCGCTGCTGTTGCCGTATGCTGGATCATCCCCGTCGTGACGCTCGATCCCAGGCTGGAGCCAGCGTGCGGACCGCCTCGAGGGTGGCGGCCCGCTGCCGTGAACGCTGACTCGATCACGCTGTTGCATGATTCGGCTCAGGGCGTGACCCGGAAACCTGCCGGAACTATCGGCACGGTCGGGCCGGAAGCTCCGGTCAGCCGCGCTGTGCGTCGGCGAGCATGTCGAGCGACACCTGCCACAGGCGCTCGGCTGCTGCGGGGTCGAGCGCGTGGTCGGCGACGCCCACAAGCGGTGCCTCGGGGTTGTAGCGCGGCGCCTCGTTGCAGTCCTCGAAGTACCGGCCGCCGATGCCCTCCAGCTGCGGCCAGGCCGCGAGCAGCACGGAGGTGGCCGCGCCCTGCTGCGGGGTCTTGAAGTCGTACGCCGGAAGCTGCGCCAGGTCCTCCTCGGTGAGGTGACGCCCCAGGTTGCTGGTGACCGCGCCCGGGTTGGCCGCGTTGACGGTGATGCCGTCGCCGGCCCAGCGCCTGTTCGCCTCGACCGCGAACAGCGCGGTGGCCGTCTTCGACTCGCCGTAGGCGAGGAGACGGTCGTAGGGGCGCTCACGGAAGTTGACGTCGTCGAAGACCATCGGCGCCTGCACGTGTGCGATCGAGCTGAGCGACACCACGCGGGCCCGGCCGGCCGCCGCGAGGGCCGGGTGCAGCCCGTTGGCGAGCGCGAAGTGGCCGAGGTGGTTGGTCGCGAACTGCAGCTCCCAGCCCTCCGCCGTCCGCGTCTCGGGGGTCGCCGACACCCCGGCGTTGTTGACCAGAATGTGCAGCGGGCCTTCCCAGGCGCTGACGAAGGCAGCGACCGACCCCTGGTCGGAGAGGTCCAGGGGAACGACCTGGATCAGCTGGCTCCCGGTGGTGGCGCGGATGTCCTCCGCTGTCCGCTCGCCGGCGTCCACGCTTCGTACCGCCAAGGTCACCGCGGCGCCCGCGGCTGCGAGCGCTCGGGCCGTTTCGACACCGATGCCCGACGAGGCGCCGGTGACGACGGCGCGCTGCCCGGTGAGGTCGACGCCGGCGACGACGTCGCCCGCGGTGGACCGGGCGTCGAAAGGCGTGGTGACGCGCTGTGCATTCATGATCGTATTCCTTAGATAGCTCGTGGTTTCGTGTCCGGGGGCGACGATCGGGCCGGCAACTGTGCTTCGGCCCGACGGGTACGCCCGGCGATCGCTCCAGGAACCATCCTGCGCGGCGGTCTTCGAAGCGCCCAACACACGCTTCCTGGCATGGCTACAGTCTGTCCCTGTGACCACCCCTGAACTGCGGCAACTGCGCTATTTCCTGGTGCTCGCGGAGGAATTGAGCTTCACTCGGGCGGCCGCCCGCCTGATGATCGCCCAGCAGTCCCTGTCCCAGCAGATCACCGCCCTGGAACGCATCCTCGGGGTGAAGCTGTTCGAGCGCGACAGCCGCGGCACCACCCTGACCGACATTGGCGCCCTGTTCGTCGCCGAGGCCCGTGCCGTGACGGACCGTGCCGAGGAGGCCGTCGCCGTCGTAGGACGGGCCCGGCGGGGAGAGGTTGGCAGCCTCAACGTGGCCTTTCTGACCTCCGTCGCCAACCACCTTCTGCCCCCGGTGGTCCGAGCCGTGCGTGACCAACTACCCGACCTTCGCCTGACGACCGAGTCCACCACCATCGCGCCCCTGGTCGAGGGGGTCTTCGGAGGGCGTTACGACGCCGCCTTCACCCGGACTCCGCTCACCGCCGGCCTGCATTCGATGACCCTGGCGACCGAGCCGGTGTGCGCCGTACTGCCCGAGGGTCACCCGCTCGCCGAACGCGCCGAACTGAAGCTCGCCGACCTGGCGAACGAACCGTGGGTGATGACCCCGCGCAGCTCGTGGGAACCCTGGCACCGCGCCTACGACGACCAGTTCCACGAAGCGGGCTTCGTCCCGGACATCGTCCAGGAGGAAGCCAACGTGCAGAGCCTGCTCGGTCTGGTCGCCGCGGGAATCGGAGTCACCCGGCTCGCCCGCTCGGCACGCAGCCTTCGCCGCACCGGCGTGGTGTTCGTCCCGCTGACCGGCGCCGTCGCGCGCACCGAGATGGTGTGGCTGTCGGGCAACACCTCACCCGCGCTGCACCGGCTCCTGGACGTGGTCACCGAACTCTCGGCAACGACCGACCTCACCGAGACCGGCTGAGCAGGGCGCTCCCCGTGACACGCGAGCCCCCGGACGGGCCACTCCTCAGCGCAGCGCGTCGTCGCGGAGTACGGCGTGCGCGCCGACGGTCTGGTTGACGATCTGCGTCACCCGTACGTCGACCGCGACGCTGGCCAGCGCGACGGCGTCCGGACGGCTGACGCCGTGCAGCCGTTGCATCAGGGTCAGCATCGAGTCCAGCGCCATGAAGGTCGCGTCGTCGAGGGTCGCTCCGACGCCGAGCGTCAGCCAGGCGTCCGCGGTTCGGGCCACCGGGCCGGTGACCGGGAAGTCGTCGCGGACGTCCACGGTCAGCGTCACCTCGTCCATCGGACACTCGATCGCGGTACCGCCGACCTCGCCGTCGCCCTGCGCGGCGTGCCCGTCCCCGACGGAGAACAGTGCCCCGTCGACCGGGATCGGCAGCAGCAGGGTGGCGCCAGCGGTCAGGTCCTTGCAGTCCAGGTTGCCGCCCCAAGGACGGGGCGGGACCGTCGAGTGCCGCCCCGGCTCGGCCGGCGGCATGCCGAGCACCCCCATGAAGGGGCGCAGCGTGACCGTGTGGCCATGCTGGTTGCGGCCGGTCATCGCCACCGGGTCCAGTGCCCAGTCGTGCACCACCCCGTCCTGCTCGACGCCGTACCGCTCGTTGAAGCCGCTCGGCCAGCCACCCGCCACGGTGGTTCCCCAGGCCGCCGGGACGATCGCGTCGATCCGCACCTCGAGGGTCTGGCCGGCGCGGGCGCCGCGGACCGCAACCGGACCGATCAGCGCGTGTCCGTGGTCGGGCTGGTGCTGCGGGACCCGCGGCCGGTCCCGGTTGCGCCCCCCGGGGTACGGGCCGGCCGACCACCAGCAATCCAGGGTGCGGTAGGTGACGGTGTCACCGGCGTCGATGGTCAGCACCGGCGGGAGGTCGGGGGAGAAATGACCGTGCAGGGTCTCGTCGCCCGGTGTGAGGGTGTGTCGCATCCGGGCAGGCTAGTTGCTGCCGCCGGAGCAGGGTAGATCCTCAACGCCCGGCAGCTCAGCGCAGCCGACGGATGTCGCCGTACGCCCGGTAGAACCCACCTCGGCCCGACTCGCGGACCTCGGTCACCAGGTAGCGGGCGCCGGGCTCGCGGATGCCCTTGGGAAACTGCACCGACCAGTCGCGCCGGTAGCCTTCGGACACCACCTGGACCCGCATCCGCCCCCGATCGGTCAGGCACTGCACCACCACGCCCGCCCCGGCGTCGCTGGTCACCTCGACCACCGTCGGCTCCACGGTCCGCGGCGCCTGGCGGGGCGCCTTGACGTCCAGCACGTCCGGCACGTCCCCGGCCTGGGCCGCCCGGATCGCCGACTCGCTGGCGTCGATGCAGGCCAGATGGCCGCCGGTGGTGACGACGTAGAGCCGATCGCCGTGGTATTGCATGGAGTACGCCGAGCCACAGCCGGTGCCGAGCTTCCACAGCCGGGTGCCCGCCGCGTCGAAGCAGTAGATCGAGGACTGGCTGTCGCCGGCGAACACGAACGGCCGCCCTCGGCGGTGGCACAGGAGAAGACCGGAGCGTCGCACCGGTAGCGGCGTTCGACCCGGCCGTCCTTGGCCAGCCGCACCACCTCGCGGGTGCCCGTACCGGCGAACACGCTGCCGCGCTCCTGCCACCCGAAGAGCACCGAACCGGTCGTGGTGTGCCAGAGCTCGCGGCCGGTACGCCAGTCGTAGCCGGTCACCCCCTGGGAATGGCCGTGGTAGAGCGCGTCGGTGTCGCAGCGCACCATCCAGGCCGAGCGGCCCCGCCCGGGCCGGCGCCAGAGGAACTCGTCCTCGTGGTCGACGGCGGCGATCCCGCCGTCGGCGTCGGAGACGCCCAGGACGCCGTCGTGAATGTCCAGCCAGTAGATGTCGATCTCGGGGGCGATCGCGTACGCCACCCGGGGCACCTTGCCGGAGAGGTCGTAGACGTTGCCGTCGTCGCAGCCCGCGTAGACCCAGGCGTCGTCGGCGACGATGCACTTCACCCCGTCGGGGAGCCGGACCTGACCGCGCACCCGGGCGTCGTGGCCGAGGGTGGTGATCACGCCGTGCTCGTTGCCCACCATGCAGTGCTGCTCGTCGACGAAGATGCCGAAGGCGGGGGCACCGGAGTCGTAGCGCCAGAGCACCGGGGCGGTGCGGGCCGTGGAGCGGGTGCTGACGATCTGCCGCCGGGACACGCTGCGCTTCTGTCGGGCGCCGGGGACCGCCGGGGCGTACCCCTTGCGGACCTTCTCCCCGATCTTCTTCGCGGCGGCCGCTCGAGCCCGGGTGTTGTCCGGATAGGCGTTTGCCTTGACCTGCCCCTGGTCACCGATCCGGCCGTATCGCACGGTCAGTGTGGTGTCGTCGACGACGACCTCGTAGAACTTGTGCGCACCATCCACTTCGGACAGTTCGAGGTAGGTCGTCTCCTGCGGCATGGGGGCCTCCGAGGGGGTCAGCGACCGGCCAGACGTGGCCGGCGCGGCGACAGTGCCCACACGCTAACCGCGCCCTACGACAAGATCGGCGGCTGCCGGGCACCCGCCGGCGCGACGCAGCCGGCCGACCCGACCGGCTGCGTCGGGACGATTCAGGGCTTGCGGGCCACGGCGCCGTACGCGTCGATTCCCTCGGCGTCGGCGTCGTCCGGACGCCACAGCGGGATCGGCACCAGGCCGGGCTCTACCATGGTCAGCTCCGCGAAGCAGCTGGCGAGATCCTCCGGGCTGCGCAGGATGTACGGGACGCCGCCGCTCTCCGCCAACCGCTCGGCACCGGACACGACCGCCGGACTGGTGTTGGTGCCGTCCCACAGCACCAGGTGGCTGCCGGACGTGGTCGCGTCCATCGTCCGTCCGACGATGGAGCGCACGACCGCCAGGTCGGGCTCGTAGCCCAGCACGCCCATGTACATCACCGCGATGGGCTGGTCGAAGTCCAGCGTCTGGGCGGCCTCGGCGAGAATCTTCTCCGGGTCGTGGTAGTCGGCGTGCACGTAGGTGGTGACGCCCTCCGAGGTCGTGCTGGCCAGCAGCGCCCGGGCGTGCACGAGGACCATCGGGTCGTTGTCGACGTAGACGATCCGTGACTCGGGCGCGATCCCCTGGGCGACCGCGTGGGTGTTCTGCATGGTGGGCAGGCCGGTGCCGATGTCCAGGAACTGCCGGACGCCCGCGTCGGCGGCCAGGTAGCGCACGGCCTGCACCAGGAACCGGCGGGACTGCTGCGCCATGACGACGATCTCCGGGTAGACCTCGGCCACGGCGTCGCCGGCTGCCCGGTCGGACTGGAAGTTGTCCTTGCCGCCCATCCAGTAGTTCCAGATTCGCGCCGCGTGCGGCACCTCGGGCTCAAGCTTCGCTGCGAGTTCGGCATCCGGGCCGGCCATGCCAGGCTCCTATCGAAGGTTCGTCAGGCTGTGGACCGCCGCTGCGGTACGCCCGGCATCGTACCCGCGCGTCCACTGTCGACGGTGCCCGGCGCGGCGCCACGCCATCTGTCGCGGGCAGGTGGGTCACGGCGTGTCGACGACCTCGCGGCCGAGGGGCCAGAACGCGGCCGGGACGAGCTTGAAGTTGGCGATGCCGAACGGGATTCCGATGATCGTGACGCAGAGCGCGATGCCGGCGAGGATGTGGGACAGGGCGAGCCACCAGCCCGCCAGCACCACCCACAGGATGTTGGCCAGCCCGGAGGCGACACCCGCGCCAGGCTTGGGTACCAGCGTGCGGCCGAACGGCCACAACGAGTAGACGGCGAGACGCATTGACGCGACGCCGAAGGGGATGGTGATGACCAGGACGAAGCAGATCAGCGCGGCGATGCCGTAGCCGATCGCCAGCACGATGCCACCGCCGAAGATGAGCCACAGCACGTTCAGTACGAAGCGAATCACCGTTCCAGCATGAGCGACGCTCGCCACCGGCCAGTGCGCTGGGGGAGGGGCGGATTGGATTTTGCGAGCGGGGCAAGGTCCGGAATGCCGTACTGGTTGTCTAGGACCTGCATGGCGGCGCCCGCGGCGATCGCGTCCGCGCCGAGGCTCGACAGGGCCACGTCCGTGCTGAGCCAGTCCCTGCGCCGCGCGTCCGCCTGGACGGCCTGCTCGACCGCGGCGAGGTAGGTGTCCGCGTGCCGCAGGAGATCCGCGCCCGCCAGCACCACGTGGGCGAGGTCGAGTGTCTGGAGCAGGTTGACGACGCCGACCGCCAGGACGCGTGCCGCGCGAGGGATGTCTCCCGCGTCGGCGGCCTGGTTGTGGACGATCTCCAGGCAGCCGTGGCGTCCGCAGACGCAGAGGGGCCCGTCCAGATCGACGACCGTGTGGCCGAACTCTCCCGCGTTGGTGTGTGCGCCGCGGTGGGCGCCGCCGCCCAGCCAGAAGCCGCCGCCGATGCCCGACTCGACCATGATGAGGGCCGCGTCGCCGAACGTCCCGCCATGACGCCATGCCTCGGCCGTGATCCCCGCGGCGACGTCCTTGTCGAGATGCACCGGCAGGCCCAGGTACGCCTCGGCGATCTCGCGCAGCGGCACGTCGTGCCAGTGCCGCAGACCGTGTGCGTCACGCACCAGGCCATGCTCGTGGTCCAGCGGGCCGATCATGCCCAGCCCCACGCCGGTCAGTCGGCCGCGGAGGTCGTTGCCGCTGGTGATGGCGTCGATGCCAGAATTCAAGGTGTGCAGAAGCTGCTCAGGGATGAAGTCGCTGGGTAGCGGGCTGACCGCCGAGTGGTGCACGGCGCCGGCCAGGTCGACCAGGACCAGCCGCAGAGTGCGCCTGGCGACGTGGGCGCCGATGGCGTACCGGCTGTCGGGGACCAGTTCGTAGACCACCGCGGGCTTGCCGATGGACGCGCGCCGGACACCGGCGGACCGGATCAGGCCGTCGGCGATCAGGCGGGCGATGACCTTGGAGACAGCCTGCGGGGTCAGGCCGGTGGCGTTGACGACGGTGGACCGCTCGAACGTCCGCGCGGTACGTCCCACCGCCATGACGAGCGCCTGGTTGTAGCCGCGCAGGAACGTCACGTCGGCTGTGGTGCGAGTCATCTCACCACCCTATTACGCAACGCTGTTGCTAAATTCTCTCCGTGCATGGATTGAGCAGAGGTCGACGCCTGGCCGCGGTCGTCGCCCTGGCCCTGGGTGGCGTCGCCATCGGCCTGACCGAGTTCGTGGCGATGGGCCTGCTGCCCGAGATCGCGCGCGGCCTGCTGCCCGAGCAGTACGCCCAATCGTCGTCGGGCGCGGTGGCCCGGGCCGGTTGGATGATCACCGCCTACGCGCTCGGCGTGGTCGTCGGCGCGCCCCTGATCGCCGCCCTGAGCGCGCGCGTACCCCGCAAGAAGCTCGTGCTCGGGCTGCTCGTCCTCTTCGCGGTCGGCACGGTCGCGTCCGCGGTAGCCCCGACGTTCGGCCTGGTGCTGGTGGCGCGGTTCGTCGCGGCGCTGCCGCACGGTGCGTACTTCGGTGCGGCCGGCCTGCTCGCGGCGGCCCTGATGGGTCCGGGCAAGGAGGCGCGGGGCTTCGCCACCGTGCTCAGCGGCCTGACCATCGCCAACGTGGTGGGCGTACCGCTGATCACCCGGCTCGGGCAGGGCGCCGGGTGGCGCGTCGCCTACCTGGTCATCGCCGGGGTCTTCCTGCTCACCCTGCTGGCGGTGCTGGCGGTCGTCCCGGAGGTCGCCGCGGCGGCGGGCGGCTCGCCGGGCGCCGAACTGCGGGCGCTGCGCACCTCGCAGGTCTGGCTGGTCGCGGCGACGGGGGCGGTCGGCTTCGCCGGATTCTTCGCGGTCGACTCCTACATCGCGCCGGTCACCACCGACGTCGCCGGGCTTTCGGCGACGACGGTGCCGTGGGCGCTGGTGGCGGTGGGGCTCGGCATGACTGTCGGCAACGCCCTGGGAGGTTGGCTCGCGGACCGGGACCTGCGCCGGAGCATGATCATCGGCTTCGTCGCGATGATCGCGAGCATCGCCGTGTTCAGCCTCGTCGCGTCGACCCGCACCGGCCTGTTCGTGGGTGCGTTCCTGGTCGGCGCGACCAGCCTCTATCTGGGCCCGGTCCTGCAGGCGCGCCTGATCACCGTCGCCCCGGGAGCCCAGCTGATGGGTGCCGCGGTCAACCAGTCGGCCATGAACATCGCGAACAGCCTGGGCGCTGCGCTGGGCAGCGTCGCCATCGCCGCCGGTCTCGGTTATCTCGCACCCGCCCGGGTGGGCCTGGCCCTGGCGGTCCTCGGTCTGGTCCTGGCCGGGGTCAGCCTCGCAGCCGACCGACGCGCGCGCGAACCAGAACCGGTCGCCGTCGCGCACTGACCCACCGGGCGGGGACGTGGGCACGCGTCCGGGTCAACGCGGCGGGAAACTGATCTCATGTCCTCGACGATGCTGGTGGTCGGCCCGAAGCTTGCCGTGGCGCTGGTGGTCCTGACCCTCGTGGCGGCGGTCGTCGTGACCGTGGGGAAGCTGGGTCACGGTCGAGAGGTCATGGTCGCCGCCGTCCGTGCCGCGATCCAGCTGGGCGCCGTGTCGCTGCTGATCACGGCCATCGTGTCGTCGCTCTGGGCCACGGCCGCGTTCGTCGTCCTGATGTGCGTGGTGGCGGCGGGCACGTCCGGCCGACGCATCACCGGCGGCGGCCAGGGATGGTGGGCCGGCGCGCCGATCGCCGCGGGCAGCATGCTGGTGGTGCTGGGATTGCTGCTGGCGGGTCTGGTGCCGCCGCGTGGCATCGCGATCATTCCGGTGGCGGGAATCCTGATCGGCGGGGCGATGACCGCCACCTCGCTGGCCGGTCGCCGCGCCTTGGACGAGCTGACCAGCCGTCGCGGTGAGGTGGAGGCCGGCCTGGCCCTGGGCCTGCTGCCACGGGACGCCGTGCTGCTGGTGTGCCGTCCGGCGGCCGGACAGGCGCTGGTCCCGGCACTCGATCAGACCCGGACGGTGGGCCTGGTGACGCTGCCGGGTGCGTTCGTCGGGGTGCTGCTCGGTGGGGCGAGCCCCCTCGCCGCCGGTGTGACGCAGCTGGTCGTGCTCGTCGGGCTCCTCGCCGTCGAGGCCGTCGCCGTCGTCCTCACCGTCGACCTGGTCGCCCGTGGCCTGCTCCAGCGCGCCGGATCGGGGCCGCAGCGGCTCAACGCTCCCGGTAGGTGGCCAGGTCGAAGTCGGCGTAGGCGCCGTCGCGGCCGAGATCCTGCACCCACAGGCCGAGGAACGCTCCGGTGAAACCCCACGCAGCCGGCTCCCCGTCGATGATCAGCGCGGCGTGCTCGTCGGACAGGATGGTCGCGTCCAGGTCCACCGGAAGCTGGCGCCAACCGGCGCCGAGGTCGTAGTCGAAGCGCACGACAGGCCCGTCGAACGTCGCCCTCAGTCCGACGCGAGCGACGTCGCTGGCGTCGACGGTCAGCTCGGGGTACGGGATGCGCCGCCCGTTGTCGGAGCTGAGCAGCTCCAGGACGATCCGCCCATCGTCGGCGCGGCTCAGGTAGAGGTGGTGCCAGTTGAGGGTGTTGTAGTAGGCGGTGATTCCGGCGAGCTGGCGGTGGTCGACCGGGTCGAACTCGACCACGGTCTCCAGCGAGCAGCGCGTCGCCCCGACGCGCCGCGCGACCAGACTGGGGCTCTGCCGGCCCACCGGCGACTGCCCGCCGTGGATCCGCAGGTGCGACGGACGGGAGCGCAGGTCGAGCCAGTCCGCGCTGGCCGGCCGGCGCAACGTCGACCAGCAGCGGCCCAGCTCCGGGGCGTCGAAATGGTCAGTGGCGGGCTCCGCCGGCCACGGGTGCGCCGGCAGGTCGGGTGCGGCGACCTCCTCCGCCGGCACCCCGCCGGGGATCCGAGGCCAGCCCCCCGACGGCCAGTCCACCCGCTGGATCGCGGTCTCCCGGCCGAGCACGCAGCTGCCCAGCGGCGAGTAAGGGCGGCCGGCGAGGTGCGCCAGGTACCAGCCGCCGTCCGGAGTGCGAACCAGACTGCCGTGGCCGGCCTTCTGCAGGCGCAGGTCGGGTCGGCCGACGGAGGTGAGCAGCGGCCCGTCCGGGTCCACCTCGTAGGGCCCGAACAGCTCCCGTGACCGCGCCACGGTGACCTGGTGCTCCCAACTGGTGCCACCCTCCGCGGTGATCAGCCAGTACCAGCCGTCGTGGCGGTAGAGGTGCGGACCCTCGGTCATCCCGACCGGGGTTCCGGTGAACAGGAGACGGGGTCGGCCGACGAGAGCCCGCGCCATCCGGTCGTACTGCTGGATCTCGATGCCGCCGAAGCGGTCCCGGCCGGGTCGCCAGTCCGCGCTCATGCTCAACAGCCAGGTGGTGCCGTCGTCGTCGTGGAACAGCGCGGCATCGAAACCGCGCCCGTGCAGCTGTACCGGATCCGACCAGGGGCCGGCGATGTCAGGCGCGGTGACCAGGTAGTTCTGCGGATCCCAGTAGCCGCTGGCGAAGCTGGCCACGTCGCTGTAGACGAGGTGGAACTCGCCGTCGTGGTAGGTCAGGTCAGGTGCCCACACCCCGTTGGAATCCCCGCAGCCGCGAAGGTCGAGCAGGCGACGGTCGGTGATGATCCCGTCCAGGGTCCGCCAGTGCACGAGGTCGCGCGAATGGTGTACGCGCACCCCCGGGTACCACTCGAACGTCGAGGTGGCCAGGTAGTAGTCGTCGTCGACGCGCAGGATCGACGGGTCAGGGTGGAACCCGGCGAGGACGGGGTTGCGGATCGACCGGGCAGCGGTCGCCGTGGCAGCGGTGTCGGTCGACACGAGGGCTCCTCTGGGCGGCTTTCGGAAACTTCCGGGCCTACTGATCGGTGGCTGTGGAAGCACTGACTACGCTAGCCGCTCTCTTCGCAATTAGACAGAGACCTTGACCAGTGTGGAAACGACTCGTAGCGTGCCGGCCATCGATTGATAGTACCGGTGAAGCAACGGAAGTTCCGGAGACGGCCTTCGAACCATCGAGCCGACCTGAAGACTCCAGCCAGACGGAGGGCCGACCGTGGGCTCCGACAACCACCGAAACGTCACCATCGCGATGATCGCGCGGTTGGCGGGTGTCTCCGTGCCCACGGTCTCCCGGGTCATCAACGGCCGCTCCGACGTCGCCCCCCGCACGCGAAAACGGGTCGAGGAACTCCTCACCCTGCACGGCTACCGCCGCCGTTCGCCCGTCAAGGAGACCGATGCCGCCCTGATCGACCTGGTCTTCAACGACCTGGACAGCCCATGGGCGGTGGAGATCATCCGTGGGGTGGAGGACGTCGCCCTGGGCAGCGGCGTCGGCACCGTCGTC
Organism: Micromonospora sp. NPDC005206; assembly: GCF_040608175.1. NCBI lineage: Bacteria > Bacillati > Actinomycetota > Actinomycetes > Micromonosporales > Micromonosporaceae > Micromonospora > Micromonospora sp. NPDC005206. The sequence continues at coordinate 16,208 of NZ_JBEXHU010000028.1, forward strand.
TCGGCCATCCACTGGCGCATCTCCTCGGCGAAGCAGTGGCTCGCAAACATGCGCGCCCGCTCCACCGACGGGGTCATCTTCGTGACCTCGATGGTGAACCCGCCGCTCCAGGCCGAGTTGAGCCGGCTCCATCTCCCGGTGGTCATCATCGACCCCGCCGGCATCGACCCGCAGGCGGCGCCCACCATCGGCGCCACCAACTGGGCGGGCAGCCTCAGCGCCAACCAGTACCTGCTCGGCCTCGGCCACCGCCGCATCGGCTTCGTCGCCGGTCCACCGCACCTGATGTGCAGCCGGGCCCGTCTGGACGGCTACCGCGCCGCCCTCGGCGCCGCCGGTATCGCTGTCGACGACGCGTTGATCCGCCCCGGCAACTTCTACCACGAGGCGGGCTACACCGCCGGTACGCAACTGCTGTCCCTGCCCGACCCGCCCACCGCCATCTTCGCCGCCAGCGACCAGATGGCGCTCGGCGTCTACGAGGCGGTCCGCAAACGTGGCCTACGGGTGCCCGACGACATCAGCGTGGTCGGCTTCGACGACCTGCCGGAGGTCCAGTGGTGCTCCCCGCCGCTGACCACGGTCCGCCAGCCCCTGGCCAAGATGGGCATGCTGGCCGCGCGTACCGTGCTGCGGCTCGCCGCCGGCGAGACGATCGAAAGCCCGCGCGTCGAACTCGCCACCGACCTCATCGAACGCGACAGCGCCGCAGCACCCCGGCACCGCTGACGGTACGCCGCTCGGGACCGCCGGATCCGCGTCGCTGGGTGGGGCGGCCAGGACCGCGACCCTCGTCAACCCTTGCGAAGAGCGTCGTCGACGCCGGTCTCGCGGCGGCCGAGAAGGGCCGGGTCCCGACCGGAGAGCAGGTCCAGAGCCGCCTTCAGGCAGGCACCGTACTCGCGGGTGGAGCTGACCCGCCACGGTCGGGCGTACCGCTTCACGGTCTCGTCGCCCACGCCGTTGGCGTCGATGCCGAGGCGCCTGCACAGAGCCACGGCGCGGGGTAGGTGGAAGGACTGGGTCACCACGGTCGCGCGCCGCACCCCGAAGATCCGTTCCGCCCGCGCGCACGAGTCGTACGTGTCGAAGCCGGCGTGGTCCAGCACCACCTGCCGCGCCGGCACGCCCCGGTCGACCAGCCAGCGCAGCATCGCCCCGGGCTCGTTGTAGTCGGCGTTCATGTTGTCGCCGGACACCAGGATCGCTCGAACCTTGCCGGCGTCGAACAGCCGCCGCGCGATCTCCAGCCGGGCGGCGAGGAACGGTGACGGCTCACCGTCCGCCTGCACCTTGGTGCCCAGGACCAGGGCGACCGGCGCGTCCGGCACACCCGCCTCGCTGTAGATGTGGTCATCCGCGTCACCGCGAATCCACACCACGCTGGCCAGGGTGCCGCCGCTCAGCAGCACCACACCGGCGACCAGCACGAGGAGGACACGGCGGACGACCCGTCCGCGCTCCCCGTACCACCGTCGGACCGCACCGATTCGTCCCCGCATGCCGCGGGATTATTCCTGCTCTGCCGGCCCTGTGGTGCCGCGGGCGCGCCCCTCAGAGGATCTTGGCTAGGACGTCGCCGACGGCGGCGCGTACCGGATCGGGGTTCGCCCAGCTCCAGTTGGGGTGGGCCCGGTTGGTGAGCAGGACGAGGACGAGTTTGCGGTTCGGGTCGACCAGGAGGGACGGCCCGGCGAAGCCGGTGTGGCCGAAGGTCTCGGGGGAGGCGAGCCTGCCCATGAACCAGGGTTGGTTGAGGACGACACCGAGGCCGTGGGCGGCGGTGCGGTTGGGGTGTTCCGGGTCGATGGCGGGCTTCCCGGCGTTGTGGTTGGTGAGCATCTGTCGAACGGTGGCGGCGGCGAGGATGCGCTTGCCCTGGTATGTGCCGCCGTTGAGGAGGAGTTCGCCGATGGCGGCCAGGTCGGTGGCGCTGGCGAAGATGCCGGCGTGACCGGCGACGCCGCCCAGGTGGTTGGCGACGTCGTCGTGGACGGTGCCGCGAAGGAGGCCGCGGGACGAGCGGGCGTCGGTGGCGACCAGACGGGTGGCCTTGGCGTCGCTGGACAGCCAGGTGTTGGGGTTGAAGCCCGTGTCCCGAAGGCCGAGAGGCCCGGTGAGATTGGTCTTGAGAGCCTGCTCGAGGCCCTGACCGGTGACCTTTTCCACGATCTTGCCGGCGACCATGAGCCCGACACTGGAGTAGCGGAACGTGTCCCCGGGCACAGCGCCGGAGACCAGTGGGGTGGCGAGCACGGCGTTCCAGCGGGCCGCGTTGTCCGGCAGGCCGGTGACCTTGGCGCCGACGGGGAGGCCGCTGGTGTGGGTGAGCAGCATCTCGACGGTGACCCGGTCCTTGCCGGCGCCGGTGAAGGCGGGCAGGTAGTCGCGGACGGGGGCGGCGAGGTCGACGCGCCCCTTGTCGACCTGCTGCAGGAGCAGGATGGCGGTGTAGACCTTGGTGACCGAGGCGAGGTCGAAGATGGAGTCGGGGCGCATCGGAACGCGCTTGTCAGCCGAGAGGAGTTTCGGGCCGGCCGCGTAGCGGAGCGCCTCCCCGAGAGCGGTGTGCACGGTCGTCTTGCCGTTGACCTGGACGACGGCGACGGCACCGGGGAAGCCGCTGTGCTGAAAGGTCTGCGGCGTGGCGGGCAGGTGTTGCCGGAGCAGCGCGGTCACGTAGCGGGCCTGTTTCGCTGGGATGCTGCCGCCGCCGGGGGCCGCGCCGTGGTTCGCCGTGCCGGGCGCCACCGAGGGCTTCCCGGCCGGGCCGAACCCCGCCCTGTTGCCGGCTGCGTCGGTCACGGCCACCGCATCGCCCGGGTCGGTCCCGCCCGCGCCCAGTCCGCGCTTGTCATCGCAGCCAGCGAGGGCGGAGGTTACGGCGGCCAGGCCGGCCCCGAGCAGCGTACGACGGGCGACAGACATGCCCGTGATGGTGGCAGCCGACCCGCCCGCACGCCACCCCGCCGGCGGATCCGTTCGCACACGGCAGGAGGGTGGGCCGAAAGGCTCGGACCTGCACTTGAGGTCGTCGGATCGGCGTGACATTCTTGGCCGTCGATGATTTGTCGCGCGCGCGGGGCTGACGCCCGTCCATGGGCAGCCGGGATCCCTTGGTGGATTCCCGGGGGACGGTGACACGAGCGATGGCATACCGGGAGCCGTCCGTCCACGAGTCTGCCCGCCACCACGCCGCGTCTCCCGTGCGACCGACCGGTCCGAGGCTGGGCGACTCACTGTCGTTCTCCGCAAAGGAGCCCAGCCAATGCCGTACCCGAAAACCCGCAGGGCCCGGCCCGCCCGATCCCGTCACACGGCTCTCCTGGCGAGCCTGCTGCTCGCCGTGGGCGCGCTCGCCGGCGTCAACCCCCGACCGTCAGCGCGGCAGCTGACCCGGTTGCCGTAACCGTGAACGCGCGGGCGGGGTTGGCGACCGTGCCCGATACCGCACTGGGCGTCAATCACGCCATCTGGGACCAGCACCTGGGCAGCGCCGAGACGTCGGACCTGCTGCGCGACGCCGGCGTGCGGATGTTGCGGTACCCCGGCGGTTCGTACGCCGACATCTACCACTGGAAGGACCACACGGCACCCGGCGGGTACGTCGCACCGGGGACCGACTTCGACACCTTCATGGCCGCGGTCCAGCGGGTCGGCGCCGAACCGATGATCATCGCCAATTACGGCACGGGTACCGCGGCCGAGGCCGCCGACTGGGTGCGGTACGCCAACGTGACCAAGGGCTACGGCGCGAAGTACTGGACGGTCGGCAACGAGAACTACGGCAACGGCCACTACGGATCGGCCTGGGAGGCCGACGACCACCCGGACAAGAGCGCGACCCAGTACGCGAGGCTGGTCATCGAGTACGCCGATGCGATGAAGGCGGCCGACCCGAGCATCAAGGTCGGCGCGGTGCTGACGATGCCGGGCAACTGGCCGGACGGGATCACCGCCGGCGCCGACCCGGGCCCCTGGAACCAGACCGTGCTCTCCCTCGCCGGCCCGAAGATCGACTTCGTCGACGTGCACTGGTACCCGGGTGGCACGGCCGCGGAGTCACTGGCCCGGACCAACCACATCCCCGACGCGGCCTACCTGCTCCGGCAGCAGCTCACCCGGTACGCCGGCCCGAACGCCGCGCGCATCGGCATCAGCTTCACCGAGTTGAACGTCGACGCCGGCCGGACCACCCAGCCGGCGGCGCTCTTCCTGGCCGACGCCTACAGTGGGCTGCTGGAAAACGGCGTCTTCACCGTGCAGTGGTGGAACGTGCACAACGGCATCGGCACGGTGTCGGAGGTGGCGGGCCAGACCGACTATGGGGACTTCGGGATACTGTCCAGCGGCGCCTGCACGGAGGACGGCTCGGTGTGCGAGCCGCCGCTGAACACACCGTTCGCGCCCTACCACGGGCTGGCCATGATGAACGTCTTCGCCAAGGCCGGCGACCAGTTCGTCCGCGCCGGCACCGACCAGTCGCTGGTCAGCGCCCACGCGGTCCGCCGGGCCAACGGTGACCTCGCGGTGCTGCTGGTGAACAAGGATCCGGACACCGCGCATCCGGTCACCATCGACTACGCCGGGTTCACCCCGTCCGCCGCCGCGCCGACGGTCTCCACCCTCACCAACGGCGCGGCCGGCATCGCCACCAGCCAGTCCGGCTCGGCGACCAGTCGGACGCTGCCGCCGTACTCGCTGACCATGCTCGTGCTGCGCCCGACCGGCGGCACCGCCGGGCGGCCCGCGGCGCCGGGCCAGCCCACGGCCAGCGGCGTCACCGACCGGTCCGCGACGATCTCCTGGCCGGCGGCCACCCCGGGTGGCAGCCCGATCGCCAAGTACGAGGTGTACCGGCAGAACGGGGCGATCAGCGAGCAGCTCGGCGAGACCAGGGCCACCTCGCTCACGGTCGGCAACCTGGTGCCGGGCAGCAGGTACACCGTCAACGTGCTGACCCGCGACACCGCCGGCCGGGTGTCCTGGTCCTCACCGCCGCTGACCTTCGCCACCGGCAGCCCGGCCGAGAGTGCGTGCACCGTCCGCTTCACCACCAACAGCGACTGGGGCAACGGCTACATCGGTAACGTCGAGATCATCAACAACGGGACGAGCCCGATCAACGGTTGGACGCTCATCTGGCGGTGGCCGACGGGCTGGCAGCAGGTGAGCAGCGGCTGGAACGCCACCTGGGAGCAGGTCGGCGCCGCCGTGCGGGTCACGCCGACCGACGACAACCGACAGATCGCCGCCGGCGGCAGCGTGAGCGCCGGCTTCGTCGGCGCGTACAGCGGGCCGAACGTGCTGCCCACCGCGTTCACCCTGAACGGCATCCTCTGCACGAGCGGCTGACAGGGCCACCGTGGCCGGCCGGCCCGTTCGCCGGGCCGGCCGGACCACGGCACGGCCAGCCGGGGGGTGTTCACGCATGTGCATGACATCGCGGCGACGCATGGCCAGCTGGGCTGGCTGGCCTGGGCCGACGCGGTCGTGCTGGAGTTGACGTCGATCGCCGCCGGTTTGGAGTTGCGCCGCCACCGGCGCTTAGGCACCAGCGTCGCCTTCCCCGCCACGGTGCTGACGTTGGTGGTGTTGCTGTCCCTGGCCGCGCAGGTGGTGGAGGCCGAGGCGTCGGTGATCGGCTGGATCGCCGCCGCGCTGCCGGCGTTCCGATTCCTGGCGATGATAGAGATCGCCCTCGGCCGGGACCCGACCCCTCACCGGACCGCTCGGCCCGACCGGACCGCTCGGCCCGACCGGACCGCTCGGCCCGACCGGACCGCTCGGCCCGACCGGACCGCTCGGCCCGGCCGGACCGCTCGGCCCGGCCGGACCGGGCCACGACCGGCGCTCGTCGCTGACACGTTCGTCTCGGACCCTAGCGAGACGGTCCGGGACCCCATTGCCGCGGTCCCCGCCGCTGCGGACCGGGGCCGGACGGTCCCGGACCGCCGGGACCACGAGGCGGCAACCGGCGGCGGCCCGCAGGTGGCGGCGCTGGTCCCGGCCGCCCGGACCGCCGCCCGCGCCCTTACTGTCGAGAAGACATCGCTATCCCGCAAGGCCCTCGCCGGACAGCTGCGCCTGGACGGGCATCAGCTGTCAAACGCCACCGAATCGGCGCTCGTGCGCGTCGAGATCACTCCACCGGCACCGACCGCGCCGGAACTGCCGCGAATGGAGGCGCGTGACCGAACCACGAGGTCCTCTGTCAGCCCGGGTCGCCGCTGTCAGACCAGTTCTTTCGTCTGGCAGCAAGCCGGCGACCTGACAGAACCTGGCAGAACCTGACAGAACTGTCACCGCGACGTCGCCCGCCGCGGCTGTCTGGGCGCAGCAGCGAGGGCGCGCATCGAAAGCCCATCCGCATTCCTGATCGAGGAGCTTCACGCATCATGACCCTGCACAACGACCATCACCTGCGTCGCCAACGCCGTCACCGACCCGGCTCACGCAGACTTTCAGCGCACCGTTACGCCTGACGCGGTGTGACCCGCCGTTACGGTGTCGATGTCGGTCCCCGTTTCACCGTCCGCCTTGATCCCGACCCCCAAACGGGACCCCCCGTACTCGCTCACAGCCCAGGTCAACACCACTCTCATCGCTCCTGATCGGCTCCAGACACACCCTCATGTGTGGGGTGTCCCCCCAGGGGACGCCCATGCGTAAACCGCTACCGGCTCCGGACCCGCTGCTGCGTCTACAGGCCAGCATCACCGCCCGCGACGACCGCCTCCTCGGCTGGCTCTACGACCATGGAGTCCTCACCACCGACCAGATCGGCGCCGCACTGTTCCCATCCCTGGACTTCGCCCAACGCCGGCTACGCCGCCTCACCGTCCTGCCCGCGACAGACCGGTTCCGACCCAACCGGGCCTACGGCGGCTCCTACCCGTACCACTACGTCCTGGACCAGCTCGGCTACGACCACGTCCACGCCCAACGCGGACTCGCACGACCACGCCGCGACCAGGCCCGCCGCCGCAAGCAATCCCTCACCGCCCGGCCGGACCTGCCGCACCTGCTCGGCGGCAACCAGGTCTTCATCGACCTCGCCGCCCACGCCCGCACCCACCCCGACACGGCCCTGGACCGGTGGCAGCCCGCGTCCGCCTTCCACGAGCCTGGGGTGTTCTACCGCCGAGGCGGCAACCCGCAGATGATGGTCCACGGTCCGAGCGGACTGCCCCGCCCCGACGGCGCCGGGGTGTGGACCGAGCACGGACGGTCCGTGCCGTTCTTTCTCGAGTACGACACCGGCCGCGAACGCCTCAACATCCTCACCGAGAAAATCGCCAAGTACGAACGGTCTACGCCATGAGCACCTGGACTGACTGCGCCTCGCACTCGGCGCCAGCCCCGCCCAGCAGATCTGGCAACTGACCGGCCGCAGCACCGGCAGCCACCGCCTCATCGACCTGCCCTACAGCGACACCCACCACGACGACGAGTTCCCGGCCCACACCTCTTCCCGCGTGAACGAGCGGCAGCCTGATGGCCCAGGCCAGGTGGGGCGTCACGCGGTCTGCGAGGCCGACACGCCCGCGTGACACGACCGCCCCCACACCGCCGCACTTGGGCGGCGGTAGGCGGCGGCCGTCGACCGCCGTACGGCCCTACCGGGCGAGACAAGGGCGCGGGCAGCACACAGCCAGCGTCACATATCGGCGACCACGCCGGTACTCACCCATCTGTCAGCACGGAGCTCCGGCGACAGGCCAGCGATCCAACCGCGCACTCACACCAGCCACGCGACGTGACAGATCGCGTGAGTGGCGACCCCGTTCGCTTCCGCAGCCACCGGAGGTACTCTCCGCAGCCCTCGCCCCTGTCGTCGGTTCATCGCTGTCTGAGCGAGCGGCACAACCCGGCTGATCAACCCTGGTGCCAGTTCCCAGGAGAAGGGGTCCGCTGACCCGCCTGGTCAACGCCGTCATGATGGCCGGGGTACGCCTCGTGCTGGCCCCGAGCAACCGGTCCGCCGCCGTGGCCCACAACATCGCCCTCGAAGCGGGCCAGTACATCGCCGGCCCACCCGGTCGTGGCCACCTCTGCACCGGCGATGCCCAGTGCTGATGCAGGTAGCAGCATGCGGGTCACCCCCCACGTCCCGGCGTCGCTCGACGCGGGCCGCGAGCTGGATCGCGGCGGCCGTGCCCTCGTGGACGATCGACACCGGCGCAGGAGCCGATTGGCTTCCCTGGCCGTCCCCACGGAGGGTCCCATCCTTGGTTGAGACGCTGTGGAGCTGATGTCACCAACGATTCACCCGATCGCCCTGCCCGCCTGAATCGTTGGCGACATCAGCTCCACAGGCTCCGAACGCCACTACCGGCCCCCAGGTCGGCCTGGTCGTCAAGGGCAACATCCCGTAGCCCAGCCGGGCCTCGGCTGCGGGTCACTGCCGAAGGTCAGCTCCACCGACCGGAGGAAGATCGGGCGCCGGCGCATCCGGAACCGGCCCCAGAACGCGCCGAAGCGCCCGCCCCGTCGGGGCGGGCGCTTCGCTGTGCAGCGATTCGTCAGCCCACCACCGACCGCAGCGGCACCTTGGCGTCGCGCAGGGCGCGCACCAGATCACTCGCGAACGGGTGTTCGTCCACCTGGAGTCCCTGCGGGTTCGGGATCACCACGTACGCCGAACCGCCCTTCGCGGACGCCCGGGCGTCCGTGGTGAAGCGTTCGACGATGGCCCGGGTGCGCGGGAGGTCGCCCGCCGCCACCTCGATGGTGACCGGCCGCCACCCGCCACCCAGGTCCGCCGCCACCGGCGCGGCGGCGGCGCTGGCGCGCGCCGGGTCGATGCCCGGCGTGCGCCGGGCGTCCGGCGCGGTGGTCGCGTCCGCCGGGTAGAGCAGCGCGTTGGCCACCAGGTGCAGACCATTCTCGTTGTACGCCCGGAAGAGCGGGTTGAACGCGAACAGCACCGCCCGACCGGCGCCGGTCGGCTCGTCGACCAGTGCCGCCGTCCCCTTCAGCGTGTCGCCGCCGACGGTGTAGCCGTTTGCCCAGAAGGTGTCGCCCGCTGGGTAGCGGAGCACGTTGGTCCCGGTGGTGCTCGGGTTGAGGATCGGGTCGCTGTTGTTGAACTCGAAGTCCTCGGCCGGGCGGCCCAGCGCCACCGGGCTGTCGTGGTCGACGTCGACCCGCAGGTGCGAGCCGATCACCTGGTAGCCGGCCGGTTTGGGCTTCTCGGTGGTGGAGGTGAGCCCGGCGGCCCGGGCGACTCGGGTGCCCTCGTTGCGCAGCCCGATGTAGGTGTGGCCCTGGGCGATCCAGTCGCGCAGGTTGGCCTGCCCAGCGGTGGTGAGGCCGCCGGTCGGGCTGCTGCCGTCCGGCACCAGCAGCACCGTGCGTCCGGTGAACGCCTCGGTGTTGTCGTTGATGTCGGCCGTGGTCACCGGCGTGAGGTCCAGCCCCCACCGCTTGCCGAGCACGTACCGGGCCTCGCCGTGTGAGCCTGACGTGGTGGAGATGCCGGTGCCCTGGAACAGCCCCACGTCCGGTAGGTCGAGTCGGGTCCCGGTGGTCCGCCCGCCCGGGGTGAGGGTCACTCCGAATGATTCGGCCAGCTCGTCGACCGTACGGCTCAGTCTGCTCGCCGGTAGGGCGACCGTGCTGGTGTCCAGGTTGCGCACGAGCGGCACGCCGCGGCCGAGCAGGGTGAAGGTGAACTCCGCGGCCGCCGCCGAGTCCAGCGGGTAGCTGTACGAGCCCCACGGCCACGCCAGCCCGCTGCGGCCGCCGGAGATCTTGCGGACCAGCTGGGCCTTCGGCCGGACGTTGTCGCCGGTGTAGATGGTGGAGACGCCCATCAGCAGCGGGTTGCTCCAGGACGACACGTCGTAGAAGTAGGGGAAGGGGACGTACGGGTCCTCGCCCATGATCGCCTGGATCCAGTGCTTCTGCGGCTGGTCCATGGGGATCCAGTACGCGCCCTTGGGCACGGTCACGTTGCTGGCCGACCGGCCGCCGAAGATCCGGGCGGTGGGCACCCGGGTCGCCTTCTGCACCTCGTACACCTCGACGTCCATCCGGCGCAGCCGCTCGACGAGCTGGCGTACGTCGGCGAGCTGCCGGTCGGGCAGCAGGAAGTACGAGCGGATCTTGATGTCCGGAACCGGGAACTGGACCTCGTTGGTGGGCTGGACCACCTCGTTCGGCTCCAGCGTGCCCGCCCTGCCCTGCGCGAGCGCGTCGGTCCAGATGTCGAAGTAGTCGCTCAGCACCTCGTGCTTGTTCGTGGCGGCCCAACCGAGCGTCGCCCACTGGGTGTTGAACTGCTGCTGGACCCGGTCGACCACCGCCGAGGCGCTGCCCTTCTCGTACGTCATGCCGGCCGCGCCGAAGCCGGTGGTCGGCACCGTGTCGCCGTAGCCCATGAAGAACATGTCGTAGGTCGCGTAGTTGAAGTAGCACTCGGCGTCGTCGTCGTTTTCGCAGGCGCCGTTGTAGCCGAAGCCGGCCTTGTTGGCCTCGCCGATCCGGTTGATCCAGTCCACCGCCTCGCCGGCGATCTCGTGGTGGATCGGGTCGGCGTTGGGCGGGAAGAAGTACTGGCGGCCAGTCATCTCGTGGGCGTCGATGAAGACCTGCGGCGGGTAGCGGCGCAGGAGTTCGAGCTTGCCGTCGGTCTCCTGCTGGGTGCGGGCGAACCAGTCCCGGTTCATGTCGAAGCCGAACTCGTTCTGCCGCCGGGTCGCGTCGCGGCCGTCCGGGTTCTGGGTGGGGACGATGATGGTGACCAGGTTGTCGTTGCGCTTCTCGACCGCGCAGGACAGGCCGGCGGCCAGCTCGTACAGCGTCTTGAGCGCGGCGTCGGTGCCGCTCTTCTCGCCACCGTGCACGTTCGCGGTGACCCAGACGATGGCCGGGCTGTCCTTGGCGGTCCGGGCGGCCGTCCTCGCGCTGGTCCGACGCGGATCCCGCAGGTCACGCACGTCGTCGGCGATCCCGCGCAGCGCCGACGGCCGGACGTTGCGCTCGTTGGACACCACCGCGTACGGCAGCGGCTGACCGAGCACGCTGGTCGCCATCACCCCGGTGACGACTCGGTCGGAGGCGCCGTCCACCGCTCCCAGGTAGGTCCGGACCTCGTCGTTGGTGACGACCCGCTCCTGACCCACGCCGAGCGGGAAGCCGAGCACGGTCTCCGGGGCGGGCACGGTGCTCAGACGTGCCGTGGGGTCGGTGCTGCACCGGGGGGACTGTGCCGCGCCCGCGGCGGATGTGCCGCTGAGCAGGGGAATCGTGCCGAGCAGGAGTGTGATCGCGGCGGCACTCGCCAGCCGCCTCGTGGGGACCGTCCAGGACGGACGCATCGATGGGGCCATGTCTTTGTTTCCCTTCTCGGGAAAAGCCTCGCAGTGGCCGGAGCCTATGAATCGCGGATACCCGGGTCAAGGTCTGATCGACTTTGATGATTGCGTGGGGTGCCGGCGGAGGCGCTGGCTGGCAGGATGGCGGTGTGCGGATGTCTCGCCTGGAAGGAGGAGACGGTGCTGGCCTCTCAGGAGACGATCACGCTGTCGGTCTTCCCCGATCTTCCATCTGCCGACGCTCGGCGTTCTCTGGCGTCCTGGCTGCGGTCCGAGGACCGGCTTCGCGAAAAGGTGACGGCGGCGCCCGCCGCCGGTTCGACGACGCCGTCCGACGACACGTCGGCGGAGGGCACGGACGTGCTGCTGGTGGCGGTCGACAGCGGCGGGGCTGTCATGGTGCTGGTCCAGGCGATCGCCGGCTGGTTGACCCACCGTCGCGAGGACGTGACGGTGAAGCTCACCCGTCCGGACGGATGGTCGGGGGAGTTGGACGTGCCCCGGGCCCGTGACATGGACGAGGTGACCGCGCTCATCGAGGCCGCGGTACGCGCGGTGGCATCCGAGCAGGGGTAGACCGAGCTGATCGATCGCGGTCTGGCGCACGGACCACCGGCCCGCCGCCGACCGATGGATCGGTCGACGACGGGCCGGGGGACTGCCGCAAGCGATACGGCTACCAGGTCGTCAGCCCGAGGCCGATCGTCTTGGTCAACGTGGCGTTGTCGTCGTCGCCGTCCAGCGACCAGATCATGGCGCCGGCCAGGCCGGCCCGCCGGATGTAGAGCGTCTTCTGCAGCACGACCGCCGGGTCGTCGTACGTCCAGAACGTCGTACCGTCGAACAGCCAGGCGTGCCCGGAGCGCAGGTCGCGGTGCACGGTGTAGCCGTTGCCGGCCAGGGTCTTGAGCTTCTTGTAGTCCTCGTACCCGGCCTCGAAGGTGGCCGGCGCGGGCGCGGCGGCGGGTTTGAACAGGCCGTTGCCGCCGCCGGTGATGCCGGTCCAGCCGCGACCGTAGTACGGGATGCCGAGGACCAGTTTGTCGCGCGGCGCGCCGCGGGTGATCCAGCCGTCGATGGCCACCTCGGCGGAGAAGTCCGGGTTGTCCGGAGCACCCGCCGGCACGCGCAGCGCGGACTGCTGGTTGGTCACCGCGTCCCAGCCGCCGTGGAAGTCGTACCCCTGCACGGTGGCGAAGTCCAGGTACTTGAAGATCTTGCGACCCTCGTACCCGGCGTCCATGGCTGCGGGGTTGGCCGGCAGGAACGCGGTCAGCGCGTAGTGCTCGCGGGTCGTGCGCCCGTACGCGTCGAGTTGCCGGCGGAATTCCGCGAGCAGCCTGGTGAAGTTCTCCCGGTCCTCCGGGCGGATGACGTTGCCCGGCTCACCGGCCCAGTTCGGCCACTCCCAGTCGAGGTCGATGCCGTCGAACACGCCGGCGGCGGCACCCGGCCCGCCCGCGGCGCCGTCACCGCCCGGCAGGTTGCCCTTGAGGTAGAGGTCGATGCAGGAGGCGACGAACGCCTTGCGGGAGGCGTCGGTGAGGGCGGCGTTCGAGAAGTACGTCGACCAGCTCCAGCCACCCAGCGAAATCAGCACCTTCAGATCGCGGTGCTTGGCCTTCAGCTTGGCCAACTGGCCGAAGTTGCCGTTGAGCGCCTGACCCGGGGCGTCGGCGACACCGTCGACGCTCTCCTCGGCCGGCACCGGACGCTGGTAGTCGGCCCACGCGTCACCCTCGCCCGGCCCACCGTCGACATAGCAGCGTCCGTCCTCACTGACGTTGCCGAAGGCGTAGTTGACGTGGGTGAGGCGACTCGCGGCCCCGGAGGTGTCGAGCTTCTTGACCGGGAAGGCCCGGCCGTAGATGCCCCACTGGGTGAAGTAGCCGACCCGGTGGTAGCCGGCCCGGCGGTCGGGTTTGTCGCCCGCGCTCGCGGCGGTCGGCGGGGCGGCGGTGATCAGCATGGCCGCAAGGGCGACGACGGCGGTCAGGCGGCGGTGGCGGAATGGTCGCATCGGCACACTCCCACGAGGAATGGAGCGGAATTAGTAAAGAGTCTTGCCTGATTGATGAAGTTAAGCCGATCACCGTCGACGGTCAAGAGCCGTCCGGCCACATGGGGGATGGCGGAGTCATTACCGGGTGGTAACGATGTTGTGTCATGGACTCAGCCCTGACTCTGATCGGACTGCCCATCGCCCTCGGCATCATCATGCTCGGCCTGGGTCTCGGACTGACCATTGCGGACTTCCGCCGGGTCGCCCAACATCCGAAAGCCGCCGTCATCGCGCTGGTGTGTCAGGTGCTGGTGCTGCCGGCGCTCTGCTTCGCCCTGGTCCTCGCCTTCGACCTGGCACCCGAGCTGGCCGTCGGGATGATGCTGCTGGCCGCTTCCCCCGGCGGCACCACGGCCAACCTCTACAGCCACCTCTTCGGCGGCCACGTGGCCCTGAACATCACCCTCACCGCCATCAACTCGGTGCTCGCCGTGTTCACCCTGCCGATCCTGGTCAACCTGTCGGCGGCCTACTTCCTCCCCGACGGAAGGAGCCTCGGCCTGCAGATCGACAAGGTGCTGCAGGTCTTCGCCATCGTGCTCGTCCCGGTCGCGATCGGTATGTTGATCCGCGCCCGGGTGCCACACGTCGCCGAGCGCCTGAACCGCCCGGTCCGGATCCTCTCCGTCGTGGTGCTCGTCGCCGTGATCGCCGGCGCCGTGCTCGGCGAGCGGGAGAACATCGCCGACTACTTCGTCTCGGTCGGCCTGGCCGTGCTCGCCTTCAACCTGCTGAGCCTCGCGATCGGGTACGGGGTGCCGCGACTCGCCGGAGTCGACCGGAGCGCCGCGACGGCCGCCGGATTCGAGATCGGCATCCACAACAGCACCCTTGCCATCACGATCGCGCTCAGCCCGGCGTTGCTCGACAGCACCCAGATGGCGATCCCCGGGGCGGTCTACGGCATCGTCATGTTCTTCACCGCGGCGGCCTTCGGCTACCTGGTGACCCGCGTCGGCGCCCCGGCCGTCACCCCCGTGCAGCCCTGACCGTGAGGTCGCTGGCCCGGCCGCCGGTGCCGCCGGCCGGGCCGTGTCGGTCAGCCGACCTGGTTGTTGTCCTTGAGTGAGCCCCACCCGTGCCACCGGTCGATCTCGATCAAGGCACTGACCCGAGCGCGCTCCCGCCGGGGATACGCGTTGCCGGTGTAGTGCTGGGACAACCGGTCGATGTCCGCGAGGCCCTCGTCCGGCCGCAGTTCGGCGACGTGCCCGATGATGCTGACGTGGGTGTACCAGCCGGCCTCATCCAGCACGGTGAGGGAGACCCGGGGGTCGTTCCGGACGTGCTCCAGCCGGCGGCGACTCTCGTCCATGTTCACCAGGATCCGGCCGTCCTCCCACAGGTACCAGGTGGCGGCGGACACCGGCTGACCACCGTTGCGAAGCGTGGTCATGACGGCGGGGTTCGGCTTCTGCAGCATGGCGACCGCGGCCTCGGGAAGCGGTGGCTTGGACATGAAGTCTCCTCTTCGCGTCAGGGGGTTACCCCTGCACGTTACGCACCCGCCGGTCCGACCGCGTTCGGATGGCGATCGTGGCGGGGCAGGTGTGCGGTCCGTCGTTCCGCCTCACGGGGTGGGGGTGGTCGAGGGGGTCGCCGCGCCGATCAGTCCGCCGAAGAAGACCATGACCGTGAGCATGATCATGGGGGCGACGAAGACGTACCCGAGGACCAGGCCGGCGACCGCCATGCCGCGCCCGGACTTCGAGTTGTTGCGGGTGTCGTGCAGGCCGACGTGACCGAGGACGACGGCGAGCAGGCACGGCACCCCGAACAGGCACCACCCGCCGAGCACGCCGAGGATTCCGAACACCAGCGACGTCACGGCCAGGCTGGAGGTGGGCGGGCCGTGCACGACGATGTGCGCCGGCGGGTACCCGATCGGCGGGTACGGGCCGGGGCTGGCCGGCGGGGCCGATGCCGGCAACGCGGGCCGGTGGGGGTCATAGCCGGGGTGGTAGCTCATGGTCACTCCTGTGCAGGTGGGTCGGTCCGGTCATCGCTGGTCGAGTCGGGTGAGCAGTGCGTTCACCTCGGTGTGCAGCCGGCGTAGCTCCGCGGCCGTCGGCGCCAGCTCGTAGCAGTGGTGGTGCGCGGCGGTCGAGAGCGTGGCCCACGCGTACGCCACCCGCCGGGCGGTCTCCGTGCCCGGCCCGAGCCGCCCGCGCAGCATCAGCTGCTTGGCTCGGCCCTGCCGGCAGGCTGCGACGGTCGGCTTGACCCGCCGCCAGTAGGCGTCGATGCCGCCTTCCAGGGCGAGCCGGATCAGGCAGGCGCAGGCCCGAGGCCACCAGCCGCCGGGAATGGCGACGGCCCCCAGCAGGCCGGAGCCGCGCAGCAACTGGTCGGCCGCCGCCAGGCAGCGCTGAGGTGTCGGCGCGGTCACCGCAGCGCCCCCGCCAGGAGGCGGGCGTCCGCGACCAGGCCCGGCAGGTCCGCCAGGTACGCGCCGTGCACGCCCTCCCGGCACGCCTGGTACGCGTCCACCGCCCGTCGTCCGTGCCGACGACTCAGCTGGCCGAGCACGTCACCGCCCCGATCGGCGTCGTCGAACAGCGCCAACGCGACGATGGTGGCCAGCCGGCGCGACGCGGCCTCGATGGCCGCCTCGATGTCGTCATGCGGGACACCCCGGGCGACCCGTACCCGCCAGACCACCCGGTGGCAGGCCGCCTCCAGCGCCGAACGGCACAGCTCCGCCACCACCGGCCCACGTACCTCGGCGGGGATGTCCTCGTTGCGCGACAGCGCGTTCGCGTCGTCCAGGTAGCGGGTCACCGGATCCGAGCCCGGCCGCAGCGTCACCACCGACCGCTCCGCACGGTGCACCTCGACGATGCGGGCGCCGCCGAGGCCGAGCCGGGTGACCGCGTCGGGCAGTCGGGTGTCGTGGGTGAAGACCACCACCTGCCGCTGCTCGGCCAGCTCGGCGAGCACCCGTGCGAGACCGTCCACCTTCGACGGGTCCATGCTCTGCACCGGGTCGTCGACCACGATGAACCGGAACGGGCTCTCCGGGGCGCAGCTGCGCGGCAGGAAAGTGGCCAGCCCGAGCGCCTGCATCTCACCCTGACTCATCACACCGAGGGCGGTGCCGTTGTCGGCGCCGTCGACGCTGACCGGGAAGACCACCCGCCGCCGGGTGTTCGCGCCTTCGAGCGTCATCGCCCCCAACTCGACGTTGCTCTCCTGCCGCAACTGAGCCCAGATCCGCTGCGAGTGCCCGGCGAACGGCGCGACCCGCTCGTTGCGGATCTCCGTACCGGCGCCCTTCAGCCAGCCGCGCGCGGCCTTCAACCGGGCCAGGGTGGCCTCCCGCGCCGGCAACCCGCCGGCCGCGGCCACCCACTCGCGCACCTCGGCCGCCGCCGCCCGCCAGCCGGTGTCGCGCTGCCGCAGAAACCCCTCCGCGTACGAACGCGCCGCGTCCGCCGCCGCCACCACTGCCGGGTAGCGCGCGGCCAGGTGGTCGGCCAGGTCGGCCGGCTGCCCGGGTACGCGCCGCAGCGCGGCCACGGCATCGCGCAGCGCCCCGACCGGCGGCTCCGACCCGGGACCCTCGGGCACCGCGAGATCGTCGATCAGGTGGTGCGTCTGCCGCAGCAGAGTCGTGAGCCGGGTCGCCGCCGTCTGGGCGGCGACACTGCGCTGCCGGAGGTCGGTCAGCGACTGCGCGGCGGCGGTACGCCATCCGCCGTCGAGGGTGCCGGTGGCGCAGACCGGGCACGGTCCGTCGCCCTGGTCCTCGTGATGTTCGAGGGCGAGCCGGAGCAGCTCAGCGCTGCGCAGCGCGGCCCGGGACCGGCCGCCGTCGTACCGCAGGGCCTCGGCCGCCGCCTCCCGCAGCTGACCGGCCAGCCGGGTCACCTCGTCGACCGGCGGCGGAGCGAGAGCGGCGAGTTCCCGGCAGAGCAGCACCGCCCGGTCGGTCGTCGCCTCGTCGGGCTCGTCGAGGATCGCCGTCACCGCGGCGAGGTCGACCGCGCCCCGGCCGCGTAGCAGCGCGACGGTTCGCCGGGCCCGGTCGTCAGTGATCCCGGACAGCGCGTCGGCCAGGGCGGAACGCTGTGCGCGTACCTCCTTGATGGTCGTGTCGTGCGGCCGGGCGGCGCGCAGCAGACGCTGGTCGGCGTCGGTGAGGGCGTCCAGGCCGAGGATCGCGAAGAGCGCGTCGAAGAGCTGGCTCTGCGTGCCGGCGGCGAGCTTGCCCAGCTCGGCGGCGGTGAGGAACGGCCGGTACAGCTCCAGCGGGCGGGCCAGACCCAACTCGGTGAGGCCGGTGTGCCGGCCCCGGGCGCTGGTGACGGTCACCTCGGCGTCGGCCAGCTCGGCTCCGACCGGCCAGGCGCGGTGCACCCGGGTCGGCGTGGCCACGCCGTCGACCCGCAGCTCCACGCCGACCCAGCATGGATCCGGGTTGTGCAGGTTGCGCCACCCGGTACGCCAGACGCTCGTCTTGTCGGCCCACCGGGCGCTGTCGCCGGTGAGGGCGAGTTCGACGGCCTCGGCGAAGCTGGACTTGCCGGAGCCGTTGCGGCCGACGACCAGGGTGAGGCCCGGACCGGGGTCGATCTGGAGGGTCCGTTCCGGGCCGACGCCGCGGAACCCGGCGACGGTCACCGACTTCAGCCAGATCCGGTCCGCTGGACCGTCGCCGGTGAGGGAGCGCGGGTCGAGCCGGGTAGGAGTGCCGGCGAGGGCGGCGGTCAGGTCGTCCTCGCTGGTGAGCGCGGCGAGGACCAGCTCGGCGGTCTCGGTCGGTACGTCGTCAGCGGCGGCGAGTCGGTCGAAGATCAGCTCAATCAGCGGTGCGGTCGGCTGGGGAGGCTGGGTCATGGTCGTCTCCAGGCGTGTGGTGTCCGCGGGCCGACGACTCGCCGGCCCGCCCGGGTGAGCGGTGGAAGGAGGTGCTTCGTCTCAGCGGGCGGGGCGCCACTCGCCGCAGTTCTGGGAGCTGAAGGCGTAATCGGAGGAGCGGATGGTCACCTGTACCCGGCGGGCGCTGTTGGTGAAGTAGTTGTCGATGGTGTCGCCGGACTTGTTCTGCCGTTCCCAGTAGCAGCCGTCGACGTCGGTGGTGACGTACGTGCCGGGCTTGATCTCCTTCCCGACGCGGAACGTGCCGGAGCCGAAGAGTCGACCCTGGGCCGCCAGGTCCACGTCGACCTGCCCGCGTTTCACCGTCTCGCGCCACTTTTTCGCGTACGGGTAGGTGGGGCAGAGCTGGAGGGCGGCGTTGATCTCCGGGATCTGTTCACTGCTGGCGGCGAAGTCCGCCTCCAGGTAGGTGTCCTCGGGGTCGACGGCGGCACACATCTCGTACAGGGTCGTGATGTTCCCGTCCTCGTACTTGGACGTCTTCAAAGCGGCCTTCTCGGTGTCGGTCACCGGGTAGATCTCCGCCTGGGAGTCGCAGGACGTCGGCTTCGCCGTCCACACCTCGCTGAAGTCCGGCCGGCCGTCCTTGCCCGGCTGCACCGTGAGCAGCGCGTTCCCGTCGTTGCCCGTGTTGCACTCGAGGCTGACCGGGGGCTGCTCCGGTGTGTTCTTCGGATCGTCGGGATAGGTGTCGCTGGAGTCGGGGATACCGTCGCCGTCCCGATCGGGCGGCGGGGGCGGAGTCGGCGACGCGCTGGGAGAGGCGGACGCGCTCGAGGTGGCGGTCGCCGGCGTGGCGGTGGGCCGCTGCTGGTCGCCGCAGCCGGTGAGCGTGGTCGCCAGCAGGGCGGTAGTGAGCAGCGCGCCCGAGGCGCGGACGGCTCGACGCCGGCGGACGGTCCGCGTCGAGGAATGGGGGGTGCCGTACGGGTGGGGGAGGGCCATGGTCGTCTCCGGGACGCGGGAGGACAGCGGTACGGCGGAGTGCCGGACCGCGGCGAAGGGCAATGGAGGTGCGGCGGATCTGCCGAAGGAACGCTGTCGACCTGATGACGTAACTGGATCAGGGTTGGAGGAAGGAGGTGTCAGTCCGAGAGGGTGATGATCATTTGGAGGCCGTCATCCGGGTGGTAGATCCAGGAGGCCTTCATGTCCTCCCACTCGCCGGACTGCCGCCCGTCCAGGGCACGCGTCACTTTGACCTCCGCAACGACGGCGTCGGGCACGTGCAGCTCGGTCCAGTAGCACTGCAACTGCTCCAGCTTGAGGCCGGTTCTCTCCTCGCCGACGCTCCGTAGCGTCAGGGACCTACCGTCGTCGCCCAGCATCGCCCAGTCGTGTCTGCCGGCACCGCACGCCTCTCGGGCGGCCTCGAGCGGCGAATCGCGCTGGATCATGAAGAGGATGCCCGCGGCCGCCGCCAGCAGTATCACCATTGCCGCCGCCACGATCAGGTACCGACGCCTCCGGCCCGGCACCGCGTTCGCGCTGGAGGCGTCGTCCTCAGGGCCGTTGATCGAGGTCCGGTCGGCGCCCGAGGTCGGGTCTGGATCCACGGGACTCTCGTCCGGATCAGGAGTGGTCGGGACGGTCATGGCGAGGCTCCTTCTGTGAACAGGTGGGCTGTGAACAGCCGGGGCGGATCGTTCAGACCCGCCCCGGTGCTACGGGAGAGTGGTCAGCCGAGGGAGACGTCGACGCCGCCGGAGAAGGGCGAGTCGTGCAGCTCGAGCTTGGCGATCTTGACCTTCTTCGGGATGTCGAAGACGACGACGCCGCTGACCTGGTTGCCGGGGTTGACGTCGTTGAGGAACGTCTCGGCGTTCTTGTTGGCGTAGATCGCGGCGCCGGTGTCGGCGGAGTACTCGGTGCCGTCGGCCGCGTACGCCTTCTGGCTGCTGCCGTCGAACATCTGCGCTTCCTTGCCGATGTTCTTCACGTTGACGGTGACCAGGCAGAACTGGCCCTGCGCCTTCTGGCCGAGCAGGTCGCTGCCGACCTTGGTGACGCCGCACTTGGCGGACTTCACCGTGAACTCGAACTTGCCGTCGCGGGCCGCCTCGCCCACCTTGGCGGTCTTCGCCGGGGCGTCCTCGCCCTTGCCGCCGCCGCCGGAGCTCGTGGACGTGTCGGCGGCGCCGGAGCCGCAGCCCAGGGCGATGAGGCCGGTGGCGAGCAGAGCGAGAGTGGTGGTCTTGCGCATCGTTGTCCTCCTGATGTGAACGTTGCGGCGTCAATAAGAGCATCGTCCGAGAACGGTGTCAACAGACAATCTCGTGCTTGACAGATGTGCGAGACTTTCGGCGTGCAGGAGAACCCGACCATCACGGCAGCGGAGATCGCCCGGCTCGCCGGAGTCGGTCGCGCTGCGGTCAGCAACTGGCGCAAGAGGCACCCCGACTTCCCCGCCCCGGTGGGCGGGACGACGGCGAGCCCCGAGTTCGACCTGATCCAGGTCGAGCAGTGGCTACGCACCCAGGGCAAGCTCCCCGAGCTCGCCACCGCCGACCGGCTCTGGCGTCACCTCGCCGCAGCCAGCGACTCCCCGGCCGCCGGGCTCTCGGCCGTCGGCGCGCTGCTGTTGGCCCGTCAGCGCGGCTCCCGAAGCGGCCACCCCGACGCACAGCTCGCGCCGCTGCTGCCCGACGTCGACGCGCTCGCCGACGAGCTGGGCCCGCAGGGTGCGTTCGACGAGCTGTGGCAGCGGTTCTCCGCACCAGGGCCCGGCCGCCCCTTCGCCACCCCCGACGACCTCGCCGACCTGATGATCGGGCTCGCCAACGTCGGCGGCGGCTCAGTGCTCGACCCGGCCGCCGGCTCCGGCGCCATCCTGCGAGCCGCCGTCCGCGCCGGCGGCACCTCGGTGTACGGGCAGGAACTCGACGAGGACCTGGCCCGGCTCGCCGGCCTGTGGTTGGCCCTGCACGACGTACCCGGAGAGGTCTGCCCCGGTGACTCCCTGCGCGCCGACGCCTTCGCCGGCCGCACCGTCGACGCCGTCGTCTGCCACCCACCGTTCGGCGCCACCAACTGGGGCGACGAGGAGCTCGGCCACGATCCCCGCTGGATCGTCGGCACCACACCCCGCACCGAACCGGAGCTGGCCTGGGCGCAGCACGCCCTGGCACACCTGCGCGTGGGCGGGCACGCCGTACTGCTGATGCCGCCCACGGTCGCCAGTCGGCGCGCCGGCAAACGGATCCGCAGCGAGTTGCTGCGCCGAGGCCACCTGCGCGCCGTCATCGCGCTCCCGCCGGGGGTGGCGGCGCCGCACGGCGTACCGCTGCACCTGTGGGTGCTGCGGCGGGCCGCGGCCGACGCGCCGCCACCGGCGCGGGCGCTGCTGATTGACGCCGCCGGAGGCGACCTGGCCGACACCGCTCCGCGTGTGCTGGCCGCGTGGCGGGCCTTCGCCGCCGCCCCGGACGCCGACGTCGAGGAAGCCGGCTTCGCCCGCCCAGTCCCGGTCATCGAGCTACTCGACGAGGAGGTCGACCTCACCCCCGCGCGCCGGCAACCGGCCGTCGGGGGCGAGGCGTCAGGAGAGCATCTGGTACGCACCAGAGAGCGCCTGGCCGCCATCGTCGGCGAGCTGCCGGCGCTGCTGCCGCAGGTCACACCCGCGGCCGAGGGGCCGGACGGCCTCTTCCTCACGGTGGGGGAGTTGGCGAAGACCGGGGCGCTCCAACTGATCGGCCCGGTCCGCGCCGGCACGTCCACACCCGCACCCGATGGGCCGCCGGTGCTCACCGTGCCGGACGTGCTCGCCGGGGTGGAGGCGTCCGGGCGGGTCGACGACCGGTTCGGGCAGGAGATCCCCCTCGCTGTGGGGGATGTGGTGGTGCCGATGATCGCGCGGCAGCTCATCCCGCGGGTGGTCACCGCCGACGGCGCACTATTGGGGCGCAACCTCTACCTGCTGCGACCCAACCCGGCGGCGCTGGACCCGTGGTTCCTGGCCGGGCAGCTGCGCACGTCCGCCAATGAGAAGCAGGCGTCGAGTCTCTCGGGAACCATGCGGTTCGACATTCGACGGGCGCAGGTACGGCGGCTGTCGCTCGACGAGCAACGGGCGCACGGGGACGCCTTCCGGCGTCTCGACGCCTTCGAGTCAGCGATCCGGCAGGCCGCGTCGCTGGGGGCGGAGCTGGCCCAACTCACGGCCGACGGCCTGGCCCGGGGAACGATCCGGCCGGACGAGACGCGA
Source organism: Micromonospora sp. NPDC005206 (assembly GCF_040608175.1). Classification (NCBI taxonomy): domain Bacteria; kingdom Bacillati; phylum Actinomycetota; class Actinomycetes; order Micromonosporales; family Micromonosporaceae; genus Micromonospora; species Micromonospora sp. NPDC005206. The sequence goes on from NZ_JBEXHU010000028.1 coordinate 38,679, forward strand.
TGACCGCGGTGCACGGTCGCCTCCCGAGCGGCCCGCGTGTCGTCGGATATCAGACGGCGGGCCAGCGCTAACCGCCATTCGGACGCTTCCTCGTTGAAAGTTCAACGTTGTACGGTCATGCGTCCGACCAGCGTCGAGCCGACAGGCAGACGAGCAGTTTGGGTGGGTGTCATCGTGAGGGGGACGAATGACGCTGGGCAGAATCGGCGGCTACGAGTTGGTCCGGCCGCTGGGCTCAGGTGGTATGGGCGATGTGTTCTTCGCGGTGTCGCCGACCGCCGAGCGGGTCGCCGTCAAGGTGATCAAGCAGCACCTCATCGAGGCGCCCACGGTGCGCGAGCGGTTCGCCGCCGAGGTCGACAGCCTCAAGCTGGTCTTCGGATCTCGGGTTGCCCGCCTGGAGGGTGCCGATCCCTACGCGAACCCGGCCTGGCTCGCCGTCGAGTACGTCCCCGGGGCCACGCTGCGACAGCACGTCGACGCGCGAGGGCCGCTTCCGCTGCCGTTGGCCGCGATGGCCGGCGCAATGCTCGCCGAAGGCCTCGCCAAGGTGCACCAGGTCAAGCTGCTGCACCGCGATCTCAAGCCGCAGAACATCATCCTCGGCCCTGACGGACCCAAGCTGATCGACTTCGGCTTGGCGGTGCTGATCGAACGAGATGACTACCTGACCGAGCCGGGTGCCCTGGTGGGCACTCCCGCGTACATGTCACCCGAGCAGGTCAAGGGTGAACGGGACCTCACCCCGGCGGTCGACATCTATGCGCTCGCCGCGACGTTGGTTTTCGCCCTCACCGGCCACGGGCTCTACCCGCCGACCAACTCGTGGAACCTGCTGCTGCGCATCAGCGAGCCGGCCGACCTTCCTGATCTCTCCGCGGTGCCGGCCGAGCTGGTGCAGTTGCTCGGCACGATGCTCGCCTTCGACCCCACCGCCCGACCTGGCCTGACCGACGTTCGCGCTCGGCTGCTCGCGGTCGCCACCGCCGCCAGCGGCAAGAGCGTCCACGCCCTGCGCCAGGAGGTGGCGGCGCTCACCTACGACGGGGACACCGAGCTGCTGGTTCCGCCGGACCTGGATGATCCGCGACAGGACCCGGAGGGCGCACCGGTCATCGAGGCGGACACCGTCCCGGTGCCGGAGACGGCACCCACGAAGGTCGACCCCGAGCGGCCTGCCAACCCCCGCGCTGACGTCACCTGGCTGGTCGACAAGGTGCGCCGCCAGTACGCCCGCCGCTCGACCCTGTAGGAAGGCACCACCGATGACCACCTCCCAGGCCGCGACCTTCGCCCCGGGCTCCCGCATCGTTGTACGCGACGAGGAATGGCTGATCCGCAGCGTCAAGACCGGCACCGCGGACGGCACGATGGTGAAGGCGGTCGGCGTATCCGAGTTCGTGCAGGACGTCGAAGCGACCTTCTTCACCGCGCTTGAGGACATCACGCCGCTGGTGCCCGAGGAGACGGAGCTCGTCCAGGACACGTCGTCGCGGTTCCGCCGGAGCCGCCTCTTCCTGGAAGCGGTGCTGCGGCGTACCCCGCTGCCGCGCACCGAGCGTGGGTTGGCCCTGGCCGACCGGTTCCTGCTCGACCCGCTGACCTACCAGCAGCGACCCGTCGAGCTGGCGCTGTCCGGCCTGCGGCCGCGGATCCTGCTCGCCGACGTGGTCGGCCTGGGCAAGACCCTGGAGATCGGGCTGATCCTCGCCGAGCTGATCCGCCGGGGCCGAGGTGACCGCATCCTGGTGGTCTCCCCGCAGCAGGTCCTCGAACAGTTCCAACGCGAACTGTGGACCCGGTTCGCGATCCCCCTGGTCCGGCTCGACTCGACCGGCATCCAACGCATCCAGCAGGAGATCCCGGCTGGGCGCAACCCGTTCACCTACTTCAAACGGGCCATCATCTCGGTCGACACCCTCAAGGACGCGGGCCAGTTCGGCCACCACCTCGACGCCACGACCTGGGACGCCGTCGTCATCGACGAGTCACACAACCTCATCAACAAGGGCACGAAGCGCAACGAGCTGGCCCGCCGCCTGGCCGCGAAGACCGACGCGCTGCTGCTGGCCAGCGCCACCCCGCACAACGGCGACAAGGAGTCGTTCGCGCAGCTGATCTCGCTGCTCGACCCGGCGGCGATCGCCAACGAGAAGGACTACCAGGCCAGCGACATCGCACACCTCTACCTGCGCCGCACGAAGATCAGCCCGGAGGTACGCGACCAGATCGGCGACCGCTGGGCCGACCGCGGCCCGTCGCAGGCGCTGCACTGCGAAGCCAGCGACCGCGAGGAGCAGATCTTCGACGAGCTGACCGACGTGTGGCTGGCCGGCAAGTGGACCGACGAGGCGATCACCGGGCAGCACCGGCTCTTCCCGTACACCCTGTTGAAGTCGTTTCTGTCCTCGCACCGCGCGCTGCACGAGACGGTGACCAAACGGCGCAAGAAGGCCACCGGCACCGAGCGGGTGGCCCTGGACCGGCTCGCGGAGCTGACCTCCGCGATGACCGACCGGGACTCCAGCAAGCTCAAAGGGCTGGTCGACGAGCTGAAGAGGATCGGCGTCGGCAAGAACAGCGACACCCGGGCCGTGGTCTTCTCCGAGCGGGTGCCGACCATCAAGTGGCTCGCCGAGGTCGTCCCCGGGCTGCTCGGCCTCAAGCCGAACGCGATCCGAGTGCTGCATGGCGGTGTGGCCGACAAGGACGAGCAGACGATTCTCCAGGAGTTTGAGCTGGCCGGCAGCGAGGTCCGGTTGCTCTTCACCGGCGACGTCGCCTCTGAGGGTGTCAACCTGCACCAGCAGTGCCACCACCTGGTCCACTACGACATCCCGTGGAGCCTGATCCGGATCGAGCAGCGCAACGGCCGCATCGACCGCTACGGGCAGAAGCACCAACCGCAGTTCCGCGCGCTCATCCTCACCTCCGACCGCGAGGACGCCAAGGACGACCGGACGGTCTCCGAGAAGCTGCTCAACCGGGAGGAGACCGCCCACCGCAGCCTCGGCAGTGTCGAGGCCGTGACGGGCCAGTACGACGCCAAGGCCGAGGAGGACCGGCTGGTCCGTGACCTGCTCGCCGGCAAGTCGGTGGACGAGTCCTACGAGGCTGCCCACGCCGAGGTCGACGTGATGGCCGACCTCTTCGGCGACGTCGGCACCGCACCGGTCGCGGCGGATGTCCCGCGCGCTCAGGTACCCAAGCTCTTCGACTCCACCCAGGACTTCGTCGACGCCGCCCTGTACGAGATCTACGAGGACCGGCCCGAGGAACACATCGATCTGCGCCGTGAGGACGAGCTGCTGACCTTCCTCGCCCCCGACGACCTGGTGCACCGGCTCACCGACCTGCCCCGCTCCTACCTGCGCGCCCACCGCGAGGGCGAGGACCTGCGGCTCAAGGTCACCTTCGACCGCGCCCTCGCCCAACGCAAGCTCGACCAGGCCCGGCAGAGCAAAACCCCGATGTGGCCGGACATCGCCTTCCTCAGCGACGTACACCCGATGGTCGACTGGCTGGTCGACAAGGTCCTGATCCGGCTCGGCCGCCAGCAGGCCCCGGTCCTCACCGCCGACGTCACCGCGCCGACGTTCCTGATCCAGGGCGTCTACGCCAACCGCCTCGGCCAACCCACGGTCGTCCAGTGGATGGCCGTCTCCGGCCTGCCAGCGTCGCCGGCCATCCGGCCGATGGACGAGGTCCTGCGCGAGGCCAACGTCGGCCCGACGATGGTCAACCGCGCCGAGACCATCGCGATCGACCCGCTGAAGGAACTGCTGCCCGAGGCCGTCGAGGTTGCCCGCCAGTACCTGGAGGGCAAGCGCGTCGAGTGGGCCGCGGCCAACGCCGAGCCGTTGCAGAAGCACCGCCGGCAGCTGACGACCTTCCAACAGGCCAGCCTCACCGATGAGCTGCCCGGCGCTCATCGGGAGAAGCGACGCCAACGCGTCGACGCCACCGTCCAGGAGCAGCACGACCTGCTCGACCGTTTGGAAACCGCCGGTGACCCCCTGCTGCGGGTGCTCGCCGTCCTCGTACCGTCCTCGGAGAGTGCCGCATGAGTTTCGAGTCGCTGACCAACCGCGGCGAGTATCTCTCCGCGCACTACCTCGCCGAGATCCTGCCCACCACCCTCAAGGGCGGCCTGCTCAAGCAGTGGGCCGTGACGGAGAAGTCCGGCGAGCCGACGCCGCGCACCGGCCTGCGCGCCATGCGCCGACCCTACTTCGACGCCAAGACCGAGCTGACCGACGCCGACTTCTTCGACCCTGAGCGGTTGCGCAAGCAGCACCAGGACGTGCTGCGGGCGCTCGGCTTCGAACCGCAGCCGCAGACCATCACCGTCGAACGGGCCGGCCAGGAGCACGAGGTCCACGTCGCGCACGCCGAGCTGACCTCCGCGCACGGCATCGTCGCGCTGGACTGCGGTTGGGCGGCCGACACCGAGGCAGCCCAGGACTCGGACGACGCCGGCCGGCTGCTCGACCCGCTCACACTGTCGAGTACCGAAACCATCGAGACGGGCGCCAAGCTCGCCTCCCTGCTCTTCGCCGCCGACAGCCCCAAGCCCCGCTACGTGCTGATCCTCAGCGGTGGCGTGATCACCCTCGCCGACCGCACCGTCTGGGGTGAGGGCCGCTACCTGGCCGTCAGCCTCGACACCGCCTACGCCCGCAACGACGACAAGGAACTCGACGTCGTCGCCGCCCTCTTCGGCGCCGACTCGCTGCGCCCACCCGCCGAGGGCGGCACCGAACCCCTCGCCGACCTGGTCGCCGGCTCCCGCCAACACGCCGTCGGCGTCTCCAGCGAACTCCGCGAAGGCCTGAAGGTCTCCGTCGAACTCATCGCCAACGAGGTCCTCGACCAGATCCGGGCGGCCGGCTACCACCCGCAGCAGGTGATGGACCTTGACGAGCTGGCCAAGGAGTTGGGCCGCGAGGCGCTCCGCTATCTGTACCGGATCCTGTTCCTGCTCTACGCCGAGGCCCGCCCCGAACTGGGCGTGCTGCCGGTCAACGACCCCCAGTACATCGAGGGCTACAGCCTCGCCCGCCTCGGTGACCTCGTCTCCCGACGGATGGCCCCCTCCGCCGAGGGCCGCTACCACCTGTACGAGTCACTCGACCTGCTGTTCCGCATGGTCAACGAGGGGCACCGACCGCGCGGCGGCGCCGAGGCCGCCGACAAGGCCAGCGAGGGCGAGGGGCTGCGCTTCGAGCCGATGCGCTCCGACCTGTTCCTACCGGAGAAGACCAAGCTCATCGGCCGGCTGATCGCCGAGCCGGGCAGCGATCCCGACGACGAACACGCCCCGAGGATTGACACCCGGCTGCGCAACAAGGTCCTCTACGAGGTGCTGCGCCGACTGATGCTCACCAAGGGCGGCAAGAGGCGCCGCGGTGGCTTCATCTCCTACGCCCAGCTCGGCATCAACCAACTCGGCGCGGTATACGAGGGCCTGATGTCGTACACCGGGTTCGTCGCCACCGAGCAGCTCTACGAGGTCGCCAAGAACGGTGACCCGAAGGACGGCTCGTGGATGATCCCGGCCTCGAAGGTCGACGAGTACGACGACGGCGTCTTCGTCTACAAGGAGGACCCGTACACCGGCGTCCGCAGTCGGGTCAGTCACCAGCCTGGTGAGTTCGTCTACCGGCTCGCCGGCCGCGACCGCCAGACCAGCGCCTCCTACTACACGCCGCAGTCGCTGACCGAGGTCACCGTCCAACTCGCCCTCAAGTACCGGCTCGACCAGGACGACACGGTCACGCCAGCCCGGGAGCTGCTGAACTGGACGATCTGCGAGCCGGCGCTCGGCTCCGGCGCGTTCCTCAACGAGGCGATCAACCAGGTCGCTGCCGAATATCTGCGCCGTCGGCAGGCCGAACTTGAAGTGACCCTCGACCCGGAGGACTATCACCTCGAACTCCAGCGGGTAAAGGCCTACATCGCCCTGCACAACAGCTACGGCGTCGACCTCAACCGCACCGCAGTCGAGCTGGCCGAGGTGTCGCTCTGGCTCAACGTCATGCACGCCGGCCTCCAGGCACCCTGGTTCGGCCTGCACCTCCAGCGCGGCAACTCCCTCATCGGCGGCGGGCGCAAGACCTACACCCCGAAGCAGCTCGCCGACAAGTCGTGGCTCACCACCGCGCCGAAGGAGCAGCCGTTCCGGGACGGGCCGATCGACGAGGGCACCATCCACCACTTCCTGCTCCCGGCCGACGGCTGGGGCGCGGTCGCGGGGGAGAAGGAGGCCCGCGAGCTGGCGCCGGCCGAGACCGCACGATTGAAGGCCTGGCGTACGGCGATGAAGCGCACGCCATCGGCCAAGGGCAAGAACTCGCAGGTACAGCGCTTGCAGGCTCTCGCTCGGAGGGTCGAGTTTCTGTGGGGGCTGGTGCAGCAGCGGCTCGACATCTCGGAGCGGGAGATCCGTCGCGACATCAAGGTCTGGGGCGCCGACGACTTGCCGGAGGTTACCGAGGCGGTGCCCCGGGAAGAGATCCTCGCCGACCTGACCGCGCCGGGCACGCCGTACTGGCGGCTCAAGACGCTGATGGACGTCTGGTGCGCGCTGTGGTTCTGGCCACTGGACAAGGTCGGGCTGCTTGACGGCTCCGACCCGGCCTATCCGGCCGCGCCCGTCCAGGTCTCACACATCAAGGACGAGCCAGCGTACGAGGAACCGGCCGTCTATGAGACTGCGGACATCTTCGGGAACGTGCAGCCGCAGCAGATGAAGTTGCCGACCAAGCCGACCGGGGGGATCCGGCGGATGACCGTGGCGGAACAGCTCCGTCAGCAGGTACCGCTGTCGAGCCTGGATGACTGGATCACCTTCGCCGAGGCGCTCATCGGCCGCAGCGATGCCGACGAGAACACCGAGAGGTTCTACGGCCGGAACCTCACGAGCCTGAGCGAGATGAGCGATTTCGAGCGCAAGCTCGACGGCGTGATCGGAGTCGACTCGCCTTGGACGCTCTCGGATCGCTTCCCGTGGCTTCTCGGGGCCGATCGGATTGCGGAACAGCAGGGCTTTCTTCATTGGGAGCTCACGTTCGCCCAAGCCTTCGGCAAGGGCGGCTTCGACCTCCAAGTAGGAAATCCCCCCTGGGTGAGACCTGACTGGAAAGAGGATGTGGTTCTAGCGGAGATTGAACCGTGGTTTCGCCTGACTGAAAAGCCCATGGCCCAATCTTGGAAAGCCCGGAAGGCGAGCTTGCTCAATCGTTCGACAGTCCGAAGTGGTTACCTTGGTGAAATGTGCACTAACGCCGCGCTTGTGGAGTTCTTGGGCGGAACTGCGACTTTCCCCCTCATGGCCGGCACGCGGCCGGACTTATACCGCGTCTTCATGTGTCAGGCTTGGAGGCATGGAAGCCGTTCCGGTGTGGCCGGGTTGGTGCACCCGGACACGCATCTTAACGGAATTAAGGAACGTTCCTTGCGTGCCGCCTCATACCGGCATTTGCGCCTCCATATGCACTTCATCAACAAAACGAAGTTGTTTGACGATGTAAGTGATAACGTCACGTTCGGCGTCCATGTTTATGGCGCTGCTGGGAAAATCGGGTTCAAGAATCTAAGCTGGTTGTTCGATCCTCTCACGGCTTTGGGTTCGCTTCAGCAGTTTGGTGGCGGCGATGCGCCTGGCTACCGCAGTGATGGGAAATGGGACCTTCGCCCCCACCCCTCGAGGGTAGTGTGGGTTGACGAGAGCATCCTGGCGCTTTGGCAGCAATTGCGAGGCGTTATGGACGAGAGCGCCGACGAGGCATCTCTGCTTTATCCCATTACCAGTTACGAGGATCGAGCTATTGCGGCCTTGGCTAACTTTTCTAAGCGTCTGGGCTCTGAGGATTTGAAAATTAGCGGTGGCTATAACGAGACGACCGACCGTCATGGCGGACGAATAAGGTGGCACCAGAGCGAACTCGCATCCGCGCACAAGCTCATTCTGCAGGGGCCGCACTTCGGTATCGCAACGCCCATTGCAAAGCAACCCCGCGTTCCTTGTCGTAGCAATAATGACTGGGACCGGGTAGATCCGAGCGAGATCAGCTCCTCGTTCGTGCCGCGAACCAACTACATGTTGTCGCCAAGTGAGGCGGCCAGCCGCTCTGCCCAAGACCTTTGGTGGGGTAAGCCCTGCACGACCTATTTCCGCTTAGCATGGAGGCGAATGATCGCCTTCAATACGGAGCGGTCGCTCTACGCTGCGCTGATTCCGCCTGGACCGGCTCACGTGGACGGTGTGCATACGCTTGCTCTAGCCGACAACGCTGCTACGGTGCTTAACGCGGGATTCTGGGCGTCGCTTCCATTAGACTACTTCCTCAGGATTACAAACCGAACAAATTTTCGTATTGCGGACGCCAAGTCGATGCCATCCGCTACGAAGTCGCATCCACTCGCGCCGGCGCTGTTGCTGCGGACATTGAGGCTTAACTGCCTCACAGGGGACTATTCTGGTCTTTGGGAAGAGCTTTACGATCCCGAATGGCAAGGCGAGCGGTGGGCGGTTGACTGGGGACCGCTTGATCAGGTCGGAGAGGTCTGTCAATCGTGGCGGCGGGTGACACCCTTGCGCCGTGAGCAAGAGCGTCGGGCTGCCCTTGTCGAAATCGACGCTCTCGTCGCTGTTTGGCTCGGTATTCGATGGGAGGAGTTGGTGGCAGTCGCGGGAGCCCGATACTCCAGCCTCATGGATCGAGAAGAGAAGACGTGGTTCGACGCCACCGGGCGAAAAATCGCGGCGGATGCCTACGCATTCGGGCACGGTCAGACGAAGGGGCATTACGAGCAGCTGAAGGCATACTTGGACGATCCGGATCGGAATCCGGTTCCGGAGGGGTATACAGCACCGTTTTACAAGGCGGATCGGGAGAACGAATATCGGCAGGCGCACGCCGAGTTCAGTAAGCGGCTCCAAGATGCGATCGAGGCGGGCTGGCGGCCGTCGTAGCCCTCGCTATTCCTTTTTGTCGCCGGACGGAAAACAGATGGCTCCGAGTAACCACCAGAAACATCAGGCGGGACGGCGCATTGCGGTGGCCGAGGCCCTGATGCGCGGCTATACGGTGCGCAGACCTTCGTGAAGATCAACGGTAGGACGGCCGTTGTGCAGGTCGCCGCACAGGGCGGCTGGATGATCGCGGACATCGACAGGATGACGGCGATGTCGGTCGACCTCTACGTCCTTTGTGGACGTAACCGACGGACGCCGGGACTTCTACGTCCTACCGGGAGACGACCTGCGTGCCGGAGTGCGCGAGCGGCACGACGAGTTCATGGCGAGCGTTGGCGGTGTTCGCCCGCGTAACCGGGCGGCGGCATGCGGCGATCTACCCGGCGAACGTGGAGGCATGGCGGAACTGGCGGTCGTTGTTCGAGGACGTGGCCCAGCCCGCTATCGGGGACGCGGCCTCCTGACCTATTGCGCGACGGGAGTGTCTCCGGCGTGACCGCCGGCTGCGCTCCCGTCTGGCGTACGGCTCAGTGCCCAAACTTGGTGACCCGGACGAAGTTGGTCCAAGCGGCGGGGGAGAAGGTGAGGGCAGGCCCGGCCGGGTCCTTGCTGTCGCGAACGGCGACGAGGCCTGGGAGGTTGTCGGCGACCTCGACACATGCCCCGCCGTTGTCGCCGCTGCGGGTGCTCTTGCGCCATAGGGCGCCGGCCAGTTCAGCCATGATGGACCTCTCCGACGATCTTGTTGATGAGTTGCCTCGATTGTTGCTCATCGAGAGCCAGAGACGTAATGCTCGCCCACGCCTTCTCGTAGGCGGCGATCTCCTCGGGCCGGTCGAGGTACAGGGCGCCGGTCAGCGACTCGCTATAGACGACGGACGGCTCCGGGACGACTCGGTTGGTTAACGGGAAGTCGAGCATCATGAAGGTGCCGGCGAGCGCGCCGTAGTGCGCCCCGACGGATAGCGGCAGGATCCGGATGGAGATGTTGGGTAGGCCTGCGAGGTCGTTCAGGTGTCGGAGCTGATCGGCCATCACCGTCCGGCTGCCGATCTGCTTGATCAGCAGCGCCTCGGCGAGCACCGAGCTGAGCTGAGGTGTTTTCGGCAACCGTCGCCGTAGGAGGACCTGCCGCTGGAGCCGGATGCTGATGAACTGCTCCAACTCGTCTTCGCTCACATCGGTGCGGTTCTGAAAGACACCCCTGGCATACGCCTCCGTCTGCAAGAGGCCGGGGATCAGCGACTCGTCATACCCCCGCAGTCGGGATGCGGCGGATTCCAGGCCGACGTACAGCTCGAACCAGTCAGGGACGGCGTCGCCGTACGAGTGCCACCAGCCCTTGGCCTTGGTTTCGTTGGCCAGGGCGGTGAGGGCGCCAGCCAGGTCGGGCGTCGCCCCGTACAGCTCGCACATGACCTTGACGTCGAGGGCGCGGACCGGGCCGAGGCCGGTCTCGATGCGCCACATCTTCTGTCGGCTGCACTGCATCGCGTCGGCCGCGCCGTCCAGCGTCATCCGGGCTTCGGTGCGTAGCTCGCGCAGCGCCCGTCCGAGCTGCCGTCGCGGCACTGTCGATCCCATGTCGTCGGCCATCGGCTCCCGCCCTCTCCACGTTGCATTTTGTTACATCCAGACGCCATCGCTGAAACGCGCGGTCGTTGCCCCCGATAACCAATTCGACTGGGTGTTGCCGCGCAAATCGATCCGCCTCTGACCATACAAGACGCCCCCGACAGGAGCCATGAACGCGCAATTCCCACGCGCGGTTAATTGGCGTACTGTCGGGGGTGGAATGGTGTCGATCGAGGTTTACAGTTCGTGGCGAAGTCGGGCCAGGCCGCAGGTGAGCAGGATGCCGAGAATGACCAGCCCGGTCCTCGTCCAGGGCACGTCCCTACCCGGCCGGACGCCGATGGAGACCGCCACCGCCAGTTGTGCGGTTAGGACGAGGCAGATGACGACGCTCAGCACCCGGTATCCGACCCCGTAGAAGGACCACCAGGTCACCGTGCCGAACACGGCCGGGACAACCATCAGCAGGCTCAGCCCGATCAGCGGCGTAGCGAGTTTCCACCGCAGCAGAGCGTTCCCGGCCGGGTGCGATACCTGTCGGGTCAACTGTCGATGACCCGCAGGAAGACCGTGCCGCTGCGGGCGTCGAGGTAGACGGTGCCGTTGTACTGTGACGTCCGCACGTCCTCGGCGTACTGCTCGCTGACCTGCCAGGTGCCGTCGGTGGGTAGGAACGGGCGCAGCTCGGCGCTCAGCGGCGCGTCCCGGTAGTCAATGCGCGCCAGCAGGTCGTTCTTTTGTATCAGAGGGTTTGCAGCCAACCCCGTTCTTGAGCACGGACGATGGCTTCGATCCGCGACCGTGCGCCCAACTGCCGGTATACCCCCTGCAGCAGTCGGAACATAGCGCGCTCCGAGTACCCGGCGATCCGGGACAGTTCAGCAACCGTCATCCCAGCGGCAAGGTGGCGCAGCCAGGTCAACTCAGCCGCTGTAATCGCTTGCCGGGTTTCTTCGGCGGCGACTGCTCCGCCGGCAAGTATGACCGCGACTGCGGCGGGCAGGACGGTCTGGCCGTCGATAGTTGCCTCCACGGTCCGTCGAAGAGCGACTGGGGTGACCTCGCGGTGCAGTACGGATCGCGCCCCGGCGCGTACCGCTCGTACTCCGAGCCCGGCAGATTCCTCCGTCAGCACCGCGATGACCTGCTGCGCGGGTGCGATATCCCGGAGCCGACCGAGCAGATCCCAATCCCCGGTGGTGGCCAACGTGAGCAGCACGAGATCGGATCGGCTGCGACGCGCCCAGTTGACTGGGTCCGCCGGGACCTCCACCTGGTACCCGGCTGCGGATAGAACAGCGACCACCCCCTGTCGGTACATCGGCAAGGGGTCGATCACCGCGAGATGCATGGCGATGAGGGTAGGTAGCCCGGTGCCGAGTCCGTTGCGCAACCGGCGGCGGGTCGGCAGGGTTCTGCCCTCGAACTGGCAGATCTCGCCCGTTTCATGTCATGGATCTGCCCGGCATACGCCCATAGCGTAGAGGTGCCACGTCGTCTCGCGGGAGGGCCGATGGTAGTTGACAACGATTTAGGACTGGGCTTCTTCGTTCCGATCAGTGAGGAGGATCGGGAGATCGTCCGGAAGGCGCTGATGCTTGGTATCAAGGTCGCCCCAGAGGAGCGCGATGCTATTGAGGCGATCGCCGAGGAGCATGAAGAGTGGCGTCAGCTCAGCGAAAGAGATCGTGATATGAGGGTGTTCAACGCCATCACAAGAGCGTGGTATCCGCGGGCCGCGCCGTCGCTCTTGGACGTTCGCGTTGTCATGGCCGCGCTGCGCGCGGGTCACCGCGCGTAGGTTGATCGCCGTTCTGCCGCCTTTGCGGTGACAGGGCGCTGTCGAACCTGGGCCGGACGGTGCATTCCGGCGCGCAGTCTAGGCGTTCATGATGGCAGTATGCCGCAGCGAGTCAGGGCCCGTTTGCTCTGGGTAGCCGTTGTGAGTCTGGTTCTTGGTGCCCTCCTGACCTTCGGCGATGTGCCGAGATGGTGGGCCGTGCTCACCGATGCTGAAGAGACCGACTTCCTCCGGTTCCTCGATCGCAGCGACAAGGTGGCCAGCATCTTGTCGCTGCTGGTCGGGGTGGCTGCCCTGCTGCTGGCGGTTGCGCAAGTCCGCCGGAGCGGCAGACCGCCCGGTCCCCCGGCCACGTTCGCCGAGCAGGCCCGGCAAGTGGCGGACTTCTTCGTGAACCGTCGCGTGGAGCGTCTCCGACTCCGATGGGCGCTGAACGACCGGCGATCGCGATTGATCGTGGTGCACGGTCCGCCTGGCGTCGGCAAGACCGAACTCGTCCGGCGCGTTCTCATCAAGGCGGGGATTGACCACGGGTGGCACCTTGCGACTCCAGCATTCTCGCCAGGGGTCGACACGATCGTGCGGGAGTTGGACGCCGTCTGGGAGACGCCACGCGACGCGTTCTCGCATCCCGACGAGTCGCCCATTGGGCGGCTGGAGGCCATGCTCCGTAGTCAAGGGACGAGACGGCACGTCATCGTGTTCGACTCCATGGAGCGTCTGCTCAACGACGACCGTCAGCTGATGGACTTGTCGTTCGACGAGGCACTCGACTTGATCACTAGCGGCCCACGGCACCGCGTCAAGCTCGTCCTCGTGACCGATAGGCTGCCTGCGGCGGCCGGCGGGGACTGGGTTGGAAAGGCGCGCCGGATCGCGGTGGACGGTCTCCCTCTCGAACACTTCCGGACGTTCGTTGCGGAGAGCGCCGGCGAACGCACGAATCTACTGGCGTCGCTTGATGATCGGAAGCTGGCTGAGGTCCGCCGGGACCTCGGCGGCCGGCCGCGACTCGCGCAACTGTTCGACGCGATCGTCGAATCCGACCACAACCGGACCGCGCTCTCCCTAGCCGCGGAACTGCACGACTGGGCTGCCCGGGCGGGCAGCGTGGACGGGGTCGGCGATCGTCTTCGGCGCGAGATGACCGAGGCATTCCGGTCTGACCGGCGTCGGATCTACCGAGCCGTGGCGGCCTTCGCTACGCCGGTCGATGCCGCGACCGTCGCGGCTCTCGTCAACGAAGGTCGGGACCGCGACGACCAGTTGGACACGGAGGATGTCCGAGGCGAACTGGTCACGCTGGGCCGACATGCCATCCACGCAGACCGGAGCGGGCGGCTCTTCTTCCTAGGGCCAGCCGAGGCGTACCGGGTGCTCGAGTGGCAGCACGGCGACGACTTGAAGAAGATCGGCGCAGATCGTGAACTGCTGGAGAACGCGGCCGAGGCACTCCGGCGACGGCGCAAGGCGGATCGTCATGGAGACTGGGCCGATCCGCAGGCGTCGCTCGCCGAGGTCGGCGCCTGGCTGCGTGCCGACATGCCGGTCCCAGCTTTCCGGTCGATCGAGGAGATGGACAACGACGCCGAGACGGGCAGCCCCACGATGCTGTTCCGCGCGGCACGGCAACTCATCGCGGACCGAATCGATCCAACCGACCAGCCTGCCAACTACAACGCTCTCGGCTACCTGTTCCGTGCCAGCGGTGACTACAGGAGTGCTGACGACGCCTACTGTTCAGCCCTCGCGGGAGTCGCCGACGACCAACCGGCCTGGAAAGCCAAGATCTACGTCAATCGCGGCGACCTGTTGTGGGCGCAAGGGCATGTCGGCCGCGCGTTCAGCGACTTCGAGAACGCGCTCCATCTGGCACCGAGTGACCCAGCGGTGACCGCCGGAGCGCTCTCCGGAAAGGCCAGATGTCGACGACGAGAAGGCAAGTTCACCGAGGCCGAGAACTTCCTAGCCGAAGCGCTGCGCCGGGCGGGGCGACAGCCCAGACGCATGGTCCCGCTCGCGGTCCGTCTTGTGCGGCTGTACGTCGAGACCGAGCAATGGCTGGAGGCCGAGACGCTGATCTCGCGGATCCGGGAAAGCGTGGCGCATGACGGCGGCAGCGCTCTGCGCGCGGCCTACCTCGACACCTTGGCAGATCTGAGATTGGCTAGGGGCCAATGGGACGAGGCGCTGCGGGCGGCGCGAGATGCGGTGGGGCTTGCCCTGCCGGTGCACGATCCCGTCACCGCCCTGCAGGCCCGTTCGACCATCAGCGTGATCCGGATGCATCAGGGCAAGTTCGAGCAAGCTGCCCGAGAAGCCATGCTCGCCAGGCGATACAGCGGCAGTGATGCATTGATCGTCATTGCCCTGCAGGGCGTCGCGCTTCGGCGGTTGAGCCGCCTCGCCGAAGCGCGACACGCCTTCGATGAACTCCTGAGGCAAGCCGAGATACGCACAAGACGTTACAAGCAAGACTTCGCCGCCTGGGCGCTTCTGGGAATCGCCGTGTGTGGTCTGGTCGGGCCTTGGAGCACGGCACGGAATCGCTCGACGCTGCGATCGCTGCCTTCGCACATGCGCAGCATCCCGAAGCCGAGCCGGCACCTGCTATCACGAGGCTAATGCGCTTCCTGCTCGAAACCATGGCAGCGGGCGATGATGAGCGACAGACGTTGCGTCCCGCGCTCGATCATCTCCGGCGCGCTCTCGAACAGCAGTTGACCGCTGGCCTAACGAAGGCCACGGACGACCATCCAGGCGGTGACACTTCCTGATCACGTGCTGATTGCGATGGTGAGACATCGTGTAGAGGCGCCGGGTGTTGCATTAGCGGTCGCGGCGGCAGCGGGAACGATGCGGGGCGCTCAGTCCGTGCTGGTTAGCGCGTGTTTCGTAAGTTACGCCACGATCATGGTTGATCGAGGAATGATGAAATCTCTCCGCCCGGGTCCACCGAAACTCCTGCGGGCAGACGCTGCCGGTACACCGTGGTGAGGTCCTGCTCGACGACCGCCACGTCGCCGTTGCCGAGCTCCCAAACATCGGGACAGCTGCCGTCGCCGGAGTTGTTGCCCAGTTCGTGTGAGGACTGACCCCAGCGCCCCGGAACGACCGTCCGGCACGTGTTCATCGTGAGCATCGGTGCCACCTACGTCGGCGATGAGGACCTCGTCTATTCCGCTGAGCACAAGGAACTCGGCGTGTTCTCGTATGACGAGATGCCTGATCTGCACATGCCCGAGCCCTACAAGCGGACCATGCAGCGCTGGCGTGAGCGCCAGCTGACTTAGCGGGTCCGGGTGCGCCAGGCATGCTGCCGGCCGTTGCGCAGGCGCAGTGTCTGGGTGGTACTCGACGTCCACCGCAGATCCGGGTCGAACAGGGCAGGCTGTAACGGTGCCGCCGGCCCCCAAGTGGGCGATCAGCTTGAGCGGTCTGAGGTGGGCGCTGCCGTCACAAACCCTTCGGCGTACGTTTGGCGAGCGGCCTGTAGGAAGTCGAGCCGCTCGCTCCACACACGTTCCCAGGCGGCCTCAAGCCCAGGTGGCCAGCGGCGACTCCGGTACCGCTTGTCGATGATGTCGGAAAGGGCGCCGACCGCGTCACGGAGCTTCTGAGCGCGATGCGCTAGCACGTCAGGCCCAGCCACCTGCACGGTCGCGTTGGCGGCGACGAGTTGATTCCAGTCGGCCGTGTATTGCCGGTATTGGTCTGTTGGCCGATCACCCTCGGGATGCAGGTCCACCAGGTCGCCGAGTTCCCGGGCCTGATCAAGGAAGCTGTCCACCCGTGTCAGAAACAAGACGTAAGCCGCGTTCCGTGCGTCAGCGAGCTGGCCGCTCCGGGCTCGTTCGGCGTCCGCAATCTCATGGCCGCGGGCCAGTTCGGCCTCAGCGCGCTGGGTGCGGGTGCTCAGGTATCCGACGCCGACCGTTGCCCCGCCCCCGACCAGGGCGCCCAGCAAACCGATAAGGCCGGTGGCGATTTCCGCACTCATGGAGGGCAGTAGACCATAGAAGACGGATAATATCCGCCGCCCTCAGCTGAGGTCGTGCTCCTCCAGGCTGGTGTTGAGGACCCAGGCGAGCGGCATGGTCGCGCGGGCAATATAGTACTCGCCCTCCAGACGGTGCATGGTGACGGTCTGCGCCGCATCCTGGTCAACCACCCAGTACTGAGGGATGCCTGCGGCGGCGTATTCACTGCGCTTGGTCACCGTGTCGACACCCTCGGACCCGGGCGACACAATCTCGACCACCAGAAGCACGTCGGCGACCGGCAGCCAGACGCCGTCGGACTGAGCCTTGCTCCACATCACCAGGTCTGGGATGCGTCCGCCGACACCGCCGTCACGACCCGGGATGCGTAGTCCTACCGCCTGGGCGACGCGGTCCGCCGAGACACCGCCCTGGGCGAGCCGCAGCATGAGCCGGGTCGCGATGATCGCGTGGGCGTATCCCGCCGGCGGCAGGATCGAGACGACTCCCTCGGGGCCGATTTCATACCGGTGGTTCTCGTCCGCAGCCATCATCGCGGTGAGGTCATCGAGCGTTACGACCGATGGCATATGCCTGCCAACCGCCCCCGGGTTCACGGGCGAATCGTACCGGTCGGCCGCCTGGCTTCCGGCGTCCGTGAACTCCCGTTCGGCGCCCGTTCCGGCGCGTGTTTGTCGCGAATCCGACTCACCCCGCTGGCAGGGCTGTCGAGCAGGTCAACCCCGGTAAGGGGTGAAGTAGCATGCGGCAGTGATCCGCTCATGAGGCCGACCATCGCCGCCGACACCCTGCGTCGGACCCTCACTCAGTACCTGACCACCACCTTCGGCCTGACCGAGGACGGCGTACGCCAGGGTCTGGAAGGTTTCCTCTCCCACCCGGAGCAGGGCATCTTCCGTGGCCCGTACCTTCGGATCCGCACCCCCTTTCGCCCGGCGGAGGGGGACTGGCGGGCGGGCCTGGACTGGGCGCCGGCCGGCTTCGCCCCTTACCTGCACCAGGCCAACGCGTTTGCCCGCTTGTCGACGAAGGGCAAGGCGGCCGAGCCGACTCTGATCACCACCGGCACCGGCTCGGGTAAGACGGAGTCGTTCCTGATCCCGGTGCTCGACCACTGCCGGCGGCAGAAGCAGCAGGGCAGGGCCGGGGTCAAGGCGATCCTGCTCTACCCGATGAACGCACTCGCCACGGACCAGACGCAGCGCATCAACGAACTGCTCTCCGATCCGGCGCTCAGCCAGGTCACCGCCGGTCTCTACATCGGCGACGTCGCGGCGATCGAGTACCCGCACGTGTTCACCAAGCGGTCCGAGATGCGCCGCACGCCGCCCGACATCCTGATCACCAACTACAAGATGTTGGACCTGCTGCTCCAGCGCGCCGACGATCTGCCGCTGTGGGAGGGCGCCGAGCCGGCGTACGTGGTGCTGGATGAATTCCACACGTACGACGGCGCGCAGGGCACCGACGTGGCGATGCTGCTGCGCCGGCTCGCCGCGGCGCTCGACCTCGACGAGCCGGAGCGGCCCCTCGGGCCGATCTGTCCCGTGGCCACCTCCGCCACGCTCGGTGAGGGCGGCGGCCGGGACGGGCGTACCGCAATCCGTGAGGTCGCCGAGCAGGTCTTCGGCGTCGCCTTCGACGCCGGGTCGTTGGTGGGGGAGGACCGGTACGAGGCCGGCGAGTTCATCGCCCGCCAGGACTTCAGCCTGCCGCTGCCCACCCCGGAGCAGCTCGCGGCCGTCGACGACCGCGACCCCGAGCGGATGATGGCTGAGGTTGTCGAGCTGGTCCTCGGCGAGCAGTGTCTCGACGATCCGACGCGGCTCGGTGACCTGCTCCGCCAGCATCCGTTGACGAAGGCGGTGCTCGACTCGCTCCAAGCGAGGCCGTGCACCCTCGACGAGATCATCGACGTGCTGCCCCGAAAGAACGCCACCGGCTGGGGCAGCGTGATGAAGACCCCGCCCGAGATCACGGCGAAGGCTCTCGCCCGGTTCGTCGGCCTGCTCTCCGTGGCGCAGAACCCGGAGGCCCCCGGCCGCCCGCTGCTCAACATCGAAACCCACCTGTGGGTACGCGCCGTCTCCCGCCTGCTGCGCGGCACCTCCCACCAGGCCGCCTTCGGCTGGTACGGCGAAGCGCCGCGTGAGCTGGACCCGTACGCCACCGACGCCGACGTGGTCGTGGCCGACAACCGCTACCCCCGGCTACCGGCCATCTACTGCCGGCACTGCGGCCGCTCCGGCTGGACGGCGCTGTCGCCGGAAAAGGACCCGCAGGAGCTGGAGACCGACCCGGACAAGATCTACCGAGCCAGCGTCGGTCGGGACAAGCGCCGGGTCCGCGCGCTGATCGCCGCGACCGAGGACGAGGTACGCCAGCGCTTCCGTGGCCTGCTGGTCCTGGAGTACGGCCGCCGGGTGCGCCCCTTCGACGAGCAGCGCGACCGAGAGCCCACCGACGACGCGATCGTCGTGCTCGGCGACGTTCTCGACATCGACGGTGCCGAGAAGGACCGCTGCCCGTCCTGCGAGCTGGACCACGGCATCCGCTTCCTCGGCGCCGGCCTGGCCACCCTCGCCTCGGTGGCGATCACGCAGCTCTTCACCGGTGGGGAGCTCGACGAGGCCGAGAAGAAGACGCTGCTCTTCAACGACTCGGTCCAGGACGCCGCGCACCGCGCCGGTTTCGTCGCCAACCGGTCCTACTCGTTCTCGCTGCGCTCGCTGCTCGCCAGCCGGCTGACGGCAGGGGAGTCGATCGGGCTCGACGACCTCTTCGCCAAAATGATCGAAGCGGCGGCGCAGCCGGAGATCCTCTCCACCGTCGTGCCACCGGACCTGCACGACCAGCCCGGTGTCGACAGCCTGCTCGCCGGTGAGCACAACGGCAGCCGCGAGACCTGGGAGCTGATCAGCGAGCGGCTCGTCTTCGCCACCGTGATGGAGACCGGACTGCGCTCCCGCCAGGGCCGCACCCTGGAGTTGACCCGCAGCGTCGCCGTCGAGGTTGCCCTCGACGACCCAGCGCGAGCCGCCGCGATCTGCCGGGACATCCACCTGACCGGCCCCGGCAACATCGCCGGGTCGCCCCCGGACGATGCCCGCTACCTCGCCTTCCTCCGCGGCCTGCTGGAACGGCTACGTACCCGCGGCGCGGTTTACCACGAGTGGCTGGCGCCGTACCTGAAGCGCGGGGGCACCCGGTGGCAGGTCTGGGGCGGCCGCCCCGCCGGCATGCCCGCGTTCCCGAAGGGCCTGTCCGCGCCCACGTTCCTGCTCGCGACGCCGAAGTCCCCCTCGGAGTTCGACGTGATCACCGCTCGCGGCAACTGGTACCAGGACTGGACGTCCCGCTGCCTCGACCTCGACTCCGGCGACGCCGCCGGCTTCCTCACCCGCCTGCTACCGGCACTCGCCGCCGCCGACGTGGTCGCCACCGGCGACACCGAGGACGGCAACACGGTGTACGGGCTGATGCCCGGCCACCTGCGGGTGACCCGGCTCGACGACGCGTCCGCCGCGGCCGCCGGGGTCGGATGTGACACCTGCCATTGGCAGCAGACCGAGCACCCCGACCGGGTGGTCGACTGGATCGGCCAGCCCTGCCGCCAGTACCGCTGCCGCGGTCAGCTCCAAGCCGCCCACGACGACACCGCTCCCGACGACTACTACCGGCGGCTCTACCTGGACAGCCCGGTGTTCCGCGTGGTCACCGGCGAACACACCGGCATGCTCACCCGCGCCCAGCGGGAGACGGTGGAGAAGCAGTTCCGCGACGGCGAGCGCTACACCGACCCGAACGTGCTCTCCTGCACGCCCACCCTCGAAATGGGCATCGACATCGGAGCCCTCTCGGCGGTCGTGCTCGCGTCGCTCCCGCACGGCCCGGCCAACTACGTCCAGCGGGCGGGCCGCGCCGGCCGTAAGAGCGGCAACGCACTCGTGCTGACCCTGGTCGGGCGATCCGAGCGGGATCGCTACTACCTCACCGACCCACGCGACATGATCGCCGGTCAGATCGTCCCGCCCGGCTGTTTCCTCTCCGCCGTGGAGATCCTGCGCCGCCAGTACCTCGCCCACCTGATCGACCTGGCGGCCCGCGGTCGCCTGACCGGAGTGCTGCCGATGCCACGGCGGGCGCACGTGCTGTTCGGCCCGAGCGGTTGGCTGACCGGCCTCGCCGAGGCTGGTCGTCGCGACGGTGGCCGCCTGGTGGAGGACTTCTTGACGCTCTTCGGCGACAAGGTCCTGCGGGCCGCCGCCGACCAGCTGCGTGAATTCGCGGTGGACGGCATCGTCCACCGGGTCAAGGAAGCCGACGAGGTCTGGGAGTCCCGGTTGGCCGACCTGCGTCGCCGACTCCAGGAACTCGCCACCGCCCGGGGCACGCTGGTGCCCAGCGATCCCGACCACGCCCGCGAGATCAAGATGTTGAAGGCAGAGGAGGGTGCGGTCCGCCGCCGGCTGCGGGAGGTCAGCGCGGCTGCCGCGCACGGCACCCTGGTCGAGTTCGGTCTGCTGCCGAACTACGCGCTCATCGACACCCGGACCGACCTGGAAGCCACCCTCACCTGGGAGGACAAGACCGACGGCGACCGCCGGTTCCACAGCGAACTCCGCGAGTACGCGCGCCCCGCCCGCCAGGCGCTGGTCGAGATCGCCCCCGGTAACAGCTACTACGTGCGGGGCTACAAACACGAGATCTCGGGGCTCGACGTCGGCCCGGCCGACCGGCCGGCGTACGAGCAGTGGCGCGTCTGCGCCCAGTGCGGCTACGTCCGCACCCACCTGGCCAAGGAGGACACCAGCGCCTGCCCGCGCTGTGCGGACCCGGGCATCGCCGATCACGGGCGACTCTTCGAGGTCCTCCAACCGACCCGGGTGCTCAGCCGCGACAAGCGCGACGACGCCCGCATCCGCGACGACAGCGACGACCGGGACCGGCGCTTCTACGCCACGACGGTCGCCGTCGACGTTGACCCGGCGAAGGTCGATTCATCCTGGCGGCACGCTCATGACACCTTCGGTGTCGACTACAGCCGGCACGCGATGATCCGTCACTTCAACCTGGGCGCGCAGCGCTACGACCGGGCAGCTGAACTCTTCGCTGGCGACGAGGTGCGAATCAACCGGTTCCACGCCTGCACCTCCTGCGGCGGGACAACCGTCGACGGTGCTCCGGTGAACCAGCAACTTGGCGTGCAGGCATCCGGTGTGACCGTGGCAGCGGGCGCGGAGCATCACCGGCCCTGGTGCCCGTACCGACGATCGCCGGCTGCCCCGGACACCCACGTGGATCTGATCCTGGCCCATGAGTTGGAGACCGAGGCGTTGCGCATCCTGATCCCCGCGGCGACCGCTGTCGTGCAGGAGCGCATCGTGTCCTTCGCCGCCGCTATCCGCCTCGGCATCGCCGCGCAGTACGGCGGCGACCCCGCGCACCTTCAGGCCGTGCCGGCCACCATGCCGGACGGGCAGAGCGACGGGACGCGCAACTTCGTGGTCGTCTACGACACCCAGCCGCAAGGCACCGGCTACCTGCATCGCCTCGCCAAACCGGAGGAGTTCCGCGCGATCCTCGAGCTGGCTCGGCAGCGGATCGCCGACTGCGTCTGTCGACATGAAGGCAGGGCGGTGTGTCACCGCTGCCTACTGCGCTACGCGCGCAACGAGCACTTCGCCCTGATGAGTCGCGATGAGGCGCTGGGCATGCTGGACAAGCTCCTGGACAGTTGGGACGTTCAGGAGGGCACCCGCACGGACGAGATCTCGCTGATCCACCAGGTGGAGAGCGAGCTGGAGCTGCGTTTCCTCACCAAGTTGCTGGCGCTTGGCGAGACACCCAACTCGGGGCTGCGGATCGACCGGCGGACCGACCATGACGGCGCCCGCATCGCCGACCTGCGGTTCGTCCGCGACAACGGTCAGAGCGTCACCCACTGGCAGATGAAGCTGCAGAACACCGTTCGAGGCACCCGGCCCGACGTCCACTTCAAACGCCTCGACGCGCCGTCCCCCGAGGTAGCGGTCTATCTCGACGGATTCAAGTACCACGCCTCATCGCAGTACAACCGGCTCGCCGACGACGCCGAGAAGCGGGCCCGCTTACGTGCGCACGGCTACCTGGTCTTCGCCGCCACCTGGGACGACGTCAAGACCTGGGGTAGCACCGACGGGCAGGGGCGGTGGACCCCGTACGGCGGAGTCAGCAAGCAGGCGGCGCGGGAGAAATACCGGCAGTTCCTTCCGGGTGCGGACCCGGACGAACTCGAAGAGACCATCTGGGTCAACCCGATCGAGCAGCTGATGCGCTTCCTCGCCGATCCCGATCTCATCCGATGGCAGCGCCGGGCGGAAGCGACCTTGGCGGGCATGCTCAAGCAAGCTCGGGACAACACCGCTACCGACTCCGGTGGCGTCGGTGAAAGGCTGGTTCCCGCACTGCGCGGAGAGCCCCTGCCCGGACCCACAACGTCGCGCCACATCATGCTCGCCCGCGCCCGAGACAACGCCGACTGCCCGGTGACGGTCGTCGTCGACGGGCGGAGCAAGCCGTTGCCGACATGGTCCGCGCTCACCGTGCTCGACGATCTGCCCGCCGCCGTCGCCAGCGAGGGACACAAGGAACGATGGGCCGCCTGGCTGGCGTGGGGCAATGTCGTGCAGTTCCTCACCAACGGTGGTGGTGACGCGGGCCAGCTCACGGTCTCCGCCCTCGACGACTTCGAGCCGGCCTCGATGGCGGTCACCGAGGGCACCGGACTCGTGCTGGCGCAACGCGCGCTGCCGCTCGATGAGGAGACGGCAACGTGGCTCGGCGTCGTGGCGCAGCCGGCAGCCGCCGAGCCCGAAACGCTCGACAAGGAATCCCCGTGGCGGGACATTCTGCGCTACCTGGACCCGGACGAGAACACCCTGGACCAGCTCGTCCAGCAACTTGCCCGGCAGAATCTACCCGCACCGGTCGTCGGCTACGAGCTGGGTGATCAGGGCTGGCAGGCCGAACTCGCCTGGCCCGATCGACGAATCGCCATTGTGCTCACCGGCCGGTCCGACGACCCGGAGACGGAAGACCGCGATCGGGCGTACGCGGAGGCGGGCTGGCACGCCCGTACCGCTCGGGAATGGTCGGTTGACAAGTTGGTGGCGGAGATCAGGGCGACGAGCGGGGGAGAACGTCGATGAGCACCGGAGCAACAACCCTGCGGATGCTGGACCGCGCCGACAAGGAGGTCATGAAACTCACCCGCGCCGACATCGGAGCGGTCTACGAGTTCATGCACAAGTTCCGGCACAATCCGGAGAATCCTGGGCTCAATCTGAAGGCGCTCAACAGGGAATCCCGGCTGATGTCCGCTCGGGTCAACAAGGACTACCGCGCCCTGCTGCTGCACATCGCCGAGCGCGACTACCTGCTCGTCGCGGTCAAGCATCGCGGTGAGGTGTACGACGACCTGACCCGATATGCGTACCGCATCAACCGGGTCACCGGCGGCATCGAGGTCATCGACATGGCACCCGTCGGTGACAGCATCATCGGCCGGGTCGTGCCGCCCGAGCCTGAGCCCGAGCCTGCGCAGAAGCCGCTTTTCGACACGTACACCGACGCCCAGTTGCTGGAACTCGGCGTCTCCGAGCCGTTGCTGCCGCAGATCCGGGAGTTGACGACCGAGGCGCAGCTTCTGGAACTGCTCGACCGGGCGCCGCAGCTCACCACCGATGTGCTCTTCGCGCTCTTCGACGGCACCCCCTACGACGACGTGCTCCAGCAGGTCACCGACCCGGTCCGCGCCGATGAGCCGGTCGATCCCGAGGACTTCGAGGCGGCGGTGGAACGCCCCGCCACGCAGGTGACCTCTGACGACGAGGCGTTGCAAGCGATGCTAGGCGAGGCTTTCGAGCGGTGGCAGATCTTCCTGCACCCCACCCAGCGGAAGCTGGTCGAACGCCGTTACAACGGCCCTGCGCGGGTCGGAGGTGGTCCGGGCACCGGCAAGACGATCGTCGCCTTGCATCGGGTGGCGCACCTCGCCCGGCAGCTACCGCCGGGGGTGGACAAGCCGATCCTGCTCACCACCTTCAACCGGAACCTGGCAGCCGACCTGCGTACCCGACTGATGGCGTTGGGTGGGCAGGAGCTGGTGTCGCGCGTCGACATCGTCAACATCGACCGGTTGGCCAGCCGGGTCGTGGCCGAAGCCAAGGCAGGCGGCAGTCGGCGCGTGGTGGACGACAATCGTGTCCTCGAGCTGTGGGACGAGTTCCTCATCGAGACGGGGGAGACCGCCTGGGAGGCGGAGTTCCTCGCCGCTGAGTGGAACCAGGTGATCCTCGGTCAGGTGCTCAACTCGCGGACGGACTACTTCAAGGCCCGCCGCCCCAACCGCGGCCGCAGTCTCTCCCGGATCGAGCGGGACCAGGTCTGGCAGCTGACCGAGCGCTTCACCACCTGGCTGGAAAACCGCGGCGTCTGGACCTGGCGCCAGGTGGCACAACGGGCCGCCCGCCTCGAGATGGACCGCACGGGCCACACCACCGGCGTCGCCGGCGAGGCGTCCGGTGGGTTCTACCGGCCGCGCTACCGCCACGTCGTGGTCGACGAAGCCCAGGACCTCAGCGCCGCGCACTGGAAGATGCTGCGCGCCATGGTCGCGCCAGGCCCGGACGACATGTTCCTCACCGGCGACACCCACCAGCGCATCTACGACAACCACGTCACGTTGAGCAGCCTCGGCGTCAACATCCGTGGTCGGTCGTCCCGGCTCACGCTGAGCTACCGCACCACCCGGCAGATCCTCGCCGACGCCCTGCAGATCATGACCGGGGAGGTGTACGACGACCTCGACGGCGGCGAGGAAGACCTGGCCGGCTACCGGTCGCTGCTACGCGGCGGCCGCCCGATCTTCCACGGTGCCCCGACATGGGCGCAGGAACGGGACCTGATCGTCGAGCAGCTCCGCAGTTGGGGCAACCCGACCGACGGCTCGGTGGCCATCTGCGTACCGACGAAGGACCTGGCGGCGGACGTCATCAGCCGGCTGGAGGCTGACGGACTGGCGGTGGTGGAGATCGGCCCTGACGGCCCAAAGCGGCCTGACGGCGTGCACATCGGCACGATGCACCGGTTCAAGGGTCTCGAGTACCAGCGCATGATCATCGCGGGGGTCAGCGACGGGCTCGTGCCCCGGCAGATGATCAGCAAGTACCGGGACACCGACGCAAAGCGGTACCAGCGCGAACGCCAGCGTGACCGATCGTTGCTTTTCGTAGCCGCCACCCGCCCCCGCGACGAGCTGGCGGTGTTGTGGCACGGGACGCCCAGCCCGTTCCTCACCAGCCGTCTCGTGCAGAGACAACTACCGTGACTCAGCCCTCGCGTCAGCGGGGGCCGGTGTTAAGCGCAGGGAGACCAGACATGCAGGCGGGGGACCGCATCGGTGACCGGTACGAGTTGACGTATCCGGTCGCTCGCGGCGGGATGGGTCAGGTCTGGGCCGGCTTCGACGAGCGCCTCGACCGCCCGGTGGCGATCAAGTTCCTACGGCAGCTGGAGGTGCCGGAGGACGAGCGCGACACGGCCGTCAAGCGCTTCCGACGCGAAGCCAGAGCCACCGCCCGGCTCGACCATCCGGGCGTGCCATCCGTGTACGACCTGGGCGTTCACGGCGAGGACCTCTACCTTGTCATGCAACTCGTGCCGGGCATCGTCCTCGCCGACCACATTGCCGAGCAGGAACAGCTGCATGTCGGCGAAGCGGCTTCCATCGCCGCGCAGGTCTGTTCGGTGCTCACCGTCGCCCACGCCGCCTCCCTCGTGCACCGTGACCTGAAGCCCCAGAACCTCATGATCACTCCACTAGGGGTGGTGAAGGTGCTCGACTTCGGCGTTGCCGCGCTGCTCGGCTCAACCGAAGCGTCCCGCCTCACCGCTACCGGCCGCACGCTCGGCACTCCCGCCTACATAGCACCCGAACAGGCTCAAGGCGGCCCTGTCGGACCAGCGGCCGACCTCTACGCCTTGGGCTGCACGCTCTTCGAAATGCTCGCCGGGAACCCTCCCTACGAGGCGGCGAACACCCCCGACATGCTGCGCCGCCATGTGCGTTCGCCGATTCCCATCATCACCGAGTACCGCTCGGACGTGCCCGACGACCTGGCGCATCTCCTCTACTGCCTCCTGGCCAAGACGCCAGCGGAGAGGCCAGCGTCGGCCGCCGAGGTCCACCAGCTTCTCACGCCGTTCGTCGACGGTAGAGGCACTCGCGGGTTGGCAGCCGCCCGGACGGAGACGCTCACTGGGGCTGTTCCACCGCCCAATGCTGCCTCCGTACCGGCGCAGCGAAGTCAGCAGGAGCTGGTCGAATTGCGGGCGCAGGCCAGGGAACTGGCCGAGAACGAGCGCTTCGTACAAGCGGCCGAGGTCTTGGAACGTGTCCTTCACTCAGCGCCCGACGGTCGTGAGCCGCTCGTCGGGGAGATCGTCGCCCTACGACTGGATCTCGCCAACCTCCGCATGCTCGCAGGTGACTTCCGGCAGGCGCGCCATGCCTTCGAGACGTTGGCCCGAGACTTGGAGCAGTCGGGAGACGAGCACGATCTTGCCGAAGAGTGCCGCCAACAGGCGATGGCTTGCCAGCTCGAGATGGGCGAGTCGACTGAAGCCATAAGCCGCCTCTGATCCGGAGCTCCCGGATGCCGCCGCCTTGAAGACGACATGCTCCGATGAGCTTGACACCATCATCGGTGCCCAACTTCGATGCCTTTCTCCTCCATCGCCAACGGGCGCTGCTGGGGTTGGCGGAGAAGGCCATGGGCAAGTAGGCGCAGGGGACGAGGCGGCGGACTAATAGGAGGCCACGCGTCAATGGGGGCACCCAGCGGATGACGGGCAGGTGGCCTCATTCTCGACGTCGTCCGGTCCTGCGCATCGTCACATTCCTCCACGAACGCCTGGGGCGCCTCCTAGGTCGGCTCCCCGCGTCAACACTGCGGCTATGCGGATCGGTGCGCTAGTGCGGCTTAACTCTTGGTTGGGCGCACTAGCTCGACCTGGTCGCCGGGTTTGACCTCCACCTCGCCCTCGCCGTGGCGGATCTCCAGCACCGGGACGCCCTCGTCCAGGTGCAGCTCGTTCCGTTCCCGGCCGGTCGGCATTCGAGCGACGACCGACGCGCCGGCCGGCAGTTCCACCCGTTGCCGCTCGGGCGAGCTTCGCACCCGTGTTCCGTGACCGCGAACGGTGCTGACCAACCCCTCGGAGCGCAGGATCGACATCGCCATCCGGACGGCCTCACGGCCAATGCCGTACTCCTGGGTCAGCCGGGCCTCGCTCGGCAGCGATACCCCAGGCGCCAGCTCTCCGGATTCGATCCGCCGCCGCAGTATGTCGGCGACCTGCACATAGACGGGTGTATGCGAGCGCGGATCGACAGTCATACCTGGTAAGCCTTGTCCCCCCGTGGGCCGCACTGGTTGTGCCCCTGTGCCCCTGTCCGTATACTTACGTGGGCGGCGACGCCCCAGGGTTGGAGCTGGATCTATAGCCCGGTCGAGTGACGCCGTAAAGCAGCCCTGGTGCCGTGCCCCTGATCAAAGCTGCGGCGGTGGGGTGGGGTGGGCCCGCGCGAGCGGTGTGACCCGGGGGCCCACCCCCTCCACTAACAGAAAGGCAGGTCGAACAAGATGAGCGTCCGCAACCAACGACCGGTACGGGAGGGCGGGGCGACGTATCGCTCCTCGACGTACACCAGTCTGCTGCCCTGGCAGGTGGGCGAGCGTCGGTTCCCGCCTACGGGGCTCGGACGCCGCGGCCTGAATCCCAACGACGTGTACGCCTTCCTCGATCGGGTCGCCGTCGACATGGCAGCTCTCCACGCCGCGCTCGCTGAAAGCCGGCGTGAGACCGCACGGATCAAGGAGGCGCTTCGCCGCTGGCAGTCCGAGCATGCCCGCGGCGGCAACGAGCGGGGGCACACCAGATGAGCCAGCGGTACGTCATCCACCTGCCCGTGACCGCCGCCGACCTGCCCGCCGCACAGCGCCTGGCCCGGGTCATCGGCCGCTGGATGTCCGTGCTGCCGACGACCGACCCAGGGGAAACCACGGTGTCCGAGGAGGATCAGCAATACCTCCGCCACCGGGTTTTCTGCGACCAGCTGATGCCCCGCGGTCGGCGCTGCCTGCTCCGCGCCGACCACGACGGCGCCTGCTCCCGCCGCTTGCGCCGCTGAGCAACGGGCGGCTTAGTGCTCCAGTTCGTAAGTCCTTCGGGGGTTGACGGTCCCTGCTCGGATGCGGTTACCCAGTGATGGGACTGACAAGGACGTCGCAGACGAAGTC